>UQJF01000065.1 GCA_900541315.1 uncultured Clostridium sp. | reverse complement strand
AAATGATTTTCGTCACTTTCCACAATGAAAATGAACTACCCGTGTATAGTAACTTAACAAGGCATCTCTTTTTCTTTCTGTATAGCTCAGAAGTTTTTTACTGTAAGTTTAAGCAATTCTGACTCTTGGCCTAACAATTAAGAAAAAGTCCCATGTCAATCTTGTATGTAGACACTGGACTTTATTCCTTGTGAAATGACTGAAAACCAAGAGAACTACATAGCAGAGTCATTCCGTGCTGTCGCATCAGGTACAATCTTGCGCTGCTGCATCAGTACAATGGAAACCATCACAATGATGATTCCCAGATAGCGCGTAACAGTCAGCTTTTCGCCGAGAACCAGCATGCCCAAGACAGTTGCCATCACTGTCTCCATCGAAGCAATGACGGGAACCCTACTACTTTCATGTATTTGACGCACCCCTTGATAATAAAAAAGATAGCCAATCGCTGTAGGAATCAGCGCATAAAGAAAACCCAACCACATGATGTGGATAGTAAACGTGATTGGCGTTTCCCACTGCCGCATGAATACAGCCAAAAACAGGGCTGCGAACAGGTAGCTGTAGGTACTGATAACAAACGGGTCACTATCCTCTCCAGCGAGCTTTCCGAAAATAGCGGTCAAAGCATAACAGAAGCCAGATACTACGCCAAAGAAAATCCCCGAAATGGACAGCGAAGAAGCCGTAAATTGTCCACCAGTAGCCGCCAATACACATCCTATTACATTAATCAGGAGTGCAATGCACTTATGGGAAGTAATCCGCTCATGGAAGAAAATCGCAGAAAGAATTGCAGTGAAAACAGGGGCGACATTCAGCAATACTGCACTGACCGTTACTCCAATCTGCACCACAGCCCAGCTGTAGAAAACATTATAAACACCATGGCAGATCAATCCCAGCATTGCGCTGAAGAAAAGAATTCTTTTACTAACACGAAAAACCGAAATTCCAGAACGGATCAGTGTGACAACCAGCAGGATTACAAAAGCGAAAGCCATGCGCAAAAAGCTAATAGTTATAGCAGAGGCACCGGCATCGGATATCAACCTGATAAACAATCCAATGCTTCCCCACAGACATCCAGCAATGAAAACCAGAATTGAACCGTGTTCAAAAATCATGTTTTTCTGCTTCAAAAAAACTGGTTCCCCCTTTCTGCCAATTCCATCGGAGTGAGCAATACAACGCCCTGTTTGGAATCGTTTTCCAGAATACGCACCTCACTTTTGACACCACCGATATGCATACACTCCAGATTGACGCAGCAAATGAGCCGCTTTCCCAGCAGATTATTCGGCTGGGAAAGCTCTGTCAACTGTGCGGGGAATGTTTTTCACCCAGTTCCAAACCAAAGTCCAACGTGACACTATAAGCCAACTTTCGACCATTTTGTTGATGGAAACGGATGTGTCTTTTCCCCACAGGAAATCCAAAGATACTGGTTGATCATGTCATTTGTACACCATATGTGTGTTATTGATACTGATGAAGTCTGATCTTTTAAAACAGGGTTTCACAAGATCAGTATCATAAGCCATCTGAAAAAATATCAAACTTCTATCAATATTCAAAAAAATGCATTTGCTCATTTATAGCTATGAATACTCATAACTTCCCATCTTCTTATGGAACAATGGATCACTTGGAATATTGCAGTCAATTCCCATATCCATTGACATCTTTCTTGCAAGAACCTGCATAGGAACTACGTACTCCATAGATGAAAAATACCCATCCTCCTTAAATGGATAAACCAGATTTCTCTGTGTTGCAAGAGACTCATCAGAGGTAATCATGTAATTGTGGGCATGACGTTCTTCTTCAAAGTACTTCATCATATGAACCATGCGCTCTAAATGCTTACTTTTATTTCCCAGATACAGGATATAAGTATCCTTATCAATCGCATGATAGATTCCATGCATAAACTCTTCCAGTTCATAGCCCGTTACACTGTATCGCGCTGCTTCTAGAATCTTTAAAGTTCCCTCTAACATAGCGCCCATACAAGAATCACAACCGATCACAATGATTCTTTTGCACTTTAACAAATCTTCTTTATTGGTCTTATACCAATCCCATGCTTTCTGAGCAATATCCGGGATTCCATCTGAGGTTTCTACCATTGCTCTTGTAAGTTCTTCTTTTCTTTCTCCTGTGATCTTTCCTGTTTTTTCTGCCAGTTTCATACCTAACAATGCCAAAGTAGCCACAGAGCCTTCATAGCCCTTTGTCTTAGGTCCAGCCAGCTCTTCACCTACCGCCAGCAAAACAGTACGATCCGCATGTTCTGTAACCGGAGCTTGTATATTGGCAGTAATTGCCAGCGTCATCAACCCTAATGCTTTTGCCTTATCCAGTGCCTTAATGGTACTGGTACTTCTTCCTGCCTGTGAAATACCAATGACCAGTGTATTTTTATTAAATACCTTTTCATTATCCACAAACTCCATTGGATACATAGCAAAAACTTTTATCTGCATGGTATCTTCCATTACTTTTCTTGCCGATACTGCTGCATGATAACTGGTACCTGAACCAAGTACATAGACTTGTTCGATTTTACCATCACAGCAATATTCCAGTGCCGTTTTCAGCAGTTCATCCTGCTCATCCACAATGTGTCTTACTGCCTCTTTCGATTCCAGGATATAATCATACATATCCTTTCTGTTAAAGATTGCTTCTGCTTCCTCTGCAGTAGGGTAACTGCTGATTGTTCCATCTCTCTGCACTGTAATGGAGCAATATTTATTGGCATATAAACATGCATCATGCAAACTGTCACCCATAGACAACCTAGCTGTCATAGAACCTAAAAATCCATCTCCAGCTCCTGTGGTATCCTTGCTGCATACCGAAATTCCCGGTGCCTGATAAGCCCGGTCTCCCTCTATACAGAAGAATCCATTTTCACCCAGAGTAACTACGATATCACCCACGCCATAAGCCTGACGCATTTTTCCTGCACACTCTTCCCAATTGCCTGGAGTATACTCTACACCTGCAAGATCCAGCATTCTTCCAATCTCTACTTCATTTAAAATGAGAATGCTGATATCTCCCCAGTAATCCGGAACATAATCTGGAACAGGTGATGGATTCACAACAGTTTTGATTCCCAGTTCTCTCGCTTTTCTAAGGATATGCCGTACACTCTGCTCATTGATTTCATAGCCTGTAATACAATACTGGGCATCCTTCATTGCTTCTAAAGCCTGGTCAATCTCTTCATCTGGTATTTTCTGCTCATTATGTGCACCCAAAACAATCATATTTCTTCCAGCATCGTCAATGAGAACAACTCCCGAAGTATCTTTGATTCCTTCTCCTAATACTACATATGTATCATCAATCCCAGCTTCTTTTAATACCTCTTTACCTTTATAGTACCAGTCACCGCCCTTTACATGGGCTATCATTGCAACATCTGCCCCCACTCTGGCAGCTGCAACAGCCGCATTAGTTCCTTTTGCACCATCCATGCCCGCGCTTGTTTTTAACGCACGAATGGTCTCTCCTGGCTTTGGCAGTTCATGTACTCTTACTGCCTGAGACACATTATGAGAATAAGCTACAATTACCTGTGGTCTGTTCACCATCTTGCCCTCCCTTTATTTTACGTACTCACGTTTTTTACTATCTAAAGATTATCTGAGAATCGGTGAATCCAGATATTTTCTTGAAACGACATGATCTGCCGTCTTACGATCACAACACATAATACACTCTGGCACATAAGCAGGAAACAATGTAACCGGATATTCTACAGTCGGTTCACTGAACATTGCCACTCTCACAACTGTTTCTTTCCAGGAACCGGTCATTACAATAAATATCGCTCTCTTTGCAGTCAACATAGACTTCATACCAATAGTAATACCATTCGGTGGAAGAGCCTCGTAACAACCGCCGAATTCACGTTCTGCATAAGCAATAATGGTTTCATCCGTAATATGAACCGCCCTTGTTTTTGATTTTGCATACTGCTCTAAAGTAATATGATGAACATTAGAAATCGGACGTTCATTCCAACCAACTAGTCCCTTACAACCAACACCGCCAAGAATGGTGTCTACGCCGCCTAATTCCTCAATCTTATTGTCAATCAAATCAGGATCTGCCGGATCTGGGAAAAATCTCTGATCTTCTGGTACATTTAATTCAGGATCAATGCGTCCATAAAAACTCTGGGTCATCTTTCCTCTCATACTGAAGCGAAGGTTAGTAACAGGAAGAAGACGATATTCCCAATCCAACCACTGGTCTACATGGAATACATACAAATTCTTTAAACTAATCCGTTCCTCATTGACCCGTCGGATAAATATATCATAAACACCATTAATGCCGCCAGGAAGTATCCACACCGTCTTTTTTCCTTCTTTATTATGTTCAATCACCTCATCTGTAATCATATTTCCAATTTTTTCTAACAGCGCTGTTTTATCTTCACCCATCATTAAATTCATTTTCCGATCAGGATGATCCGCCAGCTCATCCACCGGAATGGAGCACCATTTGCGTAAATCTTCTCTGGAAACAACATATTCCTTCATATTCTTTTCCTCCTAAAAAACGCTTGATTTTTGAACAACACATTAACCTTTTACACCTGACATGGTAATCCCTTCAATTACATATCTCTGGAATATAAGGTAAATCAACAGCGGCGGAAGCATTGCTATCAGCATCGCTGCAATTTTTACTCGCGGATCAACCCAGAAATTCGGACTAAGCATATTGGAAATGGTAACACTAATAGGTTTGATCTTCTGCCCTGTTACCAGAGACGGCCATAAATACTGTCCCCATGTTTTCATAAACATAAGTACTACCGTAGTAAGAATACCATTTCGCATAAGTGGCAGAACAATTCTTCCATATATTTGAAAATGTCCCGCCCCATCAATTCTCGCTGATTCTATAAATGAAAGAGGCAAATCTTCCAGAAACTGCATCATAATGAATACAGAAAGAGCTGAAACCATCATAGGAAAAGAGATTCCAGCAAAGGTATCAGAAAGCCCCAGACCAAATACCAGACGATACAACGGGATAATGTATAAAACCTGAGGAAGCATCATACTCACCATCATTGAACCAAAGAAAAATTTTTTTAATGGAAACTGGTAGAATGTAAACTCGTAAGCAGCCAGAGAACTAATCACCAATATTCCTACCACTGTAATGGCAGTATAAATAAATGTATGAATCGTTGCAGTTGCAATATCAATGGTCACCAATGCCTCTTTGCACTTTAAAATTCCATTTGTCAGAGAATTTGGAAAAAAAGTTTTCGTTAAATTATTGGAATCCAGAGAAAAAGCTCCACTAAATAAAATCCATACAGGAAACAGACAAATCAATGCCCATACAGATGCCAGTAAAGTAAGTACTGTCTGTTCTGCTTTTTTCTTCGTTTTCATACAAGCTCACCTCCTACACATTCTTACGGCGTGCCTTAAACTGTACTACCGTCACTGCCAGAATCGCTATCATAAGCGTGACACCTTCTGCGCAGGCTCTGCCAAGACCAGATTTACCACCCAGATAAATATTACGTACCATTTCCATAACCGGAAATGACATAACCTGTCCAGGACCACCTACACTGTTGATATCACTTCCACTGGAAATAATCCACGGAATATCATAAACCTGAAGTGCACTGATAAAACCATATGTAATTACAAAAAATAAGATTGGTTCCAGAAGAGGAATGGTGATATCAACCATTTTTCGGAAAGTAGATGCTCCATCGATCTCAGCTGCTTCATAAATGTCCGGTGAGATATCTGCCATACCAGCGCTAATGATAACAAAGTTAAATCCTGCAGAATTCCATACATCCACCATTAAAACATATACAATGGCATATAGTTCTGTACTGTCCCAGTTAATGCCCCGTCCAATTCCAATATTAGCCAGTGCAGATGCAACCAATCCTGTACCAGTTGTCATAAACCACTGCCAAATACCCGCACATAAGAATAATGGAAGTACATAAGGTACAAAGTATGCACCACGGAATATATTAAACAGCTTCTGTGAAAGCTGTCTGGTAATCAAAGCCAGAACCAATGAAAGTGTCAAACCCACAAGCAATGTCATTGGAACATAAATAGCAAGGTTTTTAATTGATTTTAAGAAACGAAGAGATGTTGTTCCTTTTCCTGATAATATCAACTGATAATTTGATAATCCTACAAAATTCACTTTGCCTCTGCTAGAAACTGACCAGTCCGTAAAACTCATGACTACACCCTGAATAAAAGGATAAAAAATAAAGACGGCAAACAGTAGGAAAAATGGAAGAATCCCCAGATAATTCAAGGAATATCTTCGGGCTTTATATAAAAACGACGTTTTTCTATCTTTCATCGTCTTTCCTCCTTGTTATAATAAAATCAAGAGATGCTACAGAAAAGCCTTATCTTCTTTCTGCAGCACCTCTTTTATACCTTATATTACTTCAGCTGCATTAGGGACTGCCTCTTATTACTCACCAGCCTCTGCATAGAGACCATTGATAGCATCAATAAACTGCTGTGCTCCATCTTCTGGAGTTGTAGATCCATTTGCAACTCCAGGAGCTACATCACCAATTGCACTCGTCCAGAATACACTGCTATGTCCAAAATCCATCTGGTTCATACCACACTTTAATCCCTTTGCCAGAATTGCTAACATTTCCGTCTTCTGGGTTTCTGGATCATCCATAACATCTTCACGCAGCACAGAACGTCCGATCACCTGTGCAAACTTCTGCTGTACTTCATATGATCCCATCTTCTTTAACCAACCGCGGATTGCTTCATTTCTGTCTTCATCACCACTATTGATTCCATACATAAAATCCCAACCCTGAAGTCCGCCAGTCCATCCATTCTCGTCATAAGATGGAATCAGCTGTACATCATAATGTGTTCCAGCCTGAATATAATCCGGCTCATTCCACGGTCCAACACAAATAAATCCCAACTCATTTGACTTAAATGCTTCTGAAGCAGCGTCATCATTATAAGACATTCCATTAGAATAGCTTTCCAGCTTCTTAATGGTTTCAAATGTACGTACTGTCTGCTCTGGTTTTAAAGTAGTTTCCCCATTCTCTACTCCTACAGTCAGATTCTGTGCATCACTTGCTAAAACAGCACCTGGGCAATAATATCCTCCTTGTGCCCAGGAATGAGTCGCATCAATTCCTGCTGCTTTTACTTTTTCGCACTCGTCAAAGAATACATCCCATGACGTAAGCGGTTCATTTTTCCAGTCAATTCCTGCTTTTTCAAGAACATCTGTATTTCTGAATATAATCGGAACATAACTCATAAATGGAATTGCCCACATTCCGCCATCCTGTGATACCGCATCAATAGCTGTATCATAAAAACCATCCTTATATCCTTCTTCCGAATCATAAACTGGTGTCAAATCAAGAAGATCAATGGCATCCTTATACTGAAGCATGTTTCGAGCACTGGCAAAGAACATATCAGGAAGTCCTACACCAGCCATAAGGCTTGTCAGAAGATCAGAATCATTTTTACCAACCAATGTAATGGAATTGACCTTCGGGTTTTCTTCGCAGTATTCTTTTACCCACTGATTCAATAATTTTCCCTGGTCATTTAAAACTGCATCTGAATATACCCAGAATACCAGATCATACTTTCCGTCTGATGTAGTACCGCCTACATCAGCCTGTGCTGCACCACCAGATGAAGAACCATTAGATTCTGCTGTTTTTCCTTGTTCCCCTCCACTATTATTTCCAGAGGTGTTACTCTGAGTACCTGAACCACATCCAGACAATGCTCCTGCTGCTAATGCTGCCGCCAGTACCAAACTTAATGCTTTTTTCATAAAACCATCTCCTTTTTTATTTTATTTTCTTCGCTCTTTTTATAAGTTCGAACGCAGTATTCCATAAAAAGCAACTCCCGCCAGACCATAGGGACCATTCTGTTTTCCAGCGAAGTCTGATAGCATCTTCTTCGGAACCTTTTTTTCTTTTAATAATTCCGATAATTCGGATACTTAATTTTTTAACCGTTCAAAAAACAACTGTTAGATGCTACCCCACCAGTAAAAACAAATATTTCAGGATCTAAAAATGGCTGATATTGATTACAAATGCTGATAACACATACAATGCCGTTTCTGTGATTGCTTCTGCTTCCTGTTTGCGGCAGGCTTCAAATACCTCTTGTGCAATTTTATAATGATTGGTCACAGTAGAAAATCATTGTCCAGAAGCAAGTGCTTCCATCACACTACCGGAAATCAGAAGCTGACTTTTAAAATCTACATATCCTCTCTCCAATTCCTATTGCAATAATGTCAACATTCTCTGCTATTTTATTTTTCAGTTTCCACAATTCTTCAATCAACTGTACCAGCCAAATACCACTGTTCGTATATATCTGCGGATACTTGATTAATTCCAAAATCCCTGCATGTTCTGTAATCACACCAATCGATACACTGGTTTCTCCTACATCTACAGTTCTTTTTTCTTCATTTTTACCCACGATAACCCCATTTGGTATGAATGTCCCTTTGCAGACCCAGTATTGCAACTGTTGCAGCTCCAAATAACCCACCATTATAACCAAGTGGCGTTGGCTCTATAGAAAAAAGCTCTTTCCAGCGTTCTTGCTTGTAATGAAAGTGGTTCAGTCCATCTTCCAAAGCCGCCTCATATGCTCTAAATGCAAGAGACAGTCCTCCTCCGATGATAACTTTTTGGGGATCCATCATGTTGCAGGCTGATGCGATTACCTTTGAAAGATAGTATCCTTCCTGCATAAAGGTCTGCTTTGCTATGAAATCTCCCTGGTCTGCAATGTTTAACAGTGTCTGTCCATTAATTTCCGGTAATTTTCCAGCATCTTCTGATGCAAGATTCAGATATGTCTCAACAAGTCCCCGTCCAGAAGCATATGCCTCCAAGCAGCCTTTCATGGTGTGGTTTTTCATCGGTCTGCCATCCTCTTCTACGACACACATCCCATATTCTCCTGCAAAACCATGTGCACCATAGTAAAGTTCTCCATTTAGAAACATAGCACCGCCAATACCATTACTAACTGTCATATATAGATAGTCATCCAGGTACTTACACGCACCGAATATTTTTTCAGCCAGGCAGCATGAATTTGTATCCTTTTCAATAAATACCGGCAAAGAAAATTCTGTTTCCAAAATAGTTCTGATTGGCACCTGATAGATTCCCATGAATGTTGCACTGATCCAAATGCCTTCCTTTGGATCCGCAAACCCAGGTATATTAACGCCGATTGCCAAAAAATCCTTATCCTGACTATTTTTTTCAATCAATGTATGTATGCTCTTTATAATCTTGCGCAAAACCTGCTCTGATTCATAACTTTGCCAAACATGTTTTTCAACAGCATAAATTTCTCCCGTAGCTGTCACGAGTCCCGTCGCGAGTTTTGATCCGCCAATATCCACTGAAATATAGCATTGTGTTTTCACATGTTTCCCTCCAGACAATCTACTTTATTTTTCCCAAGAAACAGAAATCTTTCAGCAACGTTTATCCTTCTTGCGTCGATTCTTCTTGCGTCAAAGGTACACCAAAGCTCGGCTGCATGGCTTTTTTCAGCGCCATTCCAACACTTTTGGACATATCCAGTCCAAGGTGATCTGAGATTTCATATGTAAGAATCTGTAGTGGCACAAGATACTCCAGTACATTCACAAATTCCACGTTTGAAGCGTCAAAGGCAATTTCCATCGGAACGGTAAAAGAATCTTTGGCACTGTGAATCAAAATGCGAGCGGCCCCTACATTTTCCTTTGTCAGCAAATCGTACAGTTGAAGCATTCTTTGCTTCTCTACGCCCTCTTCAGCACAAATAAAGACAATAATTTCATCGTTTGTAATGGAGCGAATATGTCCGTGCATAAACTCCTCAAGTTCTACCGCAATGCTGGGCTTACGGTGCGACTCAACAAATTTCAGCACAATCTCATTGACCGTTGAGAAGTTGGCACCATAACCGATTAAATGAAATCTTCCCGCACCCATCGCTACATCCATATAACGATCAAACCAAGCCAGTGTTTTTTCGTAAGCATCGTCCACTGCTGCTGGCAAATGCTCCATTCCTGCCATATAGCTTTCATATTCTTCCACTGTCAGCTTGCCAGTTTGATACGCTGCTTCAATGAATGCCAGTAAAAACAGAAAAATACCGGTTGAATGCCCTTTTGTAGAAGGCAGACCAAACTCGCGGCGTGATGGCTTGAAAATCACAACATCCGAAGTCTGTGCCAACACTCCCTCCGGTTCCAACGTACAGCACGCAACCGAGATTCCTTTCTTCTTGGCTTCTCTTGCAATCAGCACTGGTCCCTTTGTCCTTCCGGACTCAGCTGGACAAATCAGCAGCATATCCTCTGACTTATAAATACCCGATGGGTCAAAGCCCTCATGATGCAAAAAAAGTCCCGGAGTTGAATAGGTTGCATCCACTTGCAGCAGCTTATTTGCAGCGTATTTCAGCGCAATCGAAGCACATCCGGGCGACCCGTTTCCTACAATATAAATCCTCTTGAACGAATGAGTCTTATAAAGCTCTACAAAGTCTTTTATGTACTGTTCTTTGTTTTTCAGAATCTGAGCAAAGATTTCTGCCTCTTCTGCAATTTCCCGTAACATATCCCTTGCATGTTCACTTTTCATAACTGTAAATCCTTCCTTCCTTGTTATTTGCACTACACTTTTATACCATACGTGAAAATTTCTTGAATGACTTTGCACCGAAACAATCGATACACAATCTGTGACGGTAGCATTGCAACCAGCATTCCCCTTGTTGCGCCAGCACCATATCGGCATACATCATGGACGGTACAAATCTATATTTTTTATATCAATTTCTCTTTCAACGCATATTTTGTAACTCAATTGACACACACTCGCGTATGAAGTATAATAATGTATAATAATAATTGCTTTTTACTTTATTTTTCTGTAATCTTATTGTAATTATACAACTTGAATACATACTTGTGAAATCAAAGAATTTAATAGCTACCATTCAAATTGTTGCTGGAGGGTCTTATGGACATTAATCAATACGAAGTTTTTATAAAGGTCATCGAGACAGGAAGCGTCAGTGCTGCAGCTGCTGAAACTGGCTATACCCAATCAGCCGTTAGCTATATACTTAAAATGGTTGAAAAGCAATTTGACCTTCAATTGGTCGATCGAACAAGAAACGGCGTTAGCTTAACAAAATGTGGCGAGGAAGTCTTTCCTGAAATCATTTCTGTAGTGGAAGTCAATCGGCGTCTTTGTGAGCATGTTGATCAGATTAAAAACCTGTTATGCGGCGAAGTTGTCTTAGGTGGAGTAGCCAGCGTCAAAATGCTATATTTCCTTCCAATTATTAAGAAATTTCATACCATCCATCCAAATGTTTCGTTTCGTTTTGTTGATGGCGTTCATCAAATACAGGACTTATCGGAACGCAGGATCGATTTGGCAATCATCACATATAAGAAAGAAATCAGGGACGAGTATTTCTTCGTTAAAGATGACCCGCTGCTTGTCGTTTTGCCTCCTGATTGTAGGGATTATGATAACGGTACCTTTCCTATTCGAGATTTTTCCAAATCACAATTAGAAATTCATAATTTCACAGGTGTTTATCGCACCTCATAGAGTTTTAATAAAATCCTCCGAAAGCCTTGAAAATAAAGGATTTATCGCAATCAGTCCACCTTATCCCTTTATATGATTTCACACAATGTTACCCTTGTTCTGCACAATCATAAGGGCAAAATCAAGGGCAGAAAAATCTGATAACACAATATAACAAAGTGTGGTAATCGGGAAACTGTGATGTATGTGCGAATAGATTATTTTGGAGGATAACACTATGGAGAAATATATTTACGATGAAAGCAACGGACTTTGGTATGAATTGCAGGGGGATTATTATATTCCTTGCCTTACTTTACCAACCAAAAAAGAAAACAAGCCTATCGGCTTATGGGGACAGCGACACAAACGCTATTTACAGGAATGCAAGAAAGCAGTTTACATCACGCTACTCACAAGTGGCAGATTGAACAGTTATCTTGCTGATATTGACGAACAGGCAACGGAGATGATGTTTCGATTGGTTGAGCAAATGGCTGATAAGGAGGGCGTTACTGAACAGCTCAAAACAGAACGCCCGATGTTGTGGGTTGGCAGAATAAACGAGATACAGGCAAGAGCAAGAGAAATCGTCAATGCAGAAATTATCTACGCATAGTAATGTAACGCTTATAAGATGAAAAAGAGGGTAGGCAGATAATATTTTTTGTCTACCCTCTTTGACTTGAAAACAGATACTAAATTGAGAAAACCTGCGTAAATACACTATCTCATTTCTGCAATTATTTTAAGACTTTATTGCACGAATTTTATAATAATGATAGAATGAATTAGTCAAAGCTAACTTGATTGATGTAAGGAGAGGTGTAATTATGTCTTTTTTTCAAAACACTTGTAAACCTAAAGGACTTGGCGGAAGCCTTATGGTTAATATGATGAATATAGGTCATTCTCCTATGGCAGAATGGGGATTGAAGCATATAAAAATTAATAAGAACGATATATCATTAGACGTTGGTTGCGGTGGTGGTGCAAATATAAAAAAACTATTAGAAAAAAGTCCAAAGGGTAAAGTTTTTGGCATTGATTATTCAGAGGTTAGTGTTAGAAAATCAAAAAAAGTTAATAAATTTGCAGTAGAAAGAAAGCATTGTGAAATTCTGCAAGGAAATGTGCAGGAACTTCCTTTTGCCAATGAAACCTTTGACTTAGCAACTGCTTTTGAAACAATATATTTTTGGTCTGATATTGACCAAAGTTTTAGCCAGATATATAGAGTGCTAAAAAAAGGTGGAATTTTTATGGTTTGTAATGAGTCAAATGGCGAAAATGACAAAGATAAAAAATGGACAGAGATTATAAAAGGAATGAAAATTTATACTTCCAAAGAGATTAAATATTCTTTGGAAAAAGCAGGATTTACGCATATAGAAACGAACAAAAATGCTAAAGGCTGGCTTTGTGTGGTTGCTCGAAAGTAAAACAATTTTTAAATTTTACCTGATATACTTAACGGATACGCTCACAATTTCAGCAACTGGCGAAGTAATCCCGTCATGCTTGCAAGCCATTCAAAGTCCCCGTTATCTAACAAGGGGCACAATTTACGAGGGCAAATGGACGAAACAGGCGAAAGTCCTAGAATATATGGGGGGGGTAAACGCACTTTCAAGGGGTGTTAACTGAAAGACGGTCATTTAACACCTTTTCAAACAAAAAGATAATGAAATTTACATCTCTGAGCAGACAGAAAATGATATTTGGATAGTGGAAAATAATATTGGGGAATTGACAAAGTTTTTGCGAGGTGCTATTATAACGATGTTATATAACAGTGTTATAAAAAGAGGATTAAAAATGAGCAACGAAGAAAAAACGACATTGCAGATGATTTTATCGGCTGCTATACAGGAATTTCTTGAAAAAGGCTTCACATCTGCTTCATTACGAAATATTGCTAAAAAAGCAGGCGTAACCACAGGGGCTTTATATGGCTATTATGATAGTAAAGAGGACTTGTTTGAAGCATTGGTAGGCGAACACTACAATTTTTTACTGGAACGATTTTGCAAGGCTCAAAAAGAATTTGCTGAAATTCCGCCAGAAGAACAACCTAACAATCTTACTTCTACTTCCGGCGAATGTATGTATGAAATGCTCTTGTATGCCTATGAACACTTGAATGAATTTAAGCTCATACTTTGCTGTTCGGAGGGAACACGTTTTTCAAAATTGATTGATGAAATGGTGGAAATAGAAACAAAAGGAACACATGATTATTTAGCAGTTCTTGAAAAGATAGGCAGACCTGCTCCCCCCATTGATGAACGGTTGGAGCATATCTTGATTACAGGAATGTTTAATACATTTTTTGAGCTGATTATACATGAAATGCCTCTTGAAGAAGCAAAGCACTATTTGAAAGAAATGAGAGATTTCTATACCGCCGGGTGGATGAAAATTATGGGGCAATAAAAATGAATAAATTCGTTAGGGCAATCTGCCCTATAATTTTTATACACAGGTTAGTTACTGCTAACTTCACAAGGGCAACACTAACTGAAATGAGGATATTGGAGGACGTTCATTTTGTTCTCGTATCATAAAAAATTTTCAAGGAGGTTTTATCAATGAAAAAACAGTCAAATCTATCAAGACTGATGGGTTATGCCGGAGGGCATAAGATATTGACCTATCTTTCTTGGGTACTGTCTGTAATGAGTGCACTGTTGGCTCTTGTACCTTTTTGGTATATATGGTGTATTATTCACGACATACTGGAGGTTTCCCCGGACTTCTCACAGGCGGAGAATGTCACAGGCTACGGTTGGTCTGCCGTATTGTTTGCAGTTATCTCTATTGTTGTTTACATAGCCGCTTTGATGTGTTCGCATTTGAGCGCGTTCCGGGTTGCCGCTAATATCCGAAAAGAGCTTATGCGCCATATTGCAGCATTGCCGCTCGGAGTAACGGAGAAGTATGGAAGTGGAAAGCTGCGGAGAATAGTAAACGGTTCCAGTGCTGCTACGGAAACGTATCTTGCACACAGGCTTCCCGACAAAGCGGGGGCGATTGCCACCCCTATAGGGCTACTTTTCCTGTTGCTTGCTTTTGACTGGCGGTTAGGGCTTTTAAGCCTTGTTCCCGTTGTGCTTGGTTTTCTGATTATGATGAAAATGACAGGAAAAGACATGGAAAAGCGAATGGAACAATATCAAAATGCGCTTGCCGATATGTCAAATGAAGCCGTTGAATATGTGCGGGGCGTACCCGTAGTAAAGACTTTCGGACAGACAATCTTTTCTTTCAAACGCTTCAAAAACGCGATAGACAATTACGAAACATGGGTAATCGCATACACAAAGGGGCTGCGTCTGCCTATGATGTTCTATACAACGGCAATTAACAGTGTATTCGCGTTTCTGATTGCCGGAGGTATTCTCTTTACAAGGGGCGGCGTAACAAATGAACTTCTGTTAAACCTTATTTTCTATATTGTGATTACGCCCGTCATTGGTACGACGCTCACAAAAATTATGTTTATGAGCGAGGACGCAATGATTGTAGGCGACGCAATTAACAGGATTAATGAAGTGCTGAACGAAAAACCATTATCTGAAAGCAGCGTGAATAATATCCCTAAAGATAATGGGATTACATTAGAACACGTTAGTTACAGCTATGACGGAAAGAAAAACGCGCTCAATGATGTATCTCTTTCCATAAAACCGGGGCAGACAGTCGCATTGGTAGGATCGTCCGGCGGCGGCAAGACAACGCTTGCAAATATCGTCACAAGATTTTTTGACCCGCAAAAAGGGCGCGTACTGATAGGGAATATCGACATATGCGACATTCCGAAAGAAACATTGATGAATAAGGTGTCCTTTGTATTTCAGAACAGCCGACTTATCAAAGCGTCCATATTGGAAAATGTGCGTATGGCAAAGCCTGACGCTACACGCGAAGAAATCGCCCATGCTTTGGAAGCTGCACAGTGCTTGGATATTATTGAAAAATTACCGAATGGCATTGATACGGTTGTCGGCGCAAAAGGCGTATATCTGTCCGGCGGCGAACAGCAAAGAATAGCGATTGCCCGCGCGATTTTGAAAAATGCGCCTATCATAATCCTTGATGAAGCGACCGCATTTGCCGACCCCGATAATGAGGTGCGCGTACAGCAGGCTTTATCCGCGCTTTCAAAGGGAAAGACCGTCATTATGATTGCACACAGGTTGTCGTCAATCACAGACGCGGATTGCATTTATGTACTGCAAGACGGTGAAATTGTCGAAAGCGGCACACATAGCGGACTGATAGAAAGAAACGGCATATTTACAAAAATGTGGAAGGATTATTCCGAAGCGGCAGAATGGAAGATTGCAAAGGAGGTAAACGCATGATTAAGACATTGCAAAGACGTTTTGCATTATCAAGACAGGGGGCTGTCGATTTGATAAAAGGCTGTATTGCCTGCGTCGTACAGGATATATCCTTTATGCTCCCTGTGGGATTGCTCTATTACTTTGTCATTGACACCATGAATGGGAACTTGAATGGAAGCCGCATTGCTTTTTATGCGGTTGGTTCTTTGGTTTGCTTATGCCTTATATTTATTGCGACTTGGTTTCAATATAACGCCACTTACTTAGCGACTTATGTGGAAAGCGGGGTAAGGCGTATATCCTTAGCGGAACGGCTACGCAAAATCCCGTTGTCCTTTTTTGGCAAAAAAGACCTTGCGGATTTAACCAATTCTATTATGGGAGACTGTGCTACGCCTGTCTCTTATACACATCTGACGCTGCCGA
>UQJF01000064.1 GCA_900541315.1 uncultured Clostridium sp. | reverse complement strand
AGTCGCACCCGAATTTCATCAATGTACGCACCGCGTACACCTCAGAAATTTGGGCGCAACTGACAAAAAATCTTCTCACAAAATCAAGTACAGAAAGCTTCCGAGAGAACATCACAAAACGGAGGAGGATACAGCTTATGTTGAAGTTTAAGAGGATGGCCTGTATGCTGCTGACAATGGGTATATTTATTACAGCATTTCCTGATCAGGCGCTGGCTTCGTCAGATTATCAGTATATTACTAATATTTCCCTGAAGGTAGAGGTTGATCTTGATGCCGGGGATGAGATCAACAGCGGAGACAGTGTGGGAACATCAAAGGATGATTCCGGAACCAAGGTTTATACTACATCAGACAAATACAGAGTTGAGTCTGCAGAATGGACAAATAATAAAGATGTGTCCATTGGAGATACTCCAAAGATCACTGTCTGGCTGGAGCCGGATTCTTCTTCTGATTCTAAATATGAATATAGATTCCGCAGCAGCTACAGCTCAAGTAAAGTAAGTATTAATGGTGGTGAGTTTGTTTCTTCAAGTAAAAGTGGAAGCAATCTGAAAGTGGTTCTTCGTGTCAAAGGGGTAAAAGGCACTTATGAAGCACCTAAGGAAGCTGAGTGGGGCAGTGGAAAAGGAAAGGCAACCTGGAAAGCACCAGATGATAAAACAGGTTATTATGATGTGATCTTGTATAAAGGTTCCACTGTTATGAAGAAGCTGGAAGATTACAATGGAACTTCCTATAATTTCTATCCATATATGACAAAAGAGGGGGATTATACCTTTAAGGTACGCACAGTTCCCCATACTGATGAGCAGAAACGCTATGGAAAGAAAAGTGAATGGACAGAATCTGACAGCAAGTACATTGATGAAGATGAAGTATCGGATGGATCCGGACAGGATAACAGTTCCGATGGAAGCAGCGGTGGTATTACTCCCGGAGGAGGAACTACAGATGTAGGTTGGAGACAGGAAAACAATGTCTGGTATTTTAAGTATCCGGATGGTAATTATATAAAGAACAACTGGTTGCTGTGGAACAGCAAGTGGTATCTTTTTGACAACAGCGGTAAGATGCTTACAGGTTGGCAGCAGAAAGATGGGCACTGGTACTATTTTGATACCAGTTATGGCGGTATGAAGACAGGATGGCTTAAAGAAGGAGATAAATGGTATTACTTAAATCCAAACCAGGGCGGTCCGGAAGGAGCAATGATCTCTAACTGCTGGCTGACCATCAGCGGAAAGACTTACTTTATTAACCAGTCCGGTGTCATGATGGAAGGCTGGTATCAGGTTTCTGGTAAATGGTATTATTTCTATCCAGGAGATGGATCTAAGGCGGTAAGTACATCTATTGGTGGTTTTGTTGTAGATGCAGATGGTGTCTGGAACCATTAAGATTAAAAAAGTAAATGATAACGTATATACGAAAAAGCTGTCTGAAAAGGCGGCTTTTTCTTGACTTATACTATGATATCATCTACAATTGTGACGAGTTTACAATAAAAATATCGTCAAGCGGTTATACAGGCGGTGTGCTTGCGCGCAGGGATGTATAAACATTTGACTTTTTTTATAAACAATATTACCTTGAAAGGAACGTCATGGGAATTGTAAAAACAGCCAGGCTGGTCTATGAATATATAAGAAGAGATGAAGAAGAAAAAATAGAAGAAGTAAAACGTGCCATAGATGGTGTTGACCTGGATATAAAAAAGGGAAGTTTTGTGGCAGTGTTAGGGCATAATGGTTCCGGAAAGTCTACCTTTGCAAAGCATATTAATGGACTGCTCCTTCCAACAGATGGAACGGTATGGGTAGGAGAAATGGATACAAAAGACGAGGAACACATTTGGGATGTGCGCAAAACAGCGGGAATGGTATTCCAGAATCCGGATAACCAGATCATTGGAAATATTGTAGAAGAAGATGTAGGCTTTGGACCGGAAAATATCGGTGTTGAGACCAAGGAGATCTGGAAACGGGTAGATGAAAGCTTAAAAGCAGTGGGAATGACTGCGTATAGAAAACAATCTCCTAATAAGCTGTCTGGTGGCCAGAAGCAGAGAGTTGCGATTGCCGGTGTTATGGCTATGCGGCCGCAGTGCATTATTTTAGATGAACCGACGGCTATGTTAGACCCAACCGGACGAAAAGATGTAATACGTACGGTTCATGAATTGAATAAAAAAGAAGGCATTACGGTTTTACTGATTACTCACTATATGGAGGAAGCCATTGACGCAGACCGTGTGATCGTAATGGATGACGGAAAAGTGATCATGGATGGAGTGCCAAAGGAGATCTTTTCCCGTGTAAAAGAATTAAAAGAACATGGACTGGATGTGCCTCAGGCAACGGAACTTGCGTATGAGTTAAAGGAAGCAGGAATGCCTTTAACAGATGGGATCTTAAGCAGGGAAGAGCTGGCGGGACAGCTGATGGCTCTGTTTACAGATGAAAAGTAGGAGAATAAGATGTCGATAAAAGCAGTTGATCTGAATTATGTATACGGAAATGGTACAGCCTTTGAGCAGCATGCTCTTTTTGATGTGAATTTTGAGATCCAGGATGGAGAGTTTGTAGGCATTATAGGACATACAGGTTCTGGAAAATCCACATTGATCCAGCACTTAAACGGGTTGATCAAGGCAAGCTCTGGTGCATTATATTACAATGGAGAAAATATTTATAAAGATAAATATGATATGAAAAAGCTGCGCAGCAAGGTAGGACTGGTATTCCAGTACCCGGAGCATCAGCTTTTTGAGATCGATGTATTAACAGATGTATGTTTTGGTCCGAAAAATCAGGGGTTTTCTGAGGAGGAGGCAAAGGAAAAGGCGAAAAAAGCCTTAAGTCTGGTAGGTTTGGATGAATCTTATTACAGCCAGTCACCTTTTGAGCTGTCTGGCGGCCAGAAGCGAAGAGTTGCAATTGCAGGTGTACTTGCCATGGAACCAGAAGTCCTGATCTTAGATGAGCCTACAGCAGGTCTGGACCCAAGGGGAAGAGATGAGATTTTAGATCAGATCGCAAGACTTCATACAGAGCGGAAGATGACTATTATCCTGGTGTCCCATAGTATGGAAGATGTTGCAAGATACGCAGGAAGACTGATCGTTATGAACCATGGACAGAAGATATTTGACGGCTCTCCAAGAGAAGTGTTCCGTCATTATAAAGAATTAGAAGCCATTGGTCTGGCAGCACCCCAGGTAACGTATCTGGTCCATGATCTGAAAGAAAAGGGACTGGATATTGATAATGATATTACCACAGTGGCAGAAGCAAAAGAGGCGATTCTTGCATTGTGGGATAAAAAGAGAAAGCGGCAGGTATAAAAATGCTGAGAGATATAACTTTAGGACAATATTATCCGGTGGAATCACCGATCCACCGTCTGGATCCAAGAACAAAGCTTTTCGGGACAATGGTGTTTATTCTGTCCCTTTTTGTGGTAAATAATATATGGGGATATCTTTTGGGAACCATTGCACTGGCAGCTGTGATCATTCTGACCAAGGTGCCGCTGCGCTTTATCTTAAAAGGTTTAAAAGCTATTGTGATCTTACTGCTGATCAGTGTCAGCTTTAACTTATTTCTTACTCCGGGACAAGAATTGATCCGTTTCTGGATTTTTAAGATCACCTGGGAAGGTATCCGTCTGGCAGGTTTTATGGCAGTACGCCTGATCTATCTGGTAGTAGGTTCTTCTCTTATGACACTGACGACTACACCGAACCAGCTGACAGATGGACTGGAAAAGGGGCTGGGATTTTTAAAACGGTTCCATGTACCGGTCCATGAGATTTCTATGATGATGTCCATTGCTCTGCGCTTTATTCCAATCCTGGTAGAAGAAACAGATAAGATCATGAAGGCACAGATGGCAAGAGGTGCTGATTTTGAGTCTGGAAATCTGGTGCAGAAAGCGAAAGCCATGATCCCACTGTTGGTGCCGTTATTTATCTCTGCTTTCCGTAGAGCGACAGATCTGGCAATGGCTATGGAAGCAAGATGTTACCGCGGTGGAGAAGGAAGAACAAAGATGAAACCGCTTCAGTACAGCCAGAGAGACCATGAGGCATATATGATCTTTGCCCTTTATTTTGTGCTGGTCATTGCTTCCAGAGTGTATCTGTAAATGTATCCTGTATACAGAAAAAATAACGGAAGTTCTGAGTGGTATATGTGATGCAGGAAAATATAAGGAGAGCAGAAACATGAAAAAACGGGTCCTTCTGAGAGTGGCCTATGATGGGACCAACTATCATGGCTGGCAGGTGCAGCCAGGAGCAGTGACCATTGAACAGGTGTTAAATGAAAAATTAACGGATCTTTTAGGAGAACCTATTGAAGTAATCGGAGCCAGCCGCACGGATTCTGGTGTCCATGCCATGGGAAATGTAGCAGTTTTTGATACAGAACACCGCATGCCGGCAGATAAAATATGTTTTGCCTTGAACCAGCGCCTTCCGGAAGATATACGCATACAGTCATCTATGGAAGTGGAGCCGGACTGGCATCCGAGAAAACATCATTGCACTAAGACGTATGAGTATAAGATCTTAAACCGTAAAATGGAAGTGCCGTCCCTGCGTCTATATACTCATTTCTGCCATTTTGACCTGGATCTTGATAAAATGCGCCAGGCAGCAAAATTGCTGACTGGAGAACATGATTATAAAAGCTTCTGTAATGTGCGTACACAGGTATTAGACACTGTGCGCACTGTATACAGTATTGACATAGAAAAAGACAAAAATGATGTGATCACCATCCGGGTATGTGGGAATGGATTTCTTTATAATATGGTCCGTATTCTTGCGGGAACACTTATGGCAGTGGGAATGGGTCAGAGAACACCAGATGAAATGCCAAAGATCCTTGCAGCCTGCGACCGGGCGGCAGCAGGTCCTACAGCACCGGCAAAAGGTCTGATGCTGGCAGGTATGGAATATCAGGATTAAATCTTTTATAGACGATATAGACAAGCTATGATGGATTATAATAAAAAAGGTGAGTTAAAAAAGTGAATTCCAATTTGCAAGTGAGATATGATAAAAAAACCTTGAAAATATAAGGATTTAGCTAAGAAAATGGCTTGACATGAGAAAACAGATATTATATAATAAGAAACTGTGACGTTGAGAGTAAATGCTCATCCAAAGCCCCGGAGCGGAGCATTTCATTGATAAATACTTCCCAATATTTATCACATATAGCGATCATCTGTAAAGATGTAATTTAGGTTGAAATTAACAGGAGGTTAACCAATGAAGAGTTTTATGGCTAGTCCAGCGACAATTGAGAGAAAATGGTATGTAGTTGATGCTACAGGTTATACATTAGGACGTTTATCATCTGAGGTAGCTAAAGTTTTAAGAGGAAAGAATAAGCCAATCTTTACCCCACACATCGACTGTGGTGATTATGTTATCGTAGTTAATGCTGATAAGGTAAAAGTTACTGGCAAGAAGTTAGATCAGAAAGTATATTACAACCACTCTGATTACGTAGGTGGCATGAGAGAAACCACTCTGCGTGAGATGATGGCTAAAAAGCCAGAGAAGGTTGTTGAGTTAGCAGTTAAAGGTATGCTTCCAAAGGGACCTCTGGGAAGAAGTATGTTTACAAAGCTTCATGTATATGCAGGCCCAGAGCATGAGCAGGCAGCACAGAAACCAGAAGTTTTAACATTTTAATGAGGATTGGAGGAAGAAAGTATCATGGCTAGCGCAAAATTTTACGGAACAGGCAGAAGAAAAAAATCTATCGCCAGAGTATATTTAGTACCAGGTACAGGTAATATCACCATCAACAAGAGAGACATTGATGAGTATCTTGGTCTTGAAACTTTAAAGCTGATCGTTCGTCAGCCATTAGTTGCAACTGAGACAACTGATAAGTTTGATGTATTAGTAAACGTTCGCGGCGGCGGCACAACAGGACAGGCTGGTGCAATCCGTCACGGTATCTCCAGAGCACTTCTTCAGGCAGACGCTGATTACAGACCAGTTCTGAAGAAAGCAGGTTTCTTAACCAGAGACCCAAGAATGAAAGAAAGAAAGAAATACGGTCTCAAAGCAGCTCGTCGCGCTCCGCAGTTCAGCAAGCGATAATCGACTGCTCAGACTATATCAAAATGGTTCAAAAACCCGGAAAATCAAGGTTTTCCGGGGTTTTCTTATACCTAAACGGACTAATATAGTTTGTCCCCATTTGACCAAACGAGAGCCGTTTTCACCCAATTTTTAGTGGTTAAAAATAGGACAACCGGCAAAAATGGGGTTCCAAAACGGCCTTAGTGGTTAAAAAATAGGACAACCAGAGAGCAATTTCGGGGGTATTTTTGAGGGTGATTTTGGAACTCTCAGACACTGGATTTTTCGCTGGAGGGTTTGGGATAATCTGACCAAATCTGAACAATTAAATACGATTCTAATGCAGGCACTCAGTAATAAATAACTGGGTGCTTTTTGTCATGGCAAGGAGTAAAGTGACTATCGCGCTTGCACGAATAGTCATTTGACGACCGCTGATCAGTGTGAGATGCTCGAAGGGTATCTCACACTGAATTTCAGGGAAAAAGATTCCGACATTAGAAAGGGCCGTTACTTTATGATTTTGAAGTGGTGGCTTTTTCTATTTCCAGAAACAACAGTAACAATCAGAAATGAGGTGAAGTCATGAACACGCAAATCATTGCCATTGCCAACCAGAAAGGCGGTGTTGGTTATGAAAAGCTACACATTATGCAAAGTAGACGATAGAAAAACTTATAAATAAGGATTCTTTGGTTGATTTACTTTTCATAATCCATCACGATTTAAGTGTATTTTTATCAAAGCACTTAAGGAGGAACACAAGATGGAAAATTTAACTTTGCAGCAACTAATCAACCAAACCAGGGAGGCCCTCATTGATGCTGGTGCATCCAACTATTACCAAAACGTATTTAAAACTCTTACAAAGCAACTTTTTCTCTACGCAAAAGAACATAGCACGGAATCTTTTAGTATGGATTTTGGATTGCAGTTCTTAGAAGACCATTATTCCATGTTATCTAAAATCGAACAGAACAAATGGTGTGCAATTTATTCCCGTTGTATTAATGCCTTAGCAGAATACCAACATTCAGGAAATGTGACACTATATCTTGTTATGGATAAACGAGTATACACTTTTCCTGACAGTTTCAAAGACAGTGCTGAAGCCTACCTCTCCCATCGAGAGAAAACAGGAATTATCAAAAAATCAAATAAGGTTTTCAGTTTGTATCTAGAAAGATTTTTTATGTTTTTAAAAAAGAAGAACATATCTTCTCTAGATGTCCTGTCTCTTAAAGATGTTTTGGATTTCATGGCATCACTGAGCTGCTATGAAAAGCCAACCATAAATCATACAATGCGGGCGGTTCGATATTATCTGAAATACTGCTATGAGAATGGCTTTATGAATACGGAGATGTTCTCCAAGCTTCCCAATCCCCATTACAACAGGCAAAGCCGTTTACCTTCATCATATACTGCAAACGAAGTTAAAAAACTTCTTGATTCGATTGATCTTGGAAACCCTTGTGGAATCCGTGATTATGCAATCATTCTTCTGATTGCAAGACTCGGGCTGCGCAGCAGTGATGTGGCCAATCTCAGATTTTCCAATATCGATTGGGAAAAAGAGAGTATCCGTTTAACTCAGGTAAAAACAGAAAATCCGTTGGAACTTCCTCTGCTTGAAGATGTGGGTGAAGCAATCATCAATTATCTGAAGAACGCAAGGCCCAAAACCGATTCAGATCATGTTTTTGTGAGGCAAGTTCCGCCGTATACGAATTTTAATCCGGGTGCAGTTGGTGCCCTTGTAAGAGTTCATCTCCAAAAATCAGGGATTCATCTTGAAGGAAAAAAGAAAGGTTCCCATACGCTTCGTCACAGCCTTGCAAGTCGTCTGTTAGAGCATGAGATACCTCTTCCGGTCATTTCAGAAATCCTGGGACATACAACTACCGAAACCACGATGACATACCTTCGTATTGATATCACCGAACTCAGAAAGTGTGCATTGGAGGTGATAATCTAACATGACAAGAATCAGAAAAACACCAACAATGACAGGACCATTTGCTGAGGTCGCTCAGGAATTCATTCAATACAAAAGAAGTGCCGGTTTTAAATACGCAGATGAACCGAAATGCTTATCACGATTTTGCCGTTTCAGTAAAGAACTGGGTATCACAGAAATAGAAATATCCCGTTCTCTTGCAGAAAAATGGATTGCACCAAGAGAGAGTGAATCCGAAAAAAGCCGTTCACACCGTATTACCTGTATAAGACAGTTTGCTATCTACCTGAATAATCTTGGCTATGATGCTTATATAGTACCAGAAGTAAAAGGCTTGAATCATAATTCATTTGTTCCTTATATATTTACACATGAACAGATAGTATCTGTGATAAAAGCAGCTGATAAAACAGAACCTCGGGAGGTTGCAAGAAACATGCATCTGGCGCTACCTGTGATATTTCGTATTCTCTATGGCTGTGGACTTCGTGTATCTGAAGTTGTTGGTCTTCGCTATAAGGATGTAAATCTCGAAGATGGGATTCTTACAATCCGTGAAGCCAAAACTGACCGTGACCGATATATCCCATTATCAGACTCTGTGAAAGAAGCTTGTATATCCTATGCAGATAAAACCTGGTGGGAAAAAGACAGTGACTTTTTCTTTCCTGCCCCTGACAAGACCATGATCAGTCCTATGACTGTATATCAAAGATATCGTAGATATCTGGAAGTTGCAGGTATTTCACATGGTGGAAAAGGGCAAGGACCTCGTCTGCATGATATTCGTCACACATTTGCAGTTCATGTTTTGCAAAAGTGGATCAAAGAAGATGCAGATCCGACTGCTATGCTCCCGATTCTCTCCACATATATGGGACATAAAACAGTACGCTCAACTGCACAGTATCTGCGGCTGACAGCCGAAGTTTATCCCGACTTGATGAAAAAAGTGGAAAAATCCTGTGCATATGTCATCCCGGAGGTATGCCATGAAGGAAACTGATTTTGCCCGATATCTGACGCAGTTCCTGTCAACATATCTTCCGGGGCAGGTTGGGAGTAAACGCAACACTCAGTTAGCATACAGAGATTCATTCTCTTTATTTTTAAGATACTGTAGAGATCAGGAGAATCTTTCACCTGAAAAGCTAACGATTGCCAAAATAGATCGAGAATTAATACTTCGTTTCCTTCAATGGCTAGAAGATGAGCGCAACTGCAAAGCAGCGACAAGAAATCAGCGTCTGGCAGCAATCCATTCATTTTTCAGTTTTTTAATGGTGGAAGAACCACAGTATATGCAGCAAAGTCAGAAAATACTGGCTATTCCAATGAAAAAAACGGACAAGCCTCCTCTCATGTATCTTCCTCTGGATAGCATTAGAGGGCTGTTGGAACAACCTGACAGAACCACAATCCAAGGAAAACGAGATGCTGTGCTACTGTCACTTTTATACGACACAGGTGCAAGAGTTCAAGAACTTGTAGATTTAAAAGTGTGTGATATTGCTTTGAATGATACTGTTACCATCATACTGACTGGGAAAGGTGGTAAAAGCCGTATTGTTCCAGTCATGAAACCAACCGGAGAGTTATTGAAACAATATATGGAAGGTTCTGGTTTGACTTCACCTGTATATGGCCGCAATCCATTATTCACTAATCGTGGTAACCAACCGCTGACAAGAGCTGGTGTGACATATATTTTGAAAAAGTATGCAGCACAGGCTCAGGCAATGGGAGTAAAAGACATCTCTGCTGAGATTACACCTCATTGGCTGAGGCATAGCAAAGCAATGCATCTGCTTCAATCTGGTGTCAATCTTGTTTATATCAGAGATTTACTGGGTCATTCTGACATTTCAACAACTGAAATCTATGCACGGGCAGATGAAAAGATGAAACGGAAGGCTTTGCTGGAGGCTTACGACAGCCCGGCATCTGATGAATTACCGACATGGAAAAAGGATAAAGACCTTCTTGATTGGTTGAAGTCGCTGTAAAGAGTACTTCCGAATTATGCAAAGTCTGAAGAGCCCATATACTTTATATAATCAATAAAGTGTGGGCTCCACTTTGCATAATAACTTACTTTTCATAACCTACTTTATGTGAAGCTTCACATAATGTTGGGAAAACCTGACACAGTTGTTTAAGGTTCTGGGGGACCCTTCCCGTATGAAGGTTCTGTTTCAGATCGGTTCCTCAGAGGCGTGTGTCACTGAAGTAGCTGCCAGGCTCAATATGTCAGAGTCTGCTGTTTCTCACCATATCCAAATTTTACGCATGAACGGTTTGGTTCGCTGGCGCAGGAGTGGAAAGGCTATTTACTATGTTCTAAAAGATGACCATGTTCGCTCAATTATCTTTCAGGGATATGAACATATTAAAGAATTCGCTAGTTAGTAGGGAGAAAAACAAATAATTTTAATCACCTGCCGGACGACGGCAAAAGAAAAAGCCGTCGTCCAGTAGGTGATTTCCATGTAAACATGATATCATGGGTTTGTATGCGAGAATGGAAAGAAGATGGAGCAACCCTTGGAGAATAAGTGATGAACAATGTTTTGGGGAATGGCTCTTTGATCAGTATAAGGTGTACGGGGGATTTCTAAGAGAAAATCAAATCGGAAATGCAGGATTGGCCTGGAGCACAGGAGACTGTGCAGGAAATCCTGAAAGGGGACGAGTAGAAAAAAGAGCAGCTGCTTGAACAGGAAGTGCAGAAGGAAGAAGAAAATAGGCAGAGCAGTTGATGATGGAATGTCCGGTGCAGTGTGGGTGTAATGCTCATGTTGCATCGGCTTTTTTTGTAAAAAAAATTTTTAATAATGTTGGTTTTTAACTACTCTTAACTCAAATATTGCATCTTAACTCAAAAAGAGTTATAATACAGAAAAAGAGTTAAGATTGCAGGTGATGACATGGAATATCTCGATAAAGTTCTGGGAGTCAAGGTTACCTATGAGGATGTAGAGTTTAAGCATTTGCCCAATTTTATAGCCACAAGGTACCGTTTACAGATGGTGTCAATGAATGAACAGAAGATGATTTTTCTTTATCCTAAGACAGAACTGGAGCAGATTGAAGTACTGAAAAAACATATTGCTCGGATACAGAAAAATGAGAACTTGCCTGTTGTGCTGGTGCTAAAAGAACTTGGCTTTCGCCAGAAAGAATATTTGATTCGTGAGAAGATTCCATTTATTGTAGATGGAAAGCAAATTTATTTGCCCTTTATGGCAGTGTATTTGCAGGAACGGTGCAGCGCCGAAAAAAAGACAAGGGAAGAAATACTTCCATCGGCGCAGATGCTTCTACTGCATTTCATTTATGGAGGCGCACAGGAATTATCTACAAGTCAAGCTGCGAAAGACTTGGAACTGACACCTACTTCTATATCAAGGGCATCAAGACAGCTTGAAGAAATGGGATTGCTGCATATCAGAAAAGTCGGTGTGCAGAGGATCATGCAATCTGAGGATTCTCCGAAAACACTGTTCCAAAAAGCAGGAGATAAGTTGCTGAATCCAATAAAACGAACGGTTTATATTCCGAAAGAATTGGTGGGAACAGAGCTGTTGGAAAGTGGATATTCGGCGTTGGCAGAGTATTCTATGCTGAACACACCGAATGTCAGATGTTATGCGGCAGAAAGAATCTCTCAATGGAAAGATGTTATGACCAATAGCTTGCAGAATTCGTTGGTGCAAGTGGCCGTAGAGATGTGGAGATACAATCCACGAAAATTGTCCACGCGAAACATTGTAGATGAGCTTTCGCTGGCATTGGCATTGAGAGAAGATGCAGATGAACGGGTTGAAGAAGCAGTAGAAGAAATGTTGAATGAACTGTGGAGGAAGATAGATGGTTACAGGAATTGATAGCTTTAAGGAATGGTTCAAGGGCAGTGAAGAACAATATGCTATCATTGGTGGAACTGCGTGTGACATTCTGATGACGGAGGAGGGACTGGACTTCCGTGCGACAAAGGATATTGACCTTGTTTTGATTATAGAAGCAGTTGACGCAAATTTCGGAAAGAAATTTTGGGAATATGTAAAACAGGCGGGATATGAGCATTGCAACAAAAGTTCGGGTGTGCCGCAGTTCTATCGCTTTAGTCACCCAATTACAAATCAGTATCCTGCAATGATTGAACTTTTCACGCGAAAGCTGGATGCCATCCAACTTCCAGAAGATGCAGTGCTAACACCGTTACCGATGGACGAAGATATTTCGAGTCTGTCTGCTATTCTTTTGGACGATGATTACTATGAATTTTTGAAGCAGGGGAAAGTCACCGTTGATGGAGTGACTGTCTTGGATGCGGCATATTTGATTCCGTTTAAGGCAAAAGCGTGGATGGATTTGACAGATCGTAAGGCCGCAGGAGAACACGTTGATAGCAAAAATATCAAGAAACATAAGAATGATGTTTTCCGTCTGACGGAGTTGATTGATCCCACCGCCAAGGTAGTGGCTCCCCAAGGAGTTTATGCCGATATTCAAGAGTTTGTCCAGCGTATGAAAAAAGAAAACTTGGATATTAAACAGTTGGGGCTGGTTGGCAGAACAAAGGAGAAGATTCTGGAAGAATTAAAAGCAATGTACGAGACACTTTAATATAGATATTTGAACAGACAAGGGCGTGTCAGTAAGGATTCGATTGACTTGACCCAATAACAATCAGAGAATAAAAACGGAAAAACTGTTTTTAGATGAGGAAAACCATGAAAACGCTCTGCATCACAGCACAAGGACTTTGATGCATTGGCCGTGACTCAAATGGTCACCAGGAAAGATGAATAACAGTTTACAGAAAACAGAATAGAATCGTCTTTGATGCCTCGTTGGGAAACCAACGGGGTATTTTTTTGCCTCAATCAGGCTGAATAGAACGCTAAAAAGGTTAGAGCGAGCAGCAGGTGGTCCTACAAGGACAACCAAAGTGCGCCTACGAGGCCAACGCGAAACCGGAGGATTCTTGTTAAACTTACTTTGTAAGGACGAAAGTCCGGATGTCCCTTGAAAACTGAATACTCATTCTTCAGGTACATTCCTGTTTGGTCGAGCCTACGACTGCATGCCATGAAGCCCATCGGGGCGATAGCGGTTTCGCAGAAGCAAATGCCGGATTGCAACCGGCGGCGGTGTTAAAGCCTGACAGGGACAATGATACTTCCGTAATTCGCGGTCCGGCCATAAGGAAGGCGGGATGGTCAAATTCCAATGGAGCAGTGAAGCACACTGCCGCCTGTGAGAAATCCTACATCTCTGGGGTGATAAGAAAAAGTACAGAGAAACCATATTTTCAGAAAGCACTGCTGGGTGCTGTATCAGCATGATACCTAGCAGGCTTTATCCATATCAGTGTATGGAGATTGGAGACAACAGCAAATGAAAGAAAACTGGGTTTATCGGCGAGGTGATTTATATCTCGCCAATCTCGGTGTTCCGGTCGGATCAAAGCAGGGCGGTGTTCGTCCTGTTGTGGTTCTTCAGAATGATGTCGGCAATTATTATGCGCCGACGATCACGATTGCTCCGCTGACATCGAAAATTGAGAAGAAGCGAAAGCAGCTAACGCATTTCTTTCTCCGTAAAGCAAAGGGACTGGCAAAACCGTCTATGGTATTGGCAGAACAGCTCGACACCTGTGACAAGGTATGCGTGATTCGCTATCTTGGGCGGGTAAGTAAGGGGCAGATGCGTGGGATTGATGAAGCTGTAAGGATTCAGCTTGGTTATTACATTCCGGAACAGGCAGAGAAAAAAAGACAGGGCAAATGCCGAAAGGATGGCGAAGAAGGCGATGGATAAACTGATTACAAGGAAGGAAGCAGCCAGTATACTGGGAATCAGCGTAAAAACACTGGATGCTGCAAGAACAGACGGTTTGATCTCCTATGTTCAGTATGTGGAAAACGGCTGCGTTTATTTCACGGAAGTGGGGATTCAGGAGTACATTGCAAAATGTACACACCGTGCAAAACCGATGGAACGTGCTGCGACATATCGCAAACCTCGAAGCTTTCGGCGGTGAAAATCGACATCGTTGAGTATGGACGATGAATCCGCAATAATGAAAGCAACAACAGAATTGGAGGTAATGATATGGCGGCAAGAAGAATGATGCTTCCCGATTATGGTACGGTGAGTATGAAAGGAACGCAGTATTATCGAACACGTGTAACAGATCAGCAGGGGCGGCGGGTTTCCTTATATGCAAGAACGAGAGAGGAACTGTACCAGAAGGAACAGGAAGCGATCCAGCAGATTGAGAACAAGACGTATCGCCGCAGTACACCTACAGTGGAGGAGTATTGCGAGAAATGTCTGCTGATGCAGTCGGCACAGATCAGGATGACAACGCTGATTGACTATACATCGAAAGTGAAGAACTACATCATCAAGCCCTTGGGCGATATGCATATGGGAGATGTAACAGCAGATGACATTCGCCTGGCACTGCTGGCGGCATCGAAAAAGTCGGCATCCGTGTACAAATCCGTGAATGTTCTATATAAGTGTATTTTCACGGCAGCAATGGAGAGCAAGATCATTGATGAGAATCCGACCATCTATCTGAAGAAGAATGTGGGAGGAATTCCCCAGAAGGAACGCCTCCCGCTTACGGATGAGCAGGTGGATAAGCTGTTGGATGCCATTTACGGCTTGCCGCCGTATGTGTTTGTAATGCTGGGGCTGTACGCAGGATTGCGGAGAGAAGAAATCCTCGGACTTCAATGGGATTCGGTGTATCTTGATTGCGAGGCTCCGTACCTTACCGTTCGGAGAGCCTGGCATACGGAGCATAATCGTCCGGTGATTCTGACAGAGCTGAAAACAAAGGCAGCGCATCGGAATGTCCCTCTGCCGGACAATCTTCTGGAATGTCTGAAAGAGGCGAAGAAGACATCGACATCGGATTATGTGGTTGCAAATCGGGATGGAGCCCCGTTGTCCTATACGCAATTCAAGAGATTATGGCAGTATATCGTAACCCGTACCACCAAGGAACGCTGCTATTATCGCTATGAAGATGGCAAGAGGGTAAAGCATACGGTGAAGCCGGTTCTGGGACAAAAGGCGGCACACAATGGAAATGTGGTTTACAGTCTGGACTTTGAGGTGACTCCGCATCAGCTGCGGCACACCTATATTACGAATCTGATTCATGCTTCGGTTGATCCGAAGACAGTTCAGTATCTTGCCGGTCATGAAAGCAGCAAGATCACCATGGATATTTACGCCAAGGTGAAATATAATCGCCCAGAGCAGCTCGCAGGAGTGCTGGAAGATGCTTTTGCATCGTGGGATTAAGAGTAAATCAGAAAAAACTTGGGGCAGGGATGGTCAAAAATCCCTGCCCTTTTTACATACATTCGACATCCTTGAAGGAAGTGTTGTACGCCATGATAATAAAAGTGACAACACACAATGTATGAAGATAGACGATAGGAGGAGAACACATGGCTAAAGGAAAAAAACGTCCTGCTGAACTTCCGGAATACGGAACAGTGATGATGAAAGGGGTACAGTATTACCGCACTCGGATTACAGATGCAGACGGAAAGAGAGTGGCGATTTATGGGCTGACACGCGAAGAATTATATGACCGGGTGGAAGATGCACAGAAGAAAATCGCGGAAGTGGTTTTCCATAGAGAGAATCCGACCGTGGAGGAATACTGCGAAAAATGGCTGCTGATGCGGTCAGGAACGGTAAGAACCAATACGTTGGAAGGATATGCGCGGATGGTGAATCGGTACATCGTGGGTCCAATTGGACAGATGTATATGGATGAGGTGACCACAGATGACCTGCGGCTGCTGATGGTTCCGCTATCAAAAGGTTCTTCCGGAATGTATGGTCAGCTCAATATGCTGATTAAGAACATTTTTAATTCGGCAGAAGAGAGCAGGGTGATCAAAGAGAATCCATCCAAAACGATTTGCGCAAGAGGGGGAAAGCCTGCGAAACGGCGCGAAGCTTTGACGGATGAACAGACTGCCATTTTGCTGGATAGCATTCGTGAGCTACCACCGTATGTTTTCGTAATGATCGGCTTGTACGCGGGATTGCGTAGAGAAGAGATTCTTGGATTGAAATGGGACTGCGTATTCCTGGATGAAAAAACGCCGTACATTTCTGTAAGGCGTGCATGGCATGTGGAAGGCGGTGAGCCGGTGGTCAACACACTTTTGAAGACTCCGGCAGCGAAGCGAGATGTTCCGATTCCCAAATGCCTGGTAGCCTGTCTCAAGGAAGCAAAGGAAAAATCAGAATCGGAATATGTGATCTCCAATTCAAAGGGAACTGTTTTGACGGAAACACAGTTTGTGAGGGTCTGGAAGTACATAACAGTCCGTTCCACCGCAGAACGCTGTTATTACACCTATGTAAATGGGCAGTCCATCAAGCATAGAATAAAGCCAAGGCTTGGTGAGCATCAGCCGAACAATCCCAAGCTGGTGTATACGATGGACTTCAAGGTGACTCCGCACATGCTGCGGCACACCTACATCACCAATCTGATTTACAAAGGTGTTGATCCAAAGACGGTGCAGTATGTTACTATACACGGGCAGACTTGTGTACAACCACTCGGTCAATTAAAATAAGGG
>UQJF01000063.1 GCA_900541315.1 uncultured Clostridium sp. | reverse complement strand
ACGCAAAGCGTGCGAGTTTGGTTCGCAGTTCTGACAATAGGCGACGCAAGCCCACGAACAAAGGATTTTCTCCCAAATGCGCATCTGTCATGTGCACCGGCGGCTTTCAGACCTTAGTCAACAATATCCTAATTTACATCTGCGTCATTTCTTTCATAGATCTCCATAAATTCTTCTCCTGTGATGGTTTCCTTATCCAGAAGATACTTTGCGATCTCATGAAGCTTGCCTTCGTTTTCTTTCAGGATATTTAATGCTTTTTCATGCTGGGTACGGACGATCTTTACTACCTGCTCATCTATCATTCTGGCTGTTTCAGGTGAACAGGTCAGAGAAGTATCACCGCCTAAATACTGGTTGTTTACTGTTTCCATAGCCACCATATCGAATTCATCTGTCATGCCGTAACGAGTGACCATGGCTCTGGCGATCTTGGTTGCCTGTTCAATATCGTTAGACGCGCCTGTAGTAATAGAATGGAAGATCAGCTCTTCAGCTGCACGGCCTCCGGTAAAGGTTGCGATCTTATTTAATGCCTCTTCTTTGCTCATCAGATATTTTTCACCTGCATCTACCTGCATGGTATAGCCTAATGCACCTGATGTTCTTGGAATAATGGTGATCTTCTGTACCGGTGCGCTGTGGGTCTGGCAGGCAGCTACAAGTGCGTGTCCTACTTCATGATAAGCTACGATCTTGCGCTCATCTGCCGGGATCACTGCATTTTTCTTCTGATAGCCTGCAATGACAGTTTCTACGCTTTCCTGTAAATCTTCCTGGGACACAAGGCTTCTTCCCTGGCGGACAGCTCTTAAAGCTGCTTCATTTATAATATTTGCAAGCTCAGCGCCGCTGGCACCTGCTGTGGATCTGGCGATCACATTGTAATCAACGGATTCGTCCATTTTTACTTTGCGGCCATGGACTTTTAAGATAGCTTCACGGCCCTGAAGATCCGGAAGTTCTACCGGCACACGGCGGTCAAAACGTCCCGGACGAAGAAGAGCCGGGTCAAGGGACTCAGGGCGGTTGGTAGCTGCTAAGATAACAACGCCTTTCTTTCCGTCGAAACCGTCCATTTCTGTAAGAAGCTGGTTTAAGGTCTGTTCTCGCTCATCGTTTCCGCCCATTCCACCACCGTCACGCTTTTTACCAATGGTATCGATCTCATCGATGAAAACGATACATGGAGCTTTTTCGTTGGCCTGTTTGAATAAATCTCTTACTTTGGCTGCTCCCATTCCTACGAACATTTCTACAAATTCAGATCCGGAAATGGAGAAAAACGGCACCTTTGCCTCGCCTGCTACTGCTTTTGCCAGAAGGGTCTTACCGGTTCCTGGAGGACCTACAAGTAAAGCTCCCTTTGGAAGGCTTGCACCGATCTGTGCGTATTTATCCGGGTTGTGTAAAAAATCTACGATCTCTTTTAAGGCATCTTTGGCTTCTTCTTCTCCTGCTACATCGTTAAAGGTTACGCCTGTTTCTTTTTCTGCGTATATTTTTGCGTTGGATTTTCCAAAAGTCATTGCGCTGCTTCCACCACCCATACGCTTGGCCATCATACGGCCCATAAGCTGACCAATGATCACAAACATAAGGATCGGGAATACCCAGGTGGTCAGGAAGTTAAGTAATGGCGATGCCTGAGTTGGTATCTCTCTGCTGTAATTCTGTACTCCTGCGCTTTCCAGACGGTTTACCAGGTCATCTGCTGTAGTCATGTTTCCTGTTTTATAGGTAACCGCAGACCACGTTTTGTTTTTATCCTCATTTAATGTATACAGGATTTCTGTATAGTCACTGTTGACGTAGACCTGTTCTACGTTTCCTGAACTTAACTGTGTGGTGAACTCATTAAATGGTACTTCTACGGAACGTTCCATGACAGATGGAAATACTAATGCATTTAATACCATTACAATGAGAAGGACGATACAGTAGTAGTATAAATAGGGTTTTCTGTTATTGTTATTGCTGCTGTTGTCGTTTTTTACGCCCATTGTTTTTTCTCCTTTTATTTTTTATTTTAGTTTGATTTTGGTTTTGTTTTTCGCAATTGCCGAAGGTTTTCGCTTTCCTGATGTTAAAATAACCCCGCTTCCAGATTTTGTCAATAGAAAATAGTAAATTTTTATTTACTTTTAATAATTATTGACATTTCACATTTATTGTGTTACTTTTCTAGTATATGAAAATGTGTATATACAGGACAGAAAGGAGACTTTTTTATGGTTGATAAGCAGGATCTTTCTTCTGCGGGCTTAAAGTTTATGGATTTTGCCATCCGTTTTTTTAATATGGCCAAATGCCAGTACCAGCAGCAGAACCAGGTAAAAGCGAATAAAGCAGGATTTCAGGTCCTTTTTATTTTAAGTATGCCCGAATATACACAGCCTACTATGAGTTTTCTGGCTGACGAGATGGGGATCACAAAACAGCAGCTGACAAAGCTGGTAAATGATCTGGAAGCCATAGGACTGGTGAAAAGGATCCATGATGAGAGGAACCGGCGGCAGGTTTATGTGACATTGACAGATGACGGACGGACGGAATTTGAAGAAGTAAAACAGGCGATGCTTGAATGTACCATGGATAGACTGAAAGGATTTTCATCAGAAGAGCTGGGGCAGCTGGAGGATTGTCTGGAGAAATTGATTCCGTTATTGGTGAAATTCAAGGGGAACTGTTAAACAGACAAAAGCATGGCAAAAAAGAGTGACAACAAATCTTCATCTGTTGCCACTCTTTTTTACAGCACCTTACTTAAGAAAGATTTCAGGCGCTCATTTTTAGGATTTGAAAAGAATTCTTCCGGTGCAGCTTCTTCCACGAAGTAACCGCCGTCCATAAACATGACTCTGGTAGCGACTTCTCTTGCAAAGCCCATTTCGTGGGTTACTACTACCATGGTCATTTTTTCATCGGCCAGGTCACGCATTACGTTTAATACCTCGCCTACCATTTCCGGGTCAAGAGCAGAAGTTGGCTCATCAAAGAGCATTACGTCTGGTTTCATGCAAAGTGCCCTTACAATGGCAATACGCTGTTTCTGACCACCGGATAACTGGCTTGGATATGCATGGGCTCTGTCAGCAAGACCAACGCGCTCTAAAAGGCGCATAGCCTCTGCCTCTGCTTCCTGCTGGCTTTTTCCCTGAAGTTTCATAGGCGCCAATGTCAGGTTTTTCATGATATCCATATGTGGGAACAGATTGAACTGCTGGAATACCATTCCCATTTTCTGACGGTGTTTATCAATATCTGTCTTCGGATCTGTAATATCAGTGCCTTCAAAATAAATATGACCTTTTGTAGGCTCTTCCAGACGGTTTAAGCAGCGTAAGAAGGTACTTTTACCGGAACCGGATGGTCCTACTACAAATACCACATCACCTTTGTAAATATCTACTGTGATATCTTTTAATACATCGATTTTTCCAAAGCTCTTTCCAAGGTTCTGAACCTGGATCAAAGGCTCTCTTTTTTCATTACCGCTCACTCTGACGCAGCCTCCTTTCCAGAATCTGGATCAGTTTTGTGAAGATCATAACAATAACCAGGTAAACCAGTGCAACTGCGATCAATGGCATGAACGCACTGTAGGTTCTGCTTCGAATGATGTCGCCGCCCTTAGTAAGATCCTGGATCGCAATATAACCTGAAACAGAGGTCTCTTTTAACAGAGAAATGAACTCGTTGCACAAAGTTGGCAGTACGGTTTTGAATGCCTGGGGCATGATCACGTACCACATGGTCTGTGCATAGTTGAAGCCAAGGCTTCGTCCTGCTTCCATCTGTCCTGCATCAATTGACATGATACCGCTTCGGAAAATTTCTGCAACATAAGCGCCGGAGTTGATGCCGAATGCCATGATCGCTACCGGAACTTTGTCAATACGTGTACTTCCAAATACAACAAAATAGATGATCAGCAGCTGAACAACTACAGGTGTACCGCGGATAACTGTCAGGTAGATCTTGCACAGAATATTCAGCAGTTTTAATTTTCCTGTTTTATCGTGGGTAGAGCGGATCATACCTACGATAAATCCTAAAACAATGCCCATCATGCAGGCAAAGAAGGTTATGATCAGTGTAGTCTTAAGACCATCTGCAATATAATGCCACCGATCATCTGAAATAAAATTCAGATAAAATGCATCTGTAAAATTTTTCCACATGCCGATCATCCTTTACGTTTTAAATACTTGTTTCTAAGTAATACTTGTTTACTCTGCCTTAATGTACTTAGCTACGATCTCGTCCAGAGTTCCGTTGTCCTTTAAGCTCTCTAATGCTGTGTTGATCTTGTCAAGCAGCTCGGAATTTCCCTTCTTTACAGCAATAGCATACTCTTCTACAGTGAATGCTTCGTCTAAGATCTTTAAGCCTTCTGACTCAGATACAAAGGTCTTTGCCGGCTCACCGTCAATAACAACTGCATCGATCTTGCCCTGGCTTAATGCCTGAACAGCCTCAAAGCCCTTGTTATAACGCTCTACAGTAGTTCCGTCTGCTTCCAGATCAGATACATAGATGTCACCGGTAGTTCCTAACTGAACACCAACAGTCACTCCCTTTAAGTCATCTGGACCAGCGATCTTGCTGTCTTCCTTAACGATGATCATCTGGGAAGCAGTTGCATAGGTATCAGAGAAATCTACAGACGCCTTACGGTCTTCAGTTACAGTCATACCAGCTAAAGCCATATCAGCCTTACCGGATACGATCTCAGGGATAATGGAATCAAATGCGATATCTTCGATCTCTAATTCCATACCAAGTTCATCAGCAATAGCCTGTGCGATCTCAGCGTCGATACCTACGATCTTGTCTCCATCATAGAACTCGTATGGTGGGAACTCAGCGTTGGTTGCCATAACCAGTTTGCCGCCTGCTGCTTCCTTTGACTCAGCTGCTGTACTCTCTGCTGCAGTGGATTCTTCTTTTGCTGCTGCAGTTGTATCTGCTGCTGCAGCTGCTGTTGTCTCTTTTGCGGAACCGCCGCATGCGGTTAAGGATGCTGCCATAAGAGCAGCCATTGTCAGTACCATCACTCTTTTTTTCATAATGTTTTCTCCTCTTGCATGTTTATGCATATTATTATGTTTTCCCTCAATAGATTCAGGGATGCTGTCTGTTCTATTATAATGCTTTTTTTCTTTTTAGCAAGAGTAAAATTATACATTATATTTATAAAGTTTATGCATAACCTTATCTTTTGCCATGAAAGTGTTATAAAGCGGCAATTTACTTTCTGAGAGCTGCCTGTACCAGGTGTTTGGCAAGAACAGCTGTGGTAACTGCACCTACGCCACCCGGAACAGGTGTAAGCTTTCCGGATTTTCCCTCTAACGTATCAGCTGCTGCATCACCGCAGAGTTTTCCGTTTTCATCTACATTAATGCCTACATCGATCACTGTAGTATTTTCGCCTACATAAGAATCATCCAACATTTTTGCTTTTCCTGCAGCTGCCACCAGTATCTCAGCCTGCTGGCAGGTTCCCGGCAGGTCTTTTGTACGGGTGTGGCAGATGGTGACTGTTGCATTCTCTTTTAAAAGGAGCATGGAAAGCGGACGGCCTACTACCATGCTGCGGCCTACAATGACTGCTCTTTTTCCTTCCATGGGAATATTATAGGCTTTTAATACTTCGATGACTGCCTCCGGTGTACATGGTGCAAAGCCGGTAGGATCCCCGGAAAATACTTTTGCAATATTCACCGGTGAAATACCATCCAGATCTTTTTTGGGGTCGATCATAGCTTCAATGTCTTTTTCACAGATCTGCTTTGGAAGAGGACGAAGGAGAAGAATACCGCTTACATCTGTATCTGCGTTGATCGCAGTAAATTCTTTTTTGAAATCTTCATCTGTAATATCAGCAGGAAATGTATAGCACTGGGAGCGTAATCCAAATGCGTCCATTTTCTTTACTGCGCCTCTTTCGTAGGACATGTCATCCGGATTTTCCCCTACGCGGACAATAGCCAGCTTTGGTGCCGGCCCATTTATTTTTTCAAGCATTGCCCCTACTTCTTCTTTGATCTTTGCGGAAACAGGAGCGCCTTTTATTAATTCCATAACTGTGTCCTCCTTTTATACAAGCTGTTCCAGGACTTTTTCGTAGATCTCATCTGCCTGGGAAATACCGATCTTGATCATACGTTTTGCATTCTGGTTGATCTCTTCTGCTTTTTCACGGTTTTTCATGGATTTCGTATTTATATATACATTCATGACAGCTCCAAGAAGCGCTGTACGGGTAAATTGTACAGCTACGCCAACATCGCTTACTGCCATACGGCTGCCTTTATCTGCTAAAACGTCTAAAATTTCTAACAGTTCTAAGGCTTTCTCCATGATCTCTACCGGAACCATGCTGGCATCCAACAGCTTCTCTTCCATAACCGTTTCCTTGTGTTCTTTTTCTTCCGGTGTGGCAGACGACAGGCGGTAGCATTCTGCTAAAGGTGCGAATACTTCTGCATCACGGTCGGATAAATGTAAGAATTCCTGCTGCATGGTTTTTAAGTGCTCCAGATATTCCTGCATTTCTTCTTCTACTTCTGCATATTTTTTCTTTCCTACAGTCAGGTTTACCACCATCTGTCCCAGGGCATTTCCCAGCGCTCCTGCTAAAGCGGATGCCCCGCCGCCACCTGGAACCGGTGCCTTGGAAGAAAGGACCTCCAGGTATTCACATATCTTTTTCTCTTCTGTCATTTTCTCTCCTTGATCCATACGTTCTGTCTGCAAAGCAGACAGATTGATAAAGAAACATTTACCTTAACATACACACAATGCATATTTTGTTTTCCATATTTTTCCAATTACTACTCTGCTTTAACCATCACATCTCTTGTCAGATCTTTGATGACTTCGCCTGCAATGATCAGACCTACCACTGAGGGCACAAATGCCGTACTTCCCGGAATATCCCGGCGTTCCGTACATTTATGGGCTGCTCCCGGCGGACAGATACAGTGATTTCTGCAGCTGATCGCCATATCATTGATCGGTCTTACAGGCTGCTCTTCGGAGTAAACTACCTTTAATTTCTTTACTCCTCTTTTTTTCAGCTCACGGCGCATGACTTTTGCCAGTGGGCAGACTTTTGTTTTATAAATATCTGCCACCCGGAACATGGTGGGATCTAATTTATTTCCGGCACCCATGGAGCTGATGATGGGAACTCCCTTTTCTTTTGCTTTCATTACCAGTTCCAGCTTGGCTGTAACAGTATCTACTGCATCTACAATATAGTCGTAGTCTTCAAATGGAAATTCCCCTGCATTTTCCGGCAGGAAGAAGCATTTATGGACTTCTACCTCTGCATCTGGATTGATCTCCAGAATACGCTCTTTCATTACATCTGTCTTATATTTTCCTACTGTTTTACGGGTTGCAATAATCTGGCGGTTTAAGTTTGTCAGACATACTTTGTCATCGTCGATCAGGTCAAATGCACCTACTCCGCTTCGCACCAGTGCCTCACACACATAGCCGCCTACTCCGCCGATCCCGAATACTGCCACCCGGGAAGAAGCCAGCTTCTCCATGGCTGCTTTGCCAAATAATAATTCTGTTCTTGAAAACTGATTTAACATGTGTTTTTCCTCTTTATCTGTCACTTGCTTGTCAGTAGCATCACATGATGTTACTGTTCATATGTTTCATGTACAGCAACTATTCCTTAAAAAATGATACTTCATACCCGCTGTCTTGTCAATTGGTAAACCTTTGGGTATAATAGTTATAACTAACTGGCGTATTCAGCCGCGAAAGAGGTGTACAGGACATGAATCCAATGAATTTTCTTGCTTTAAAACCATCCTGGGAAAAATTCCGGACCAATCACCCGAAGATGATCTCCTTTGTAAAAACAGCTTCAAGGGAAAGCTTTTTAGATGAAGGAAGCCTGATCGAGATCAAAGTCACTAACAGTTCTGGAAAGACCATGGCTGCTAATATCCGTGTGAAAAAAGAGGATATTGAGTTTTTAGGAGGCTTAAAAAATGTGCTGGAGAAATGATTTCCCCAGCCATTTCTTTTTTCCTTACTTTTTTTTGACAATTTAATTAAGTGTATATATTTTAGAACATTTTTATGTTAAAATTCAGATACATATCAATACATGCAGATAAATACAGCACTTTACTTTAAGCTGCGGACACAGCTTTCCGGCAGTGTCAGAAAGGAGTTCCTATGTTAGAACTGATCCTCTATTTTGGTCCCGTTATCCTGGTAGTGCTTCTGGTGCTTCTCATCATAACCCAGGGGTATGTAAAAGCCCCGCCGGATCACGCCTACATTATTTCCGGTCTCAGAAAAGAGCCCAGAGTCCTGGTAGGCCGCGCCGGTTTAAAGCTGCCTTTCTTTGAACAGTTAGATAAGCTGTATCTTGGCCAGATCACTGTTGATATTAAAACAGATGAATACATTCCTACCAACGATTTTATCAATGTCATGGTAGATGCAGTTGCAAAGGTGCGCGTGGCAGATGATCCGGCTATGTTAAAGCTTGCTATGCGAAACTTCTTAAATAAGAACTCCGCCAAGATTGCCGCTGATCTGCAGGATTCTCTTCAGGGCAACATGCGTGAGATCATTGGTACGCTGACCCTTCGTGCCATTAATACAGACCGGGATTCTTTCTCTGACCAGGTGATGGCAAAGGCTTCCAAAGATATGGAAAAGCTTGGGATTGAGATCCTTTCCTGCAATATCCAGAATGTAACTGATGAACATGGCCTGATCCAGGATCTTGGTATGGATAACACATCTAAGATCCGCAAGGATGCTTCTATTGCAAAGGCTGAAGCTGAACGTGATATTGCCATTGCCCAGGCAGCTGCAGATAAAGCTTCCAATGAAGCACGGGTTCTGGCAGAAACAGAGATCGCCCAGAAAAATAATGAACTGGCTATTAAAAAGGCTGAATTGCAGAAAGCTTCTGACACGAAAAAGGCTGAAGCAGATGCTGCTTACGAGATCCAGAAACAGGAACAGCAAAAGACCATCCAGGCAGCTACTGTAAATGCCCAGATTGCCAAAGCTGAACGTGAAGCTGAACTGCGCAAACAGGAAGTTGCTGTACAGCAGCAGGCATTAGAAGCTGAGATCAATAAAAAAGCGGATGCTGACCGCTACGCAATTGAACAGGCAGCTGCAGCTGACCTGACCCGCCGCCAGAGAGAGGCGGAAGCTAAGAAATATGAGCGTGAAAAAGAAGCAGAAGCGCAAAAAGCACAGGCAGAAGCACAGAAATATGCCATGCTCCAGGAAGCAGAAGGTATCCGTGCCAAAGGTGAAGCAGAAGCTGCTGCCATCCAGGCAAAGGCTCTTGCAGAAGCAGAAGGTATGGAGAAGAAAGCCCAGGCTTACCAGAAATACAACCACGCTGCCATGGCAGAAATGATGATGAAAGTCCTTCCTGAAATTGCAGGAAAGATTGCGCAACCTTTATCCCAGATCGACAAGATCACTATTATCGGCGGAGGAAATGGGGCTGATGACGGTGTTGGTAATATTGCAGGCAATGTTCCTGTTGTTATGGCAAAGCTGTTTGAGTCCATGAAAGAGGCTACAGGCGTAGATCTTGCTGAGATCATGAAGGCAGATACATATGATGCCAAAGTCACCCGGAATATTAACCTGAACGGGGCAGAAGATGCTTTGAAGCAGGTGATCGCTGCTGATACAGACCCCGCTGACAAACCTGTTGCTGAAGTTCCTTCTGAAAATAGTCCAGATCTGAATGTATAAAATATTCGGGCGGCTGTACTTTTTAATGCAGCCGCCCGTTTTTTATTCTTGATCACCTGATTTTGATTCTTCTATATCTGCTTCTGGTTCTTCCTGAACTAACTTTTCCTGGACTGATCCTTCCTGGATTGTTTCTTCCGGCTCTTCACTGCCAGCCTTTAACTTCCAGCGAAGGATCACCCTGAACAGGTCTCCTTCTACCTCTATCTTCATGGTACCGCCCTGGACTTCGGTAAAGCTTCTTGCAATGGCAAGACCAAGACCGGAGCCTTCTGTATTTCTGGACGCATCCCCTCTTACGAAACGTTCTGTCAGCTCTTCCGGTGAGATCTTCAGTTCTTCTGCGGAGATGTTTCGCAGTGTTACCTGTACATATTCTCCGTCTTTTTCTGCCTTAATATAAGCCCTGGTGCCTTTCATGCCATACTTGGTGATGTTCACCAGGAGATTTTCAAAGATACGGCAGGTCTTCTGGCCGTCTAAGGACGCCGCCAGGCGCTCATTTGGCAGGTCAAAATGGAACTGAATGCCGCTGGCTTCTATTTTATCGGAAAGTTCAAAACGGACCTGTTTTAACAGACTGACCACATCTACCTCTTCTGGATGAAGGACTACGGTACCGTTTGCCGCCTTGCTTACCTCAAACAGGTCTTCGATCAGCTCTTTTAAGCGCATGGATTTCTGGTCTAAGATCTGGATGTAGGAGTTTCGCTCTTCTTCGGTAATATTTTCCTGCTTTAACAGGTTTACATAAGTAATAATGGCAGTCAATGGTGTTTTTAAGTCGTGGGAAACATTGGTGATCAGCTCGGTTTTGGTGCGCTCGCTTTTCACTTCTTTTTCCACTGCTTTTTTGAAGCCTTCCTGCACCTTAAACAGCTGGTTTTTAAATGGCTCAAAAATCCCTAAATCTTCCTCTTCTTTTACATCCAGATTGCCTTCTGCCATTTCCTGGATGCAGTTAAGGAGTTTGTGGTATTTTTCCTGCACCTTGCCCCAGTATTTCTTCAGCAGAAAGAATAATGCAATAGAGTAAAGGATCAGCGCGCCGATGCCCCAGAACCACAGCAGGGAGATGCATGCAAGGATCACAAAGTTTGCAATCACTGCTTTTCCGATGATCTTGCTGGACCTGCTTTCCCAGTCTGTCTGTGAGAACAGATCCAGACCTGTGCATACCCAGTGTTTGCAGAAGCAAAGGAATTTTCCAACCCAGGTGCGCTCTTTAAAGTAGCGCCATGGTCCTAAACTGAAGAAGGAACGGAAATTAGTAACTCCCCAGTAAAACATTCCGTAAATGACCACCCAGAACAGGAAATTAGCTGCAACGGCCAGAGCATTGGCCATAAATGGTAAAAAGCCTGCTTTTGCCAGCTCTGCCTGGAGAGTTCCTGCCATAAAGCTGCGTACTATATCTAACGGGATCTCCATATTTAAGAAAAACAGCAGCCAGCCCACTCCGATGACGCAAAGAGGCTCAAGTGACCAGCTGAATATCTTCATTTTGACCACTTCCATTCCCGGGATAAAGGGGATGAGAAGTGCTGCCACCAGGACCGCCAGGCTTACATACATAATAACGGTAATAAATCCATGCCCTCTTTGATAGTCATAATTATCATATGTATATACATTTTGTGGCTTTTCCTCATTCCAGCTGCCAAGTTTCGTTGGCTGACAGCGGAATTTGACTGTCATGTTCCTTGGGCCGCTAAATTCCAGACCAGATCTATGGTAGCTGTTTGTAAGTCTTGCAGCCAATGGATCATAGAATTCAAAACGGCCAATGGAACGGATCAGGCCGGAGCAGTTGCTTTCAAGACCTGTTACATCTGACACAGTCAGCCTCCCATTTTCATCAAAATGTACGGTAAACTGAAGCTCATTGTCCGCTACTGTCCGGGAGAATATTTCCTCAGGACTATTTACATTGCTGCGCAGGTATCCGCCCTGTGGATCCATGACCCCATAGGAGATACGTTCATTATACTGGTTATAAAGATTATTCCAGGTGGTTCCCAGTTCATCGATCAGATCCTTTATTTCTTCTCTGAAAGCCATAATATCTTCTGCGTCTTCATTTCCAGCTGCCTGCTGCTGTTCTGTAATGGCCGGGTCTGCTGCCTCTGCTAAGGCTTCTGTCTGAGCCACCGTCTGACCGGATGTATGATCTGCACTTTCTGTTGCAACCACATTTTCTGCCACATCTGCACTGACCACTGCATCTGCACCAGATACCGGATCCGTCTTTTTTTCTGTTTCCGGTACATTCTGTGCATCTTCTCCATGCAGAACATCCACAGCCCCGATTCCATCTCCTGCAAGAAATGTCTGGGAATAAGTAAGGATACCACCATTTTCTTCCTGTTTCTGCTGATGCCAGAGAACGTAGCTGAAGTTCATCACTTGGGTAGCCAGATTTCCAAATCCCCCTGCTGCTTCTGTTTCCTGTCTGCGGTTTCTGCTGCTGAACTCCGCCGCTTTCTCTTCCATATAGGGATATAGCCCCACTGTGGTACCCGCAGCAATAAAAATCGTCAGTATCATGGCTATAATTCCCAGAATTTTCCAATTACGGCTTTTCTTTACAATATTTTCCCTTACGATATTTTCATTTGCAACATTTCTCTTTTCCAGATTATCACTGTTTTTCAAGTTTGTATCCAACGCCCCACACCACCTTTATATATTTTGGATCTTTTGGATCCACTTCGATTTTTTCCCGGAGGTTGCGTATATGTACCATGACAGTATCTGTATTGATCGCCCGTTCGTTCCAGACTCTTTCGTAAATTTCTTCTGCCGGAAAGACTCTTCCTGGATTGCGGATGAGAAGGAGAAGGATCTTAAATTCAATGGGAGTCACTTTTACGTTTTTGCCGTCTACAATGACTTCCACTGTCTCCTCATTTACTTCCAGTCCGCCCACCTGATGGATCTTTGGATTTTCCTTCTGTCCGGAATTTAGCCGGTCTAAGAAGCGGTGATATCTGCGCAGCTGGGAATTGACTCTTGCCATTAATTCCATAGGTGTAAATGGCTTTGTTACATAGTCATCCGCTCCTATGTTCAGTCCCAGGATCTTATCCACCTCTTCTGTCTTCGCTGAAAGGAAGATCACCGGAAAGTCGTATTTTTCCCGCAGCTTTGCAGTCATGGTGATACCATCCATTACCGGCATCATCACGTCTACGATTGCCAGGTCAATAGGTCTTTCTTCCAGGATCTTTAAACCTTCAAGACCGTTTTCTGCCTGAAATACCTGATACCCCTGGCTGCGCAGGAAAATTTCCACTCCCTGGCGTATTTCTTTGTCATCCTCTACTAAAAGGATACTGTCTCCGTTCATATACTCATTTCCTCCTTACGGTTTATATAGTAGCAATGAAATTGGAAGAGGCGCTTCATAAAAAATGAAAGTTTTTCTAAAGAATTATAACATAGGAAAGCTTCTCCCACCAGAGATAGAAAAAATACCAGTAAGAAAACCGGGTGGAGAAGTTCCCGCCGGCAGGCGGGAATGCCGTGCTGGAAAACCAGACGCAAAAAATCGGCAGATCTGCACAAAAAAGGACCACCCGGTGCAGTCACACAGGCCACACCAGAGCAGTCCTATTTTCATGTTTTCCAGATTTTTCCAAAATCCTGTTTTTAGAAACTCTTACAGGATATCCTGATGCATCAGATGCCTGATCCGCTCATCATTCAGGCCCTTAATAACCTCAACTGCCATGCGGACAGTGTTTTCCACATCTTCAATGGCACAGAAATTATAATGGCTGTGTACATAACGGCTTGGAATGCCAAGTACCAGGGTTGGTACGGCTTTTCCTGCAAGGCTGATCTTGCCTGCGTTAGTGCTGCCGCCTCTTCTTACTGTATCCTGGTAGGTAATGCCCATGGTATCGCCCAATTCATGTGCGTACTCTAAGAATGCAGGATTGGTGATATAGCTCTTGTCCATGCAGCGGATCTGTACGCCTTTATGCATGCCGCCCTGGGATTTTTCAGGGCTGTAGTAAAAGTCATCTGCTGGGGATCCTTCAAATACAATAGCCAGGTCTGGCTGGACCTGTGCAGAGGTAACGGTCGCACCTCTCATGCCAACCTCTTCCTGGGAGGCAAAAGCGCCTACTACCTCTACTGCCAGGTCATCTTTTACTGCCTGCAGTGCTCTTAAAGTGTGGATGATGCAGGCACAGCCCATGCGGTTGTCAAAAGCTTTGCCAAAACATAATCCATGTTCTTCGTCATATTCAAAGGCAACTTCCGGAGCAGCCGGATCACCAATATTGATACCGAAGCTTTCCATTGCCTCTTTTTTGCTGCATGCACCTACATCTAAGAACATTTCACGGATATCTAATGGGGCGCTTTTTTCTTTATCTGTCATAAAATGTACCGGGCGGGAGGTTATAATGCCTTTGACCAGCTTTCCGGCTCTGGTGCGTACCAGTAAGGTGTGTGCCGGGATACTTGGCAGATCCATTCCACCTAACATAATAAGGCTTAACAGACCATTTTCCATGATCCCCTGTACCATAAATCCGCACTCATCTGTATGGGCATCCAGCATAAGAACAGGCTTTCTGCCCTCTGCATTACCGCCGATCCTTGCGTAAACATTGTTCATGGCATCATTAGTTAGACTCATGCCTGTGCAGTGTTTTCTTACAGCTCTTACTACGTCTTCCTCAAATCCACTGGGGCCAAAAGCATTGGTCAGATCCCTTAATACATTCATATCAATCATGTTCGTATGTTCCTCTTACTAAAAGAGTTCCTCCTTCCATCATCTTACGGCCGCCTGCAATAACGGTATCCAATGTTAAGTCATCTTTGATCAGCAGGATATCTGCGTCAGCGCCTGCCATGATATGGCCTTTTTTCTTCTCGATCTCCAGTGCTTTTGCAACATTGGAAGTAAAATAGGTCAGTGCCTCAGCAAAGTCAAACCCACCTCTGGTGACTAAAGAACACATCTGTGCATACATATTTCCCACATCGGTAACACCGATCTCTTTTAACATGCCTGCTTCATCATAGCTGGACCAGCTTCCCTGACCGTCAGAACTGAAGGTAATGTGATCCATAGGAACATCTGCTGCCTTTGCCTCTTCAAGAAGTGCAGGCATTGGATCATGTCCGATGACTGGCTCGCCATTTACAAAGTCTTCACAGGTAATATCAATATAACCGCCCATTTTTGCCAGTTTCAGTCCATCCAGATACAGTTCATGATTGCGGCTCATATGAGTAGGCTGAAAGGTCTTTACCGGAATATCAGTCTCGGCCAGTGCCTCAAATACAGGCCCTAATTTCTTCTTTCCACTTCCCATATGTAAAACGATAAATCCAGGCTTTCCGCCGATCATGCCTGCAGTACGTACATCACTTCCTAAACGGATCAGCTCATCTACAGAGATATTTGGTGCCCTGTGGTCAGAAAGAGCCAGTTTCAAGCCCATGATTTCGTCTACAAAGGCAATATCCTTCTTTACGCTTCCTGTTAAGGTCACCGGCGGATAGCCGTAGGCACCGCAGAGAGCATAAGCAGTAATGCCTTCTTCCTTTAATGCCTTTACCTTCGCTAACAGGTTTTCCACACTGCGGGACATATCATCTGTTCCAAGAAGTCCTAAAACAGTAGTGATACCAGCTTTTAAAATAGAAGAAAGCTCAACCTGGGGAGTTCTTGTATGGAAGCTTCCTTCTCCGCCGCCGCCTGTTACATGAACATGACGGTCGATCAGACCTGGTGTTAAGCGCATTCCTTTTGCATCGATGACTTCACAGCCAGTACCTCCTTCCAGGTTATCTCCTACTGCCTCGATCTTTCCTCCGCACACTAAAACATCTTTGATCCCAAGGTGTTCCGGTGCGTATACATCAGCTTGTTTCAATAATATCATGGTTATATTTCTCCTAAATATATTATGATGTACTCTCGGAATCATTCCTGTACCTGCTTTTGCGGCCGATTTTCCGCCAGTCGCACCCGAATTTTATCAACGTACGCACCGCGTACGCCTCAAAAATTTGGGCACAACTGACAAAAAATCTTCTCGCAAAATCAAGTACAAAAAGATTCTGAGAGTACATATTATAAATTTTCCAGACGCAGCTGCATCCGGACCGGATATCCATATTTACTTCTCTTTGTAGAAATCCGGTACAACTTTTTCATGGTACTTAGCTGCTGCCTGACGGAGACTTTCGTTAAGCAGCAGATCCAGTCCGGTCATTGCCAGCCCTTTTGCACCTTTAATGCAGATCTCATCTGCCCCCGGTTCCGCAGCAGCTTTGGCATACTGGCTGGAATGGGCCGGGATCTCTTCATCTGTAATAGACAGATAATCATGGATCGCCGGGATCTTAATGGACACATTTCCAATGTCAGAAGAACCAAAGAGCAGTTTCGGATCAGGCAGACACATGCCAACGCCTACGCGGGCCATATTTTCCTTAAAATCTTCACAAATCGGCAGACATGGATAACGCTCTGCATAGATCGGTTCTGACTGGATCTGTACCTTTGCACCTGTAAGGCTTTCCGCCCGCTTTGCACAGCTGATGATCATATTCTGAAGCTCATCAACTCGCTTCATCGTTGCTGCACGAATACAGAACTCAGATTTTGAAAATCCCGGTATTATATTGGAGGCAGTTCCGCCCTCTAAAATAACCCCGTTTACATTGTCCTCTGTTTCAAATAACGGGCGCAGCATATCGATCTGGTTAAACACGCTGATAGCTGCCGTCAGGGCATTGATGCCGGTTGCCGGTGCAGAGGAATGGGCAGACTGTCCTGTAAAGGAAATGGTAAGACTTCCGGAAGCTCTTCCGTTCCGGTTAATATAGTTCCTGCTTTCACCGCCACAGGTGGGATGGATCATCAGTGCAAAATCCACTCCATCAAAGCCGCCCCGTTCCAGCATAATAGCCTTTCCGGCACCGCCTTCTTCTGCAGGAGTTCCAATGATCCAAACTTCTCCTGCAATTCCCATTTCCACAAATATTTTTGCTAAAGAAGCAAATGCACCGGAAGCACAAGTGGCGATCACATTATGGCCGCAGCCATGTCCTACGCCTCTTAAAGCATCATATTCTGCTAAAAAAGCCACTACCGGGCCTTTTCCTGTTCCTTTTTTCACTGCCTTAAAGGATGTTGGAAGGTCACAGTAGCCTCTTTCTGTTTCAAATCCCTGTTTTTCCAGGAAATCACATATCTTGGCAGCTGATTTAAACTCCTGAAAACCGATCTCCGGCTCATCATGGATGCTATGGGAAAGCTGGATCAGCTGCGGTCTTAACCGCTCTGTCTCCTCACATATCTTTTTCTTCCATTCATCCACAGATATTCCTTTTATTTCTGTCATGATCCACACCTCCAAAAAATAAAATGATGTAAGTGTCAAAAGTATAAATTGCGTTTGTGCTCGCACAAATAA
>UQJF01000062.1 GCA_900541315.1 uncultured Clostridium sp. | reverse complement strand
GCAATCCGGTTACATCAGTGAGTGGCAAAATTTACTTTTGACACTCACATCATAATATTTTTTAATATTTTTTTAATGTTTAGACTCTTGAAAAATAGTTAGAATTAATGTATACAATATAATGTATTATAAAATGTACAAAATAATGAACAGATCAGGAATGTTTTGAGGATTACGGGAGCACGAAGTGCCAGGTATCCGATAGTATTAATGAATCGAGAAAAAGGGGATAGCAGCTATGATCAAACATTTACGCCTGAAGGCATATGGAAAGATAAATCTGGCGCTGGATGTACTGGGAAAAAGGGACAACGGGTATCATGATGTCCGTATGATCATGCAGACTGTAGGACTTCATGACAGGATCGAACTTTACAGGACAAAGGAGCCAGGTATCCGTCTGGAGACCAACCTGTTTTACCTTCCGAACAATGAACAGAATCTGGCTTACCGCGCAGCGGCTCTTTTAATAGAAGAATTCGGAGTAAAAGAGGGGGTTTCCCTACAACTGAAAAAGTTCATTCCTGTATCGGCAGGAATGGCCGGAGGCAGTACAGATGCAGCTGCGGTCCTTTTTGGGGTCAATAAAATGTTTGGCTTGGGCTTAAGTATAAAAGAACTTATGGAGCGTGGTGTAAAGCTGGGAGCAGATATCCCATACTGCCTGATGCGTGGAACGGCACTTTCAGAGGGGATTGGCGAAGAATTAACACCGCTTCCCCAGATTCCACAATGTCAGGTGCTGATCGCAAAGCCGGGGATCAGCGTTTCTACAAAAGTGGTTTATGAAAGCCTGGATGCTATGGAGCTGAAACCAGAAGACCATCCGGATATTGACGGTATGATAGAAGCGATCAACCGCCATAATATCCATGAAATAGCCGGGAAATTCGGAAATGTACTGGAACTGGTAACAGCAGGTAAATATCCTGTGATCGGTGAGATCGAGCAGGTGATGAAAGCAGAAGGGGCGGTCAATGCCATGATGAGCGGAAGCGGTCCGACCGTATTTGGCCTGTTCACCAATCCTCAGGCAGCGCAGAATGCTTACGAAAGGCTTCGCTACGGCGATGCAGCAAAACTGGCAAAACAAGTATATCTCACCAACTTCTTTAATGTAAAACGAAGTACATATAAAATTTAGAAAGGAATGGTCTTAAGATGGAAAATAATTTTAAAGTCAATATGAATGAATACCTGCCTCTTCGTGATGTTGTATTTAATACACTGCGCCAGGCTATTTTAAAGGGAGAACTGGCCCCGGGAGAAAGACTGATGGAGATCCAGCTGGCAGAAAAATTAGGCGTAAGCCGTACACCGATCCGTGAAGCTATCCGTAAGCTGGAACTGGAAGGACTTGTACTTATGATCCCGCGAAAGGGCGCTGAGGTAGCAAAAATCTCTGAAAAGAGCCTTCGCGATGTGCTGGAAGTGCGCCGTTCCCTGGAAGAACTGGCTATCGAACTGGCATGCCAGAGAATGACAGATGAAGAGATCGATCAGTTAGAACAGCGCCAGAATGCTTTTAAAAATGCTATTCATAAAGGAAATGCCATGAATATTGCAGAAACGGATGAGGCATTCCATGATGTGATCTATCTGGGAACCGGAAATGACAAGCTGGTGCAGATCTTAAATAACTTAAGAGAGCAGATGTACCGTTATCGCTTGGAATACATCAAGGATGAGGATAAACGTCAAATCCTGGTAGTTGAACATGAACATATTTTAGCAGCTATCAAGACCCGCAACATTGCAGAAGCAAAGAATGCAGCCAGGGAACACATTGATAATCAGGAGATCACTGTTTCAAAGAATATCAAGGAACAGGAAGATGTACAGCCTGTGCGCGGCCGTGGAAGAAGATAGCAGGAAATGTCCTGTGGGGGTACAACTGATAAAAACTCTTTTTACAAGGTCAGCCACAGAAGAACTCTGTGAAAATATGGAAATGTATAGGAGAAGAATATAAAATGGAAGAGAATAAAGTAGAAGAGAATAAAATAGAAGATAAAACAGAAAAGACTTTCAAAGAACTCTATCTTGCCGGTGAGATCGGCTTTGATGAAATCGACCGTTATATCAGCCACTGGAACAACAGTGATGATGAACGTACACTGGCTGTTTATCTGGGACTTAATGCTGATGAAGAAGATGTCTGGATCGATGAAAGTGACGAGGCTCTTCAGGAAATGTTAGATAAGCAGAAAGCGAGAGGCTAAACTTTCTGCTTAAAAAGCTGTTTTGCAGCATCTAAAAGTCCAAGATGCAGTTCTGGTCTTGGGGCAGTTTCAAAGACAAGGGAATATCCCTTAGAGGATGTTTCTTTTACAACGGGATCCGGATCAGGAAAACACAGTCCGGGATAGAGGACGCACCACCAGTTGCGTCCTTTTCCTTTGCCTATGGTAAGGCGTGCTGCATCATAGTAGCCGCAGGGAAAAAATGCATTTCCATAGGTCCTTGCAGGAAAATGGTCATGGCTCAGGTTAAGGTCTACCGTTGCTTTACGTCCATAATAGGCCAGTGTCTGTTCCGCATTGAGAATAATATCTTCCCTGCGGGAAAGGAGCCAGGAAGCAAGTTCTTCTTTTCCAACATGAGTCGGGGCATTTTCCTGTATATAAGAAAGAACCTGTTCGCGTACCTTCAATTTTAGCTGCTGGTCAGTTTTAGAGTTGCTTTCTGCTAAAATATGAAAACGCAGCACATAAGGGGCAATACGGCTGGCATCTGCTTCCTGTTTGCAGGTATTGGCAGAAACAGCGATCAGGAAGGCAGTGAAAAAGCAGGCAAGAGAACAAAAAAGCCATTTACGGCAGTCAGTTACAGATTTCATGGATAAAACTTCCTTTCAAGATTTTCGTTACAGGTTATCCATGAGCTGGTTTGAATGAGAAAGTGTGTTGCAAGCTTGCTTGCATAAGCGCTTTTTCATCCAAATCAGCATATGGTGAACCCACCATGCTTCTGGTTTTCATGAATATGGAAACAAGAAGATGTCATGGATGAACTGTAACAGATTTTCTAATTGTATTTATTTCCACATATGCTATACTGTAAACGGTAAAATCTGAGAAAAATGAGATTTTGAAGATTTATTTTAAAGATCTGTTTTAAAGATTTATGGAAAAGAAAAGATGTAAGTGAGGAGATATAGAAATGGAAAGAAAAACAGCAGCAGTCATTTTCGGCGGACAGTCATCAGAGCATGAAGTTTCCTGCATGTCAGCAGCCAATGTGATCGACCGTATCAACAAAGAAAAATATGATCTGCTTCTTATTGGTATTACAATGGACGGACATTGGATCAAGACAGATTCTGTGGATGATATCAGAAGCGGCGAGTGGAGAAATGGAAAGGTATCTGCAGCCATCCTTCCGGATGCTACTAAAAAATGTGTGATCCTTATGGATGAAGACAAAGTAACAGAAGTAAAACTTGATTTGGTATTCCCGGTCCTTCACGGACTTCATGGTGAGGATGGAACTATTCAGGGACTTCTCGAACTGGCAAGGATCCCATATGTAGGCTGCGGCGTACTGGCATCTGCAGTAGGCATGGATAAACTGTATACAAAGATCATTGTAAATAATTTAGGCATCCGTCAGGCAGATTACGAGCCTGTTATGAGTGAGCAGTTAGCTGATATGGATGCAGTAATTGCCCGTGTTGAAAAACATTTTTCATATCCTGTATTCATTAAACCATCTAACGCAGGCTCATCTAAGGGTGTCAGCAAGGCAGAAAACAGAGAAGAACTGGAAAACGGTTTAAAAGAGGCTGCAAACCATGACAGAAAGATCCTGGTAGAAGAAATGATCGTTGGCCGTGAGATCGAATGTGCTGTATTTGGCGGCGGAAAAGAAGAAGTAAAGGCTTCCGGTGTTGGTGAGATCCTGGCAGCAGCAGATTTTTATGATTTTGATGCAAAATACTATAATGCCGAATCTAAGACAGTAACAGATCCTGAACTTCCAGGCAATGCAGCAGAAGAAGTAAGAAAGGCAGCTGCAGCTATTTTTAAAGCAGTAGATGGATATGGACTTTCCCGCGTGGATTTCTTTGTAAAGGAAGATGGAGAGATCGTATTTAACGAGATCAATACAATGCCTGGATTTACCGCGATCAGTATGTATCCGATGCTGTGGGAAGCAAGAGGCATTAACAAAGAGGAATTAGTAGATAAGCTGATGAGCCATGCTTTAGAGCGTTTCTAAGATCAGATCACAGGTGCTTTCAGAAAGAAAAGAGGGTTACATGACAAAGGATGTATTGATCACTATCCGTGGGGTACATACAGTGGATGAAGAGGATAATGATGTGGAGATGATCGTCCGGGGTGATTATTACCAGAAGAACGGGAAACATTATGTTTTGTATGAAGAACTGATAGAAGGCTTTAAAGAACCGGTAAAGAATATCATCAAGATCACGTCAACATCTATGGATATTACAAAAAAAGGAACAGCCATTACCCATATGCTGTTTGAAAAGAATCGGAAAAATGTTTCCTGTTACAGCACACCGTTTGGTGAGATCGTAGTGGGGATACAGGCCAACCACTTTGCAGTGGATGAACAGGCAGACAGCCTGAAGGTAAATGTGGACTATTCCCTGGATATTAATTACGAACATATGTCAGACTGCCGTATCCTGGTAGATGTGCAGTCCTGCCAGTAAACGGATATGTTGCCTGATGGTGAACATTATCATAAAGTGAGTTGTGCATAATAAAAAACAGCCGATCCCATCCGGGAGCCGGCTGTTTTTTTACGCCCCATATTATGCATCTTTACGGAATCTTGCGAAAAATCCCTTTTTCTTTGGCGGAGTTGGAATAGAACCTCCGCGTACACTTTTGATCTGGGTGATGTAGATACCGCTTAAGATTACCTTTGCTTCTGTTTTAACAGGAAGGCACTCAAATACTCTTGCATCAGCGATCAGTGTAACGATCTTTGGTCCGATCTTTGCTTTAACGATCGGAACCTTGGTCCAGCGCATGTACTTTGGAGTCTGGTCAACTACCATTTTTGGAAGACCTGCCTGAGTCAGTTTCAGTTTCTTCTTATCAATAACAAGAAGAGATACGGTCTGTGCAGCTGCATCTAACATCTGCTGCTGTTCTAACTGGCGCTTCTGGAGCTTATTTCCAAGGAAATACAGGATAGCCAGAACGATAGCTGCAATGATGAGAATCACCAGCAGTATGTTTAAAACGGTATTTAACATAATGTATACCTCCGAATTGTAATGATGTACTTTCGAAGTCTTTCCTGCACCTGCTTTTGCGGCCGGTTTTTTGCCGGGTACAGCTGACAAAGAAATCTTCCCGTAAAACCGGTCAAAAAAAGATTCCGTGAGTACATAATGTGGTCTTAGCAGCCTGAACGAACATGCCCCAAGACATTCCAATATAGTATAACATTTATAACGAAAAAAAGCAAGAAAAATTGTTGACACCTTGACAAATGTATGTTATTATGGAGAGTGCATTATTGTGGCGTTCTGGGCTTATTGCGCCCATTTGCTGACGCCCGATTACCGAGAACGACAGCAGTGGAAAAAGGGACAGAAAAAGAAAGAAAAATCCCGGAAAACTACTGCAACCAAATAAGAAAACAGGGGTGAAACGTCAATGGAGAAAAGCAGAATACGTCCGGTACCGGCCGGGAAAAGCGTAAGAATGAGCTATTCAAGGCAGAAGGAAGTCCTTCAGATGCCTAACCTGATCGAGATTCAGAAAGACTCCTACCAGTGGTTCTTAGATGAAGGACTGAAGGAAGCGTTTGCTGATATCTCTCCTATCGCGGATTTTGCAGGACATTTAAGTCTGGAATTCGTTGACTTTACATTATGCAGAGATGATATCAAGTATACCATCGAAGAGTGTAAAGAACGGGATGCTACTTACGCCGCACCGCTTAAGGTAAAGGTCAGACTGTACAATAAAGACAAAGATGAAATGAATGAACATGAGATATTTATGGGTGATCTGCCTCTGATGACAGATACCGGTTCATTTGTGATTAACGGTGCAGAACGTGTTATCGTCAGCCAGCTTGTACGTTCCCCTGGTATTTACTATGGGATCGGACATGATAAGGTAGGTAAGGAACTGTTTACATGTACTGTTATCCCTAACCGTGGTGCATGGCTGGAATACGAAACCGATTCCAACGATGTATTTTATGTTCGTGTAGACAGAACCCGTAAGGTACCGGTCACTGTACTGATCCGTGCTTTAGGCTACGGAACCAATGCGGAGATCTTAGACCTGTTCGGTGAAGAACCAAAGCTGCTTGCAAGCTTCGGAAAGGATACATCTGATAACTATCAGGATGGTCTGTTAGAACTGTACAAGAAGATCCGTCCAGGCGAGCCGCTGTCTGTAGACAGTGCAGAGAGCCTGCTTAACAGCATGTTCTTTGATCCTAGAAGATATGACCTGGCAAAGGTTGGACGTTATAAATTCAATAAGAAACTGTCCTTTAAGTTCCGTCTGAATGGACAGGTGCTGGCAGAAGATGTAGTTGATACCACTACAGGTGAGATTATTGCAGAAGCCGGTACAAAGTTAGATAAAGAATCTGCCATGAAGGTTCAGAACTCTGCTGTTCCTTTTGTATGGGTAGAAGGAATTAACAGAAAGCAGAAAGTCCTTTCCAATATGATGGTTGAACTTGGTGCTTATGTATCCTTTGATCCGGAAGAAGTTGGCGTTTCTGAATTAGTATATTATCCTGCGCTTGCTCCAATCCTGGAAAAAGCAGGTGATGATGAAGAACTGCTTAAGGAAGAGATCAGAAGAAATATCCATGACCTGATCCCGAAGCATATCACAAAGGAAGATATCTTAGCTTCCATCAACTACAACATGCATCTGGAAGAGCAGGTTGGTACATCTGATGATATCGACCACTTAGGAAACCGTCGTATCCGTGCTGTAGGTGAGCTGTTACAGAACCAGTACCGTATCGGCTTATCCCGTATGGAGCGTGTTGTAAGAGAACGTATGACAACTCAGGATGTAGACGGCATTACACCACAGTCCCTGATCAATATCAAGCCTGTTACAGCTGCTGTAAAGGAATTCTTTGGAAGTTCCCAGCTGTCCCAGTTCATGGATCAGAACAACCCGCTGTCCGAGCTTACACATAAGAGACGTTTATCTGCCTTAGGTCCTGGTGGTCTGTCAAGAGACCGTGCCGGATTCGAGGTACGAGATGTACACTATACACATTATGGCCGTATGTGCCCGATCGAGACTCCTGAAGGTCCTAACATCGGTCTGATCAACTCCCTTGCAAGCTATGCAAGAGTAAACCAGTACGGCTTTATTGAAGCACCTTACCGTGTAGTAGATAAGACTGACGCAGCTAATCCAAAGGTTACGGATGAAGTAGTATATCTGACTGCAGACGAAGAGGACAACTTCATCGTAGCCCAGGCGAATGAACCATTAGATGAAGAAGGCCGCTTCATCCATAACAACGTATCCGGACGTTTCCGTACAGAGACTTCCGAATTCAGAAAGAGCACCATCGACTTAATGGACGTTTCTCCTAAGATGGTATTCTCTGTTGCAACTGCTATGATTCCATTCCTTCAGAATGACGATGCGAACCGTGCTCTGATGGGATCCAACATGCAGCGTCAGGCAGTGCCGCTGTTAAGCACAGAGGCTCCTGTAGTAGGTACCGGTATTGAAGGTAAGGCTGCTGTTGACTCCGGCGTTTGTGTTGTTGCAAAGAATGCAGGTGTAGTTGAGCGTTCCGCTTCCAATGAGATCATCATCAAGAGAGATTCCGATGGAAACCGTGATGTATACCATCTGACTAAATTTAAGAGAAGCAACCAGAGCAACTGCTACAACCAGAAGCCGATTGTTTATAAGAATGATCACGTAGAAGCTGGTGAAGTTATCGCAGATGGTCCTTCTACCTGCAATGGTGAGATCGCTCTTGGTAAGAACCCGTTGATCGGATTTATGACCTGGGAAGGCTACAACTACGAGGATGCGGTTCTTCTTTCTGAGCGTCTGGTACGGGATGATGTTTATACATCTGTTCATATTGAAGAGTATGAGGCAGAAGCCCGTGACACCAAGTTAGGACCGGAAGAGATCACCCGGGATGTACCTGGTGTTGGTGAAGATGCATTAAAGGATCTGGACGAACGCGGTATCATCCGTATTGGTGCAGAGGTCCGTGCCGGAGATATTCTGGTAGGTAAGGTTACTCCAAAGGGAGAGACCGAGCTGACTGCTGAAGAAAGACTGTTAAGAGCGATCTTCGGTGAAAAGGCAAGAGAAGTACGTGATACCTCCTTAAAGGTACCTCATGGTGCATACGGTATCATCGTAGACGCAAAGGTATTTACAAGAGAAAATGGTGACGAGCTTGCACCAGGCGTAAACCAGACTGTCCGTATCTATATCGCCCAGAAACGTAAGATCTCTGTTGGTGATAAGATGGCTGGACGTCATGGTAACAAAGGTGTTGTTTCCCGTGTGCTTCCTGTAGAAGATATGCCATTCCTTCCAAACGGCCGTCCTCTGGACATCGTGCTGAACCCATTGGGCGTACCTTCACGTATGAATATCGGACAGGTGCTGGAGATCCACTTAAGTCTTGCTGCAAGAGCGCTTGGCTTTAACGTTTCCACTCCTATTTTCGATGGTGCAAACGAGAATGATATCCAGGATACTCTGGAGCTTGCAAATGACTATGTAAATACTCCATGGGAAGAATTTGAAGCTAAATATAAAGATACCTTAAAACCTGAGGTAATGGATTATCTGGGTACTCACTTAGAGCATAGAAAGCTTTGGGAAGGCGTACCGATCAGCCGTGACGGTAAAGTACGTCTCCGTGATGGACGTACCGGCGAATACTTTGATGGCGCAGTAACTATCGGACACATGCATTACCTGAAACTGCATCATCTGGTAGATGATAAGATCCATGCACGTTCTACCGGTCCTTACTCCCTGGTTACACAGCAGCCTCTGGGTGGTAAAGCCCAGTTCGGCGGACAGCGTTTCGGGGAGATGGAGGTTTGGGCTCTGGAGGCATATGGCGCTTCCTACACCCTGCAGGAGATCATGACTGTTAAGTCTGATGATGTGGTTGGCCGTGTGAAGACATACGAGGCTATCATCAAGGGCGAAAATATCCCTGAGCCAGGTGTTCCGGAATCCTTCAAGGTACTTCTTAAGGAAATGCAGTCCCTGGGTCTGGATGTTCAGGTTCAGAGAGAAGATGGTACCGAGGTAGAGATGACAGAGAGCATTGACTATGGCGATACAGAACTGCGTGCTATGCTGGAAGGTGACCGTCATTACAATGACAGAGAGTCTTACTCCAATTACGGATATCAGGAACAGGAATTCAAGAACAATGAGCTTGTGAATGTAGAATCCGATTCCAAGGAAACTAACGACGATTATACAGATGACCTGTATGACGCATATACAGATGACAGTGAGAACGAATAATAGAAGGGAGTATAAGCTCATGCCGGAAACAATAAATGAAACTTATCATCCAATGGCGTTTGATGCCATTAAAATAGGTCTGGCTTCCCCTGAAAAGATCCGCTCCTGGACACACAGAACTCCGGAGCCTGCTGATAAGCCAAGCAAGCAGTGGAAAGACTGGTGGGAGCAGGGAGCTGTGCGCAACCGTATGCCTGAACCAGCAGGCGCTCCTTCCAAAGAGTGGAAAGACTGGTGGGATCACGGCGTTGTAAAGAAACCTGAGACCATTAACTATAGAACCTTAAAGCCTGAAAAAGACGGACTTTTCTGCGAGAGGATCTTCGGACCGAGCAAGGACTGGGAGTGCCACTGTGGAAAGTATAAAAAGATCCGTTACAAAGGCGTGATCTGTGACCGCTGCGGTGTTGAAGTTACCAAGTCCAGCGTCAGAAGAGAGCGTATGGGACGTATTGAGCTTGCTGCTCCTGTATCCCACATCTGGTACTTCAAGGGTATCCCAAGCCGTATGGGTCTGATCCTTGACATTTCTCCAAGAACACTGGAGAAGGTACTGTATTTCGCTTCCTATGTTGTACTGGATCCAGGTGTAACAAGCCTTCAGTACAAGCAGGTATTATCTGAGAAGGAATACCGCGAAGAAGTAGAAAAATACGGCAGCAGCACTGCATTCCGCGTAGGAATGGGTGCTGAGGCGATCCAGGAGCTGTTAAAGGCGATCGACCTGGAAAAAGATTCCGAAGAGTTAAGAAAGCAGCTGATCGATGCAAGCGGCCAGAAGCGTGCAAGGATCATCAAGCGCCTGGAAGTTGTAGAGGCATTCTTAAATTCCGGAAACCGTCCTGAATGGATGATCATGGATGTTATCCCGGTTATTCCACCGGATATCCGTCCTATGGTACAGTTAGACGGCGGACGTTTTGCAACCAGTGACTTAAACGATTTATATAGAAGGATCATCAACCGTAACAACCGTCTGGCAAGACTGTTAGAGCTTGGTGCTCCGGATATCATTGTCCGCAATGAGAAACGTATGCTTCAGGAAGCAGTTGACGCCCTGATCGATAATGGACGCCGCGGCCGTCCTGTAACAGGACCTGGAAACCGTGCTCTTAAGTCCCTTTCTGATATGTTAAAGGGTAAGCAGGGACGTTTCCGTCAGAACCTGTTAGGTAAGCGAGTTGACTATTCCGGACGTTCCGTTATCGTCGTTGGTCCTGAATTAAAGATCTATCAGTGTGGTCTGCCAAAAGAAATGGCGATCGAGCTGTTTAAGCCATTCGTAATGAAAGAGTTAGTGGCTAACGGCACTGCCCACAACATTAAGAATGCAAAGAAGATGGTTGAAAAGCTTCAGACAGAAGTGTGGGATGTTCTGGAAGATGTTATTAAAGAGCATCCGGTTATGTTAAACCGTGCTCCTACACTGCACAGACTTGGTATCCAGGCATTCGAACCGATCCTGGTAGAAGGTAAAGCTATTAAGCTGCACCCACTTGTTTGTACAGCGTTCAACGCCGACTTCGACGGTGACCAGATGGCAGTTCATCTTCCTCTGTCCGTAGAAGCACAGGCAGAGTGCCGTTTCCTTCTGTTAAGCCCGAACAACCTGTTAAAACCGTCTGATGGTGGTCCTGTAGCCGTTCCTTCACAGGATATGGTACTTGGTATTTACTATCTGACCCAGGAACGTCCTGGCGCTAAGGGCGAAGGCATGATCTTCAAGAGTGTAAACGAAGCGATCCTGGCATATGATAACCAGGAGGCAACTCTTCATTCCAGAGTTAAGGTAAGAGTTTCCAAGACAATGCCAGATGGCACTGTTAAGACTGGTGTGATCGAATCCACTATTGGACGTTTTATCTTCAATGAGATCATTCCTCAGGATTTAGGCTTTGTAGACAGAAGTATTCCTGAAAATGAATTAAAACTGGAAGTTGACTTCCATGTAGCTAAGAAGCAGTTAAAGCAGATCCTTGAAAAGGTCATCAATGTACACGGTGCTACCCAGACTGCTGTTACACTGGATGATATCAAGGCAATCGGTTATAAGTTCTCTACAAGAGCAGCTATGACTGTATCTATTTCTGATATGACTGTACCTGCAAGCAAGCCGAAGCTGATCGCTGATGCCCAGGCTACTGTAGATCACATTGCTAAGAACTACCGCCGCGGTCTTATTACCGAGGAGGAACGTTATAAAGAAGTTATCGAAACCTGGAAGACTACCGATGATCAGCTGACCCATGACCTGTTAACAGGACTGGATAAGTACAATAACATCTTCATGATGGCTGATTCTGGTGCGCGAGGATCTGATAAGCAGATCAAGCAGTTAGCTGGTATGCGAGGACTGATGGCAGATACAACTGGTCATACCATCGAACTTCCTATCAAGTCTAACTTCCGTGAAGGTCTTGATGTACTGGAGTACTTCATCTCTGCTCATGGTGCACGTAAGGGTCTGTCTGATACGGCTCTTCGTACTGCTGACTCTGGTTACCTGACCAGACGTCTGGTAGACGTATCCCAGGATCTGATCATCCGTGAAGTTGACTGCTGCGAAGGCAAAGAGATCCCTTACATGGAGATCAAGGCTTTCATGGACGGCAACGAAACGATCGAAGATCTGGAAGAGAGAATCACAGGACGTTATATTGCTGAGACTATTACAGATCCGGATACCGGCGAAGTAGTGATCAAGGCTAACCACATGTGTACACCAAAGCGTGCTGCAGCTGTTATGAAGGTTCTGAACAAGTTAGGACGTAAGACTGTTAAGATTCGTACTGTATTAAGCTGTAAGTCCCACATTGGTGTGTGTGCTAAGTGCTACGGTGCAAACATGGCAACCGGACAGCCTGTACAGGTTGGTGAAGCAGTTGGTATTATTGCAGCCCAGTCTATCGGTGAGCCTGGTACACAGCTGACCATGCGTACATTCCATACCGGTGGTGTTGCCGGCGGCGATATCACACAGGGTCTTCCTCGAGTTGAGGAGCTTTTTGAGGCACGTAAGCCAAAGGGTCTTGCTATCATCACTGAATTCGGTGGTGTAGTAGACATTAAGGATACAAAGAAGAAACGTGAGATTACCGTTACAGATATGGAAAGCGGCAATTCCAAGACCTACCTGATCCCTTACGGATCCAGGATCAAGGTAATGGAAGGCCAGGTTCTTGAAGCTGGTGATGAGCTGACAGAAGGTAGCGTAAACCCACATGATATCTTAAAGATCAAGGGCGTTCGTGCTGTACAGGATTACATGATCCAGGAAGTTCAGCGTGTATACCGTCTTCAGGGTGTTGAGATCAACGATAAGCATATCGAAATGATCGTACATCAGATGTTAAAGAAGATCCGCATTGAAGAAAGCGGTGACAGTAATGTTCTCCCAGGTGTATCTATGGATGTTCTTGATTTCAATGAAATGAATGAAGAACTGATCGCACAGGGCAAACAGCCTGCAGAAGGCAAGCAGGTAATGCTTGGTATCACCAAGGCATCCCTTGCAACAGATTCCTTCTTATCCGCAGCATCCTTCCAGGAGACTACCAAGGTTCTGACTGAGGCTGCTATCAACGGTAAGGTTGACCATCTGATCGGTATCAAGGAGAACGTAATCATCGGTAAGCCAATTCCTGCTGGTACAGGTATGAAGCGTTACCGCAATGTGAAACTGGACACAGATGACAGGCTTCTTTCAGAAGACGATGAGATTTCCATGTCAGACGATGATGAGATCGCACTGGATGGAGCTGAGGATTCTGAAATCTCTGAGGACAATGTAGCAGAAGAAGTTCTGGACATGGACGAAAACGAAGATGCATCTGAGGATGATGACGAGACCGAAGAGTAATAAAAATAATGAAAAACTGGTCTAGAACTGGATCAGGATATAGAATACGGGAGTCCGGCTGAAAAAGCTGCGGCTCCCGTTTTTTATACCTTCAAAAGAGCAGAGCCAACATTTTGAAAAAAATCCACTGTCAAATATTTTTGAAAAAATCCACTTGACAGATTTTTTCACCATGCTATAATAAAAAAGTATGTGCAAAGTGCTTTGCTCTTTGCATAACAACAAGCTGAAAGACACAGCAACCAACAGTCAATATCACAGGAGGTGAAAAGGATGCCAACATTTAACCAGTTAGTAAGAAAGGGAAGACAGACCAGCACAAAGAAGTCTACTGCACCAGCTCTGCAGAAGGGTTACAACTCTTTACAGAAGAAGGCAACAGACGTATCTGCACCACAGAAGCGTGGCGTTTGTACCGCTGTTAAGACTGCTACCCCTAAGAAACCTAACTCTGCACTTAGAAAGATTGCCAGAGTACGTCTTTCCAATGGTATCGAAGTAACAAGCTACATTCCAGGAGAAGGTCATAACCTTCAGGAGCACAGCGTTGTTCTGATCCGTGGAGGAAGAGTAAAGGACCTGCCAGGTACCAGATATCATATCGTAAGAGGTACACTGGATACAGCAGGTGTTGCTAACAGAAAGCAGGCTCGTTCCAAATACGGCGCTAAGAGACCAAAAGACAAAAAGTAATTAAAATTTAAAACTGGAATCACTAACAGCAGTAAAGTGACTGCAGTCAGTTAATACTGGACTGCTTTGTTGTGCCGGATTGTGATATTGAACCTGTGGTTGCAGGAAAATATATAGACCGCGCACGAACACATTTTATGGAAACATGTGAGTACCGACGAGTTAATGTAAACCTGCTGAGGAAATGTTTCCGAAGCAGCATATTAAGGAGGGAAGTAACGTGCCACGTAAAGGACATACTCAGAAGAGAGACGTTCTGGCAGACCCGATCTACAACAATAAAGTTGTAACCAAGCTGATCAACAACATCATGTTAGACGGCAAGAAGGGTGTTGCACAGAAAATTGTATACGGCGCTTTCAACCGTGTTGCTGAGACAACCGGAAAAGACGCTATCGAAGTATTTGAAGAAGCAATGAACAACATCATGCCAGTTCTGGAAGTAAAGGCAAAACGTATCGGTGGTGCTACCTATCAGGTGCCGATCGAAGTTAAACCAGAAAGAAGACAGGCTCTTGGACTTCGCTGGATCACTCTGTACTCCCGTAAGAGAGGCGAGAAGACTCAGGAAGAGAGACTGGCAAACGAGATCATGGATGCAGCTAACAACACTGGCGCATCTGTAAAGAAGAAAGAAGATATGCATAAGATGGCAGAAGCAAATAAGGCATTTGCTCACTACCGTTTCTAATTGCAATTTTCCTTTTTCCACTATTTTAAGGAGGAAAATCCCTTGGCTGGAAGAGAATATCCATTAGAGAGAACCAGAAATATCGGAATCATGGCTCATATCGATGCTGGTAAGACCACCACAACTGAGCGTATTCTGTATTATACTGGTGTAAACTATAAGATCGGTGATACTCATGAAGGTACTGCTACCATGGACTGGATGGCTCAGGAGCAGGAAAGAGGTATCACCATCACTTCCGCTGCTACTACCTGCCACTGGACTCTGCAGGATCACTGCAAGCCAAAGGCTGGAGCATTAGAGCATCGTATCAACATCATCGATACTCCAGGACACGTTGACTTCACTGTTGAGGTTGAGCGTTCCCTGCGAGTACTGGATGGCGCTGTTGGTGTTTTCTGTGCAAAGGGCGGCGTTGAACCACAGTCCGAGAACGTATGGCGTCAGGCTGACACCTACAATGTACCTCGTATGGCATTCATCAACAAGATGGACATCCTGGGTGCAAACTTCTACGGCGCTGTAGAACAGATCAAAACCCGTTTAGGCAAGAATGCAATCTGCATTCAGCTGCCAATCGGTAAGGAAGATGAATTCAAGGGAATCATCGACCTGTTTGAGATGCAGGCTTACATCTACAATGATGATAAGGGCGAAGACATCTCTATCTTAGACATCCCGGAAGATATGAAGGATGATGCGGAATTATATCATACTGAGCTGGTAGAGAAGATCTGCGAGCTGGATGATGACCTTATGATGAAATATCTGGATGGCGAAGAGCCAACCAATGATGAACTGAAGAAGGTATTAAGAAAAGCTACCTGCGAGTGTGCAGCTGTTCCTGTATGCTGTGGTACTGCTTATAGAAATAAGGGTGTTCAGAAGCTTCTGGATGCTATTATCGAATATATGCCATCTCCATTAGACATTCCTTCTATCAAGGGTGTTGACCTGGACGGCAATGAGATTGAGCGTCACTCTTCTGACGAAGAGCCATTTGCTGCTCTTGCATTCAAGATCATGACTGACCCATTCGTTGGTAAGCTGGCTTATTTCCGTGTTTACTCTGGTACACTGGCATCCGGTTCTTACGTACTGAATGCTACCAAGGGTAAGAAAGAGCGTGTAGGACGTATCCTTCAGATGCATGCAAACAAGAGACACGAGCTTGATCGTGTATACTCTGGTGATATTGCTGCAGCTGTTGGTTTCAAGAATACCACAACTGGTGATACTATCTGTGATGAACAGCATCCAGTAGTTCTGGAATCCATGGAATTCCCAGAGCCAGTTATCGATATCGCTATCGAACCAAAGACAAAAGCAAGCCAGGACAAGATGGGTGATGCTCTTGTAAAGCTGGCAGAAGAAGATCCTACTTTCCGTGTTCGTACCGACGAAGAGACTGGTCAGACCATTATCTCCGGTATGGGCGAGCTGCATCTGGACATCATCGTAGACCGTCTGCTGCGTGAATTCAACGTAGAGGCTAACGTAGGTGCTCCTCAGGTTGCTTATAAGGAAACCTTTACTAAGGCTGTTGATGTAGACAGCAAGTATGCTAAGCAGTCCGGTGGCCGTGGACAGTACGGACATTGTAAAGTTCACTTCACACCAATGGATCCAAACGCAGAAGAAACCTTCAAGTTCACTTCTTCCGTTGTTGGTGGTGCTATTCCTAAGGAATATATCCCGGCAGTTGGTGAAGGTATTGAAGAAGCTTCTAAGACCGGTATCCTTGGCGGATTCCCAGTTCTGGGTGTATGCGCTGATGTATACGATGGTTCTTACCATGAAGTCGACTCTTCTGAAATGGCATTCCACATTGCCGGATCTATGGCATTTAAGGATGCAATGGCAAAAGGTAACCCAGTTCTTCTTGAGCCTATCATGAAGGTTGAAGTTACCATGCCAGAAGAATACATGGGTGATGTAATCGGTGATATCAACTCCCGTCGTGGCCGTATCGAAGGTATGGAAGACATCGGCGGTGGTAAGATGGTTAAGGCATACGTTCCGCTGTCTGAGATGTTCGGTTACTCCACAGACCTGCGTTCCAGAACCCAGGGCCGTGGTAACTACTCTATGTTCTTCGAGAAATATGAGCAGGTTCCAAAGAACGTTCAGGAGAAAGTTCTTGCTGATCATAAAAAATAAAATGTGCTCATTAACAAAGGTTTTGTCTGCGTAAGCAGACAGTAGAGTGCGTAAGCGCGTGAACCTGAGTAAAAAAGCAATATATAACAGAGTTTCCTCTGGTGGAAACATCAGGGGTATGCTCTGTATAAAATCCAAAAAAGGCTTGTAAATCAAGGTGAAATATCATATAATGATTGATAGCCTGACATTAACTATATTAGCCCCACACATATACAGGGGCGCAAATTAAGGAGGACGTTATAAAATGGCTAAAGCTAAGTTTGAAAGAACTAAAACCCATTGTAACATTGGTACCATCGGACACGTTGACCATGGTAAAACTACTCTGACCG
>UQJF01000061.1 GCA_900541315.1 uncultured Clostridium sp. | reverse complement strand
ATCTAATAATTCTTGCATATACTAACACCCCTTTTCTTTTAATTTTAACAAAAAAAGGGGCGTGTTCACAATTTATTTACTCATGCGTTTGTCGTGATACCTTTGCCAAAGCTTTTGGGGCTGCTGTTTTCCTTCTGGCAGCTGCTTTCTTTTTCACCGTAAAAACGAGTCTGCCATCTTCACAGCCTGCTTCCACACCGGCACTCTTTTTGATCTTTCCATCTAAAATCTCTTCTGCCATCTTGTCCTCTAACAGGCTCTGGATGGTGCGACGCAGTGGTCTTGCGCCATATTTTTCATCATAACCTTTATCAATGAGCAGTTCTTTTGCAGCCTCATTTACAGTAAGGGTAATGCCTAACTGCTCTTTGCATCTCTTTTCAATGCCCTTTAACATGATGTCAGCAATGCCCTTCATATGCTCCTTGGTCAGCTGGTGGAAGACGATGATCTCATCAATACGGTTTAAGAATTCCGGCTTAAACAGACGTTTTACCTCTTCCATCACACGGCCTTTCATAAATTCGTGGTCTGCCTTTGCATCTGTGGCAACCCCGAATCCCAGACGTTTTGGCGCAATGATATTTTCTGCACCTGCATTGGAGGTCATAATGATAATGGTATTCTTAAAATCGATCTTTCGTCCCTGGGCATCAGTGATATGGCCGTCATCTAACACCTGCAGAAGGATATTAAACACATCCGGATGAGCCTTTTCGATCTCATCAAAAAGGATCACACTATAAGGATTCCTGCGGACCTTTTCACTAAGCTGGCCGCCCTCTTCATAGCCAACATATCCTGGCGGAGAACCGATCATCTTGGAAACACTGTGTTTTTCCATATATTCTGACATATCCACCCGGATCAGGGAAGTTTCTGTGCCAAACATAGCCTCTGCAAGAGCCTTTGAAAGTTCTGTTTTTCCTACACCTGTAGGTCCTAAGAACAAAAAGGATCCAATAGGGCGTTTGGGATCTTTTAATCCGATGCGGCCTCTGCGGATCGCCTTGGATACAGCTGTAATAGCTTCCTCCTGGCCCACAACTCTCTCATGAAGGATATTTTCCAGATTTTTAAGCCGCTCTGATTCTTCCTCTGCCAGCTTTTTTACCGGTATCTTTGTCCATCCGGCTACTACATCTGCCACTTCATTTTCCCCTACTGTCAGTTTCCGGGTTTCTTTTTCTTTTTCCCATTTTTCCAGAGTCTGACGGATCTTTTCTTTTAACTTTTCCTGTTTTTTCTTAATATCCCCCGCCTTTTCATAGGCTTCTTCCCGGATGGCTGTCTCTTTTTCCTCTTCCAGCTCATCGATCTGTTCCTCGTAAGTCCTGACCTTAGCTGGTTTTGTATAATTTAACAGGCGCACCTTAGAAGATGCCTCATCAATCAGGTCAATAGCCTTATCTGGCAGAAAACGGTCATTGATATAGCGGGCAGAAAGCTTTACAGCTGCCTCTAAAGCATCATCTGTGATCTCTACCTTATGATGTTCCTCATAACGGCTGCGAAGTCCCTTTAAAATGGCAATGGATTCTTCTTCTGAAGGTTCATCTACAGTAACCGGCTGGAATCTCCGCTCTAAGGCTGCATCCTTTTCAATATACTTTCTGTACTCATCAATCGTAGTTGCACCGATCAGCTGCAGTTCCCCTCTTGCAAGGGATGGCTTTAAAATATTGGAAGCATCTAAGGCTCCTTCTGCACCGCCTGCCCCGATAATGGTGTGTATCTCATCAATAAACAGCAGCACATCTTTAGACTCTACTACTTCTGCAATGACTTTCTTAATACGTTCTTCAAATTCACCTCTGTACTTGGAACCTGCTACCATACCAGAAAGATCCAACGTCATAACCCTCTTATCAGCGATGGTATCCGGCACATCTCCTGCTGCAATACGCTGTGCCAGTCCCTCTACTACCGCTGTTTTTCCTACTCCCGGCTCACCAATAAGGCATGGATTATTTTTGGTACGCCGGCTTAAGATCTGGATCACTCTCTGGATCTCATGTTCTCTTCCGATCACAGGATCCAGCTTTCCATCTAATGCCATCTGGGTGAGATTGCGGCTGTAGCTGTCAAGAGCCGGTGTTGAACTGCCCCGCTTTCCATAGCTGCCCCGTTGCATCTCATCTTTGACGGACGGTGCATCTTCACCCATAGCTGCCAGAAGATCAATATAAAGCTTCTGGACACTGATGCCTATGGTATTTAACAGGCGGCTGGCTACACAGTCTCCTTCTCTTAAAATAGCAATAAGGATGTGCTCTGTGCCGATCTGGGCTGCTTTAAAACGCACTGCCTCTCTGTAACTGTTTTCTATAACACGGCGGGCTCTTGGGGTATAAGCAGCATTTTCTGCCATCTGCACAGAATTATCCGGAGTGATCAGCTGGCTGACCAACTCTACTACTTTTGCTTCTTCAACCCCGTTTTCCTCTAAAACCTTGGCTGCCACGCCGGTTCCTTCCTGTAAAAGGCCAATGAGCAGATGTTCTGTTCCCACGTAGCCATGGTTTAAGCTTTCTGCCATTTCCACTGCCAGGCTTAAGGCCTCCTTCGCCTGTGGTGTATATCGTTCCATTGTTGTCCTCCTTTATGTCTGTCAACCCCTAAGACCAGCTGCATATCTGTGGAAGATATTCCCTGATATAAGCTGCTCTTACACAGTCCGTCTCATCTTTATCTAACGGCCTGCTGGCCCACAGATTTAAATTAGCCGGTTTTATGCCCACTAAAAGGCTGTATAGGCTGTTCTCCTTTTCAAAAGCAATAAGACCATCTGTTTCTCCTGCGATCAGCTGTCCGATAAAGACTCTGGCATCTTTTTCTGCCATTTTCCGGGCATATTTTAAAACTCCGTAGGATTTATAGGTTTCATCTTCTCGTTCCAGCCTTCTGGCATTTAAAGCCGCCTTTCTTACCTTAAATTCCTGGGCATTTAACTGGACTGCCGCTTTATTTACCAGCTCAATGATCTCTTTTTCGGAAAGACCTAAGGTTCTCTGGTTTGACAGCTCATACATGTTTCCGGCATTTTCACTGCCTTCTCCAAAAATCCCCCTTATAGAGGTTCCCAGTCTTCCCATATCCGCTACTATGCTCTGGAATTTCTTCAACTGGGACAGCATAGGCAGATGGACTACAGCACAGGCCTTAAGTCCCGTTCCCATATTGGTGGGAAATGTAGTCAGATAACCATATTTTTCATCATAAGCATAAGGAAAATGCTCATTGATGGCATCATCTATCTCATCTGCCTTCTGCCACAGCTTTTCCAGACAGAGCCCGGAAGACAGAAACTGCAGGCGGATATGGTCATCTGCCCCCAATAATATGCTTTCCGACTCATCTTCTGACAGATACAGGCCCTGGGCACAGGTCTTTTCCACTGCGCAGCGGTTTAAGATCCGGCGTTCCCGCAAAGCCTTCTTTTCTGCCTGTGCCATAGTCTCTAAAGGCCGGTAAAAAAGAGGCGTTCCTGTCTTTTCTCCTATATCCTTTAAACCGTCCCGCAGGCCATCTACCAGTTCCCTGCTTCCAGCCTCATCCAGACGGGAGGGAAATACATATTCATTCCAGTTTCTGGCAAGACGGATCCTGCTGTATATGATATTGGACGGCTCTTCTGATATAGCTTCATACCATTTACTCATGTACCTGACCGTCCTTTCCTGCTTTTAATGCCCTGATCTTATCTCTGCATACAGCTGCCATTTCATAATCTTCTGTTTTCAGGGCTTCTTTCAGCTGTTTTTCAAGGTCTGCAGCCTCTTTCCACCAGTCCGGTCTGGCTGTATCCATATCCTTTACCGTTTTTTCTCCTGCTTCCAGCAAAACATCCTGAGGCACTTCTTTCCTGTTTCCAGCAGCACTTTTTTCTTTTCCTGCCATGATCTTAGGCATCTTGCCACGATGGCTCTCGCTTCCCTGAAGCTGTTTGATCTTATCGCTGATAAACAGATCAAACACACCATAGCAGTCCGGACAGCCGAAACGGCTGTTCTGGACAAAATCATCAAAACTGGTACCGCAGGTAGGACAAACCACCCGGAAACGTTCATCGGTTTCCTCTTCATCTTCCTCCAATCCCAGAAGTCCGGACAAAAGCTTTCCTAAAGGAAATTCCCCGTCCAGCAAAGCTGTATACTGTCCAAAATCCATTTCTTTTGCACAGTGGGAACAGAGATTATGCTCTGTTTTCACTCCATTGATGATCTCAGTATATTTAATATTTGCTTCCCGAACCTTACATTTTTCACATAACATATTAATCCTCCCGGGTTTCTATATCACGCTTGGTATATCTGTCGTAGATCTCGTCAACCAGCTGATGCGCCTCGTCTCTTGAAACATCGCGGCAGATACCACAGGCCAGCACTACATCCAGATTCTGGCGCATCTCCTCAATAGCCTGGATCTTATCTATATCCAGAGAAACTACTGCACCTCTTCTCCGGTCCAGTTTTACAAAACCTTCCTGGCGGAGAACGGAATATGCCTTATTTACTGTATGCATGTTGATACCGATATGGTCTGCCATCTGCCGTACAGAGGGAAGTGTATCTCCTTCCCGTATCATATCCGTTGCTATTCCCATAATGATCTGGTTTCGAAGCTGGATATAAATGGCTTCATCACTGTTAAAATCAATTTTTAGTACCATAAACACCCCAACTTTCAGGGGCTGCCGCTACAATAAAACCTTGTTTGCGGCAGCCCCATGTTCTTTTTATCTTTTAAGTTACATCTGTTCTACTGATAATATAACAGCATTTCTTCTCTCCGTCAAGAGTTTTTATATTTCCTCTTCTTTTGCCCAGCCATAAGCATATTTCACAGCCTTATTCCAGCCGCGGATCCGCTTTTCTCTTTCTTCATCCCCAATCTGAGGCTTAAATATCTTATCGATTGCCCAGTTTTGGATCACTTCTTCCCTGCTGCCCCAGTAACCAACTGCCAGACCTGCAAGATAAGCTGCACCCATAGCGGTTGTCTCCACACATTCCGGGCGGTTCACCGGAGCATTGATAATATCTGCCTGTGTCTGCATCAGAAAATCATTGGCACTTGCGCCGCCATCTACCTTTAAAGCTGCAAGTTTGATCCCCGAATCTGCTTTCATTGCTTCCAGGACATCGTTTACCTGATATGCAATGGATTCCAACGTTGCACGGATGATATGGTATTTATTAACACCACGGGTGATCCCAACAATAGTCCCCCTGGCGTACTGATCCCAGTGAGGCGCCCCCAATCCTGTAAACGCAGGTACAACATAGCATCCATTGGTATTTTCTACCTTTTTAGCCATATATTCCGAATCCGGGGCTGAATCGATCAGCTTTAGCTCATCCCTGAGCCACTGGATGGCAGCCCCTGCAACGAAAATAGAGCCTTCCAGCGCATAATTGACCTTTCCATCCATTCCCCAGGCAATCGTAGTCACAAGGCCGTTTTCTGAAAAAATAGGCTTCTCTCCTGTATTCATCAGCAGAAAGCAGCCGGTTCCATATGTATTTTTCGCCTCCCCCGGTTTAAAACAGGTCTGTCCGAATAATGCTGACTGCTGATCACCTGCAGCACCTGCAATGGGAATGGGCCCACCAAGATAAGAAGGATCTGTTTCACCGTACACACAGCTGGATGGCTTCGGCTTCGGAAGGATACATTTTGGAATATCCAGTTCTGCCAGGATCTCATCATCCCACTGCAGTGTGTTAATATTAAAAAGCATGGTCCGGGATGCATTGGAGTAATCTGTTACATGGACTCTGCCTCTGGTAAGTTTCCAGATCAGCCACGTTTCCACCGTACCAAATAATAATTCCCCGTTTTCAGCTTTTTCTCTTGCTCCCGGCACATTATCAAGGATCCATTTTACCTTTGTTCCGGAAAAATAAGCATCGATCACAAGACCTGTCTTTTTCCTGAATATATCTGTCAGGCCTTTTTCTTTTAAAGTGTCACAATACTCTGATGTTCTGCGGCACTGCCATACAATAGCGTGATAAACAGGTTCTCCCGTATTCTTATCCCAGACAATGGTAGTTTCCCGCTGATTTGTGATCCCGATAGCTGTAATATCTGCCGCCACAGCACTGATCTTGTTCATTGCCTCTACTGCAACTCCCAGCATGCTGGCCCAGATCTCATCTGCGTCATGTTCCACCCAGCCTGGTTTTGGAAAATACTGGGTAAATTCCCTTTGTGCCGCACTGCACATTTCACCTTTTTCATTAAAGAGGATACAGCGGTTGCTGGTCGTCCCCGCGTCCAGTGCCATTATATACTTTGCCATATTATTTTTCCTCTTTCTTATCCTTCTTTATCAGCCTTGCAATGGCATCTACAGCTACTTTCACAGACTGCTCTGTATCATGGCACTGAATATCTTCCAGTCCTAAAGCCCGTCTGGTCTGATTTCCCAGAACTAAAAGCACAGTTCCAATACGGACTTTGCGCACTGCTGCCACAATATACAATGTAGCCGATTCCATTTCACTGGCAAGAGCGCCGCAGGCACACCAGGCATCCCATTTGCTTTTCAGTTCATCTTTTACAGGCATACTGTCCGGATCCAGCTGTCCATAAAATGAGTCTTTGCAATGGACTACACCTACATGGTACTTACAGCCATCTGCCCTTGCTGCTTCACAGAGGGCATTTATCACACCTGTGTCTGCTACTGCCGGAAACTCAATAGGAGCATACTGGAGTCCTGTTCCTTCCATGCGGACAGCCCCGTTTGCAATGACCAGATCACCGCCTAATACGTCCTTTCCCATGCCTCCGCAGGTTCCTGTACGCACAAAACACTCTGAACCACAGTGGATCAGTTCTTCCATGGCAATAGCTGCTGAAGGGCCGCCAATGCCAGTACTGCACACACTTACCATTTCTCCTTCCAGTTCCCCTGTATAAATGGTATATTCCCGGTTGGAAACAACAAAACGGGGATGATCCAGATATTTTGCGATCTTTTCACATCTTCCCGGATCTCCCGGCAGGATCACATAGCGGCCTACATCTCCCGGACGTATCTTTAAATGATATTCTTCATTTTCTGTACTATATGCAACTGGCATAAAATACCCCTTTCTTTTTTTATGTTCTCTCAGATTCTTTCTGTAATACCCTATTTTCTGTCTTTATTGTACCATATCCCCATATCGTCCGTCAAAACATAAGTAAAAAGCTATTTTTTGGAAGGGCCAGAACAGTCTCCAGAATCTCGTCCAGATCATTAAAATCATATACCGGGCAGTCTGCAAGACTTTCTTTTTCAAATCCCGGTATTTCTCCCGGTAAAAAGTCTGTTACATAGGCCTTTACAGTCTCTTTTTTGCACACACTTCTTTTAGATACCTCCCGGCGCATGACTTCAATTTTAGGATAAGCAGAATCTTTCATCCCTTCAAGAAGGATAAGGTCTGCATCATTAAAATACCCAAAAAAATCTGCTGCCTGATGCCCTGTTTCCTCTTTTACAAGGCAGAACCGTTTTTCTGAATACACCACTGTTCCATAAGCCCCAGCCGCTTTGTGACGGTAACTGTCCGTTCCCGGCACATCCGGGATAAAATCATGGCCATCGTGTTTGATCACTGCCACCGCCAGCCCCCGGTGGGACAATTCCCTTACCAGTGTTTGGGTCAATGTAGTTTTTCCTGTATTTTTCTTTCCGCTGACTGCAAATACAGGTGGTCTTTTATCTGCAAGTTCACTTAAAGCCATAGGTGTGTTTACATTGGTAAACCATGTATCGGGTACATGTTCCTTTTCTGTTTCCAGGATCTTTACCCGCAGTTTTCCTAACAGATCCCTTACTCTTCCATTTTTTTCCAGAAGCTGCTTTTCAAGGACAGGTATACACCCCGATGAATACCAGCCGCACACAGGATGGATCCTGCCGTCCCTTGTTTTCCAGATCACCGCATCCACATCTATATTCTTTTCTGCTTCTTCCAATGCCCGTTTCCCAAGATAAAAATGAAATAATGGCATATCACAGGAAACAAAAAACAGACCTGCCATCCCCGTCTGTTTCAGACAGGAATAAATCCCCCCTAATGGCCCTGCATCAGGGATCAGATCTGGTATTACCTGGGGATCCCCGCTTTTTTTGGCCTCTGACAAAAAAAGGGGCAGATCTGACTGCTCCAGTTCTTTTCTGATCCTCTCTTTAAAACTTATTCCCCTGTAAAGAAGCTCCGCTTTGTCATTGCCGCCCATGCGGCTGGATCTGCCCCCTTTAAGCAGGACACAGCCAAATTTCTTCATATCCAACACTTTCTCCCTATAGCCCCTTTCTGATGCACTGCAACGCAAAAAGAGCCATGAACGGCTCTTTTTTGCGGATCATATGATCATTCAGGAGCATAAAGAAGCTGCGATGGCATCTGCCAGTGCTTCTAACTGTGGATCCTGTTCATCCTTTAAAGCAGATTTTACAGTGACAGTCTGCTCTAAAATATTCATGTTCTTCATTCCGGAAAGTACCTCTTTCATCTGCTTTCCTGCTACAACACCCCAGGTACCATTTTCAATTACTGCTACGGTACGGTTCTGCAGTCCATGTGCCTTTAAATCATTTAAAACATGTTCCATATTGGTAAAGATCCCGCCGTTATAGGTAGCTGCTGCAAATACCAGATGGCTGCAGCGGAAGGATTCACTTACGATCTGGGATGGATGAGTTGCTGATACATCATAAACAGCAATGTTTTTTACTCCCTTGTCAGCCAGCTTGCATGCCAGGATATTGGCTGCATTTTCTGTATTTCCATAAATAGAACCATATGCGATCATAACTGACTTTTCTTCTGGTGCGTAGCTGCTCCAGGTAAGATATTTATTTACGTACCAGCTGATGTTCTCACGCCATACTGGTCCGTGAAGCGGGCAGATGGTTGCAATTTCCAGACCTGCTGCTTTCTTCAGGAGAGTCTGTACAGAAGCGCCGTACTTGCCTACGATATTAGTATAATATCTTCTCGCATCATCTAACCAGTCACGTTCAAAATTCACTTCGTCTGCAAACAGGTTGCCGTTCATAGCGCCAAAGGTGCCAAAAGCATCTGCGGAAAATAATGTCTTATCTGTGGTATCATAAGTAACCATAACCTCTGGCCAGTGGACCATAGGCGCCATTACAAAAGTAAGGTTATGCTTTCCTGTACTTAATGTATCTCCTTCTTTTACGATCACTGCCCTGGAATCAATATCAAAATCAAAGAACTGTTTGATGATGCCCACAGTCTTTGCATTGCATACTATCTTTGCTTCTGGATACTTTTCTGCAACCTGGCCTAAAGTTGCTGTATGGTCTGGTTCCATATGGTCTACTACGATATAGTCCAGAGAGCGGTCTCCTAATACCTTTGCCAGATTCTCATACAGCTGTCCTGCTACTGCCCAGTCTACAGTATCAAAAAGAACGGTCTTTTCGTCTAACAGCACATAGGCATTATAGGAAACACCTCTTGGGATCGGATAAGCATTCTCAAACATGGCCAGACGTCTGTCTGTACCTCCTACCCAGAATAAATCTTCTTTCACTTTCTTTACACAATACATAGCTCTTCTTCCTTTCTGCACATTGTAAGTCTCATTTTCAGGTTATTTTAAAGGTCAAATATCTCAAAGTCATCGTCTTTGTCTTTGTCCTCTGAGGTCTCTTCTGGTACTGCCGGCTCCTCATATACTACATTATCGTCCATTTCGCCATTTTCATCCACATCTGCTTCCTCATCCAGATCTTCAAACTCTATTTCTTCGATGTCATCCTTTGCTTCTTCATCTGATACAGCTTCTGTCTCTTCTGGTTCTGCAGTTTCCGGCTCTTCCTGTACAGCTTCTGGTTCTTCCTCGTCTGCAGCTTCAGATCCGTCCTCAGACTCGTCTAAATCTTCAAGATCAAGATCCTCATATTCTTCTATATCGTCATCATCCTCATCTATCAGGTCATCTTCCTGCTCTTCTGCTTCGTCTTCATAAAGCTCTTCTTTCGCTTCATCATTCTCTTTTACAGACTTCTTTCCAGAACGGGATGTCTTTCTTTTTTCTGTTTTCTGCTTCTTGCCTGCAACAGATACCACCAGAAGCACCATAAAGATAAGAGCTACAACAATAGCCGCGATCAGCAGCGTCCTGAACAGGCTGTAATCCTTTCTCAGGGAATCATATTGGTCTGCCAGCTGTGTATAAACATCTTCACTTACTGCTCCCTGTGCATTTGGATCTTCAAAGTAACGCTGGATGGTACGCTCATTGTTATTTAAGTCATAGCGGTAGAAGTTCTTCTCACCGGCTTCATTCATAGCATAAATGACACAATACTGATGCTCTGTCTCATTGCCCCATACCCAGCCTTTAACAGCATGTCCATCAATGGTGATCTTTGTTTCTGTCAGTCCTTCCGGTATCTGTACAGAAGCATCTGGTTCCATTACAGTAAAGCTGCGTCTGGATACAGTCATCTGGAACTGTTCAAAGCTTCCTTCTCCATCCACATTCTGTGTACCCTCATTTGGACCGCCTTCCTGTTTGGTAACAACGATCACATATTCCCTGGTAGTTTCCCCATCCTGGGCAGTAACCTTTAAAGTCACCCTGTTTTCACCCATCTGCAGGTTTTCATTGCCGCTTACTACCTTAGAAGCACCTTCGTCTGTAGTATCCGCGCTGATGATCAGTTTATCTACGTCTGTTCCTACTGTCACTGCATAGGAATCTACATCAGAAGAAAACTCCGGTGTCAGGCTTCCCGGTGATACCTGCAGGGACTTTAAGGTTGCATCCTTGGAAGCACTTGCCAGTGCGCTGACCGTTACCTGGGATTCTCCCTGCTTGTCAACTGTTACGATCTTGGAAGAAGAATCATAGATCTCCTGGCTTGTAACCGTAATCTTGCTGGTACCTGCTGCTGATGCCTTAAATTTCAGGTCATAAGCAAGGGTCGTTGTATTTCCGGCACCGCCGTCACCATGGACACGGACTGCCCCGTTTCCGCCTTCTGCATTAGTACCTTCTATAAATTCAAGACTGTTTGCATCATATGCCAGCATGATATCTGCTGTAGAAAGATTATCACTGCTGGTGATCTTCATTTTTACATTGATCTCACTGCCTACAGAAGCGGTTGGATCTGAAAATGCGATCCTTGCTGTCGCTGCATAGGCAGTTATCCCATAAAATGGCAAAAATACGTTTATAAGACAGATGGCAGCAACTGCCGCTGCCCACTGTCTGATCTGTTTTAATGTCATGTTCATTCCTGCTTTCCTAAACTATTTCGGTCTCATTACTGCACGTTTACAATGGTAACATTGCTTCCGCCGGGAGTATTGCCATTTCCCGTTTCTCCATGTCCTCCTGTATTTCCAGGTGAACTGGAAGAGCTGCCAGAACCTGCCGGTGATGCAGTGGTATTCTGGCCGGAAGGGGTTGCTCCGCCAGCCTGACGCACTACATGTATGGTGTAAGTCCTTGTACTGCCATTCTGCGCTGTAACGGTTACTGCAATATCACTTGAATTGCCGGTAAGTTCTATATTTCCAGTACCTGCAACAGAAGCATTGCCATCTGCAGTAGATGCACTGATCTGGATACTTGTAACTGAGGTATCTACGATCAGATTGTAGCTTAATGTATCCTTTCCAAAGGAAGGTGTCAGGCTGAATCCATCTGCATTTAAGCCAGAAAGCTTATTATTCGGGCTTCCGTTTCCTGTAGGTGCAGCACATGCCTGCTCCGGCATATTGTTAAATACCGGTATATAAAATTCCAATGCAGAGTTCTTTAAGGAACTGTATGCCTTAGAAAGACGCTCTGCCTCAGAAGCTGCGCCCTGCACATTGCTCATATACTGGTGTTTATATGGATTCGAGCCTTGTACATTAAACTTCTTTAAATAGAATGTATTCTGTCCTGCTTTTACATAATTATCGCCATAATTCTGGGCGCCGCCTAAAATGGATTTTTCCACCGTATTCCATGGTCTTCCATAACTACCGGACTGGCTTGCATACCGGAGTCCCATCTGGGTAGCTGACATAGAACCGGACTGATATGCTTCTACGTTAAAGAAGTTGTAATAACCGGAATATCCGGAATAATTTCCTGAGATCAGAGGTGTTCCACCGTTTACGCCCTGCTCCTGAAGGATCATGGCAGCTAAAACATAAGGGCTCACACTAGATTTCGTAGCTGCATCCATTAAAATATCCACATAGGATTTACTTGTGGAAACAGATACAGAAGATCCGGTCTGATCCGAAGTACCTGTTGTGGTATCTGCAGCCGTTCCCGGCTGGGAAGACACATTTCCAGGCTGGGAGATACTGGTACTGTTATCTGTACTGCTTCCATCGGACTGTCCCGGAGCTACCAGGCTCACATTGGAAGTTACCAGATTATGCTCCTTTGGTGTAATAGAAGCATGTGGCGATTCCAGACTAACATTTCCGTTTCCTGTACTGCTGCTCTCTGTGGTACTGCTGCTTCCCGGTGCCTGCGTGCTTACAGCTGCGCCGCCTGATACACCCGGACCATGGTTGGAATCATCTGTCATGTTTTTTCTTCCCCCAGGGCCTTCTTTTGAAACACTTCCGGATGAACTGCCTGATGAATTACCTGATGAACTGCCTCCCCGACCGGAAGAACTGCCGGAAGAAGAACTGCCTCCGGTTCCTGTGGAATCTGTGGTCCCTGAAAGGAAGGAACCGGCAACCATTCCTGTAAGTCCCTCTTTTGTCTGGCTGTTTCCATCGTATTCATGGGACAGGAACTGGAACACATAGGTATCATCTAAAAAGTTTCGCGGATCCATATAATAACGGATGATATCCTGGGATGCTGCCACCCAGTTGCTTCCGTCAAAACCGGTCCAGCTGCTGTTATCCCAGTTATAAGCGCCGCTTTCTACAGATTTCCAGGAAGAAATACTTCCTGTTGCCACCAGATTACGGCCAAGAACTGACTCATTTTCAACAGCTGTATTCCAGTCAATCCCTGTATTCTTTGCCCTGAATACCCAGTTTGGATACTGGGCATGAAGCTGCCTTAAACCATCTTTATAGCTTTCCGGAAATCCCTGGGAAGTCAGATAAGCTTCAAAATTTGCATCTGCGGAATACGAAACCGGGATGCGTATGTAGGAAGAAGAAACATAGCCTGTGCCGGTTTGTCCGCTGCTTCCCGTGTACTGGATCTGGTACCAGGTCTTTCCGTCTGTTCCTGTCTTCTCTCCTGTAATGCGTACGCTGGCACCTGCTGCCAGACGGGCAACTGCACTGTAGCCGGTTCCTGCATCACTTCTTACGTTTAAAGAGGACGCCTTTACAGTAGCCGTCCCCGTATAAGCATAGGAATCTAACATGTGAAATGGCAATGGTCTGCTTAATGGAACATTTGCAGCCAATGTCAGGCCTAACAGAACTGCAAGGCCTTTTTTGTATATTTTTCCCTTCATCTGCTGTATTATCTCCTGAATTCTCTGATTCAATGATATGTGTTCCCACTTAAAAAGTTTAAAAGTCCTCTTTCAAACAATCCTATCCCAGACATTTCACCTTTGAACACTCGGTATCATTATAATGATAATTGCCGCCTCATGTCAACTGCAACAAAAAATGTTCACACAAATCAAACTAATTCGTAAGAAAACTTTAACACTTACCAGGCAGAAATCTTTCTTTTAAATCCTCCACAGAGATAAAACATGACCCCAAGCTGTCAAAATATCCATTTTTTTTACTGACCTGTCACTATATAATGAAAGTTCTCCCATAAGCATATCTTCTATATAATATTGTACCCGTCCAATCTTCTCTCCCTCTCTTACAGGAGCATCTAACTTCCGGGGAAGGATTACTTTCTTTCTGGTTTTCTCACCCTCTTTTATCAGGGCAGAAAGCTCTATTTGCGAAAGTTCTATTTCCCTTTCTTTTGCTAAAACAAAGCTTTTTTCTTCTTCTCCCCAGCAGATGCCGCCTTCTACCTTCACAGGCACTGGCTCTGTTTTTCCCAGATGCTTATACAGATCTGTTTTATTGTAATTTTTCAGTCCATAAGAAAACAGGATTCCTGCATCTGACCATTTTCGTGTCTTATAAGGCGGCCAGCTACAGCCTAATAAGGCAATAACAAATAATTTACCATCTTTTTTTAACGCTCCTACATAAGAATAACCGGCTCCCCCTGTAAAACCGGTCTTTCCTGTCAGCGCCCCATCCATCATAGTTAAAAAAGCATTGTGGTTCCTGCACTGGATCTGATGTTTATTTTCCGAATCATAAAAGGTGCGATCCTGGGTCTGGGTTATTTTTAAAAATTCTTCCTTCTTCGGGGATTGTTGTATACAATATACCATTATCCTTGCCAAGTCCTCTGCAGTAGTAGAATGGATCCGTTCTTTTCCTGTTTCATCCGTTTCTTTTGCATCCAGACCATTTGGTGTGATAAACCAGGTATCCCTGCAGCCTAAATCTTCTGCCTTTTTATTCATCAGCCTGGCAAAATCTTTTCCTGTCCCTCCAATATGCTCTGCGATCATTACTGCTGCATCATTATAAGATTCCAGCATCAGACCGTAAAGCAGATCTTTTAACAGATATTTCTCTCCCTTTTTCACTCCCATATGTACCTTTGGCTGGGAAGCTGCACAAGAAGAAGCTGTGACCAGATCGTCTAAATCTCCCATTTCCAGTGCCAGGATACAGGTCATGATCTTAGTGGTGCTTGCCATGGGCCGCACCTGTTTTTCATTTTTTCCATAAAGAACGCGGCCGCTGTACCCATCCATCAAAACAGCGGACTGGGAATAAAGCTTCAGTCCGTCTTTTTCCTCTGCCAGACTTTGCAGATCACAAAAAAGGAACAAATAAACAAGTACAAAAAACAGGACCAAACAACGGAATTTCCACCGCATCCCTCTGTTTAAAGCATTTCTTTTCTCATTCACCTTAAGGGCTTCTCCCCAAAGGGTTCTTTTTCTTATCCTATTCCATCTGATTTACAGATATGCTGAAATTGACTATATCTGCTGCCTGTGTTATGATTTTTACAGAACATGTATTCTCCCTTTCAGGAGCACATTCATTTTTCAGGAGAGCACTATGAATATACCGAAACAGCGCGTTATTTTTCATATTGATGTAAATTCTGCTTTTTTAAGCTGGGAATCTGTATACCGCCTTGAGAAAAGTCCCCAGGATACAGATCTGCGCACCATTGCCTGTGCAGTAGGCGGTGATTCAAGCACCCGTCACGGTATCATTCTGGCAAAATCCACTCTGGCAAAGAAACAGGGGGTTACCACCGGGGAACCTATCTCCCAAGCGTTACGAAAATGTCCTGATCTGGTGATCGTACCTTCTCGTTTTGATTTCTATATCCAGTGTTCCAGAAAAATGATGACTCTTTTAGAGGAATACACGCCGGACCATGAAAAATTTAGTATCGACGAGACTTTTCTGGATATGACAGATACCATTCACCTGTTCGGTCCTCCTTTAAGCACTGCCAATATAATACGGAACCGGATCCGGGACCAGCTTGGCTTTACTGTTAATATTGGTATTTCTTCAAACAAGCTTTTGGCAAAAATGGCCTCTGATTTTGAAAAGCCGGACAAATGCCATACACTTTTTCCTAATGAGATAGCAGAAAAAATGTGGCCTCTGCCCATCCGTGACTTATTCTGCGTAGGACAGTCTGCCCAGAAAAAGCTGGAAAACCTGGGTATTCGCACCATTGGCCAGCTGGCTCGCTGGGACTTAAATCTGTTAAAAATACATCTGGGTGAAAAATACGCAGTGATGATCCACCAATATGCCAACGGCATTGACAATGACCCTGTAGCAGAAAAAGAGCCTGTTAATAAAGGATACGGAAACAGCATTACCTTATCCAGGGATATTTCCGATTATGAAACAGGCTGTCAGGTACTCCTCTCCCTGTGCGAGACCGTGGGTGCCAGACTGCGGGCAGACCATGTACTCTGCAGCAGTGTATGTGTGGAACTTCGGGACTGGTCCTTTAAAAACCAGTCCCATCAGATGACCTTAAATGAACCTACAGATTCTACATCACAGCTTTTTGAATGTGCCTGCAGACTTTTAAAAGAAGCCTGGGATATGACTCCCCTGCGGCTTATGGGACTGCGTGTGGGAAAAATATCTGATGACAGCTTCTGCCAGATGAGCCTGTTTGAAGAGCCTCACGCCAGAAAGAAAAAGGAATTTGAAAAAACTGTAGATTCTATCCGCAACCGTTTTGGCATCGACAGCATCAAACGTGCCAGTTTTCTGCAAAAAGATGCCATCGTAGACCATGCTGCAAGCAAAAAGAAAACCTTTAAAACAGGATCTGCAAAAAACGGATCTGGAGAGGAACTTTAAATATACATGATAAAAAAGACATTACAATACAAGATCACCGAAGAAGACCAGGGAAAGACCATAGAACAGTTTTTAAGGAGCAAAGGCTATTCCCACCGTCTGGTAGTTAAACTGAGAAATTCTCCCACCGGCCTTACTATCGGCGGGAAGCTTGCTTATACCATCCACCGTCTGCAGGCAGGTGAAATACTGACCGCTGCATTAGAAGAGGAAAACTCCCAGAACATTGTTCCTGTTAGGCTTCCTTTAAATATCATCTATGAGGATGAGGATATTTTAGTGATAAATAAAGATGCCGGTGTGCCTATCCACCCTTCCCAAGGCCATTTTGACCACACATTAGCAAACGCCGTTGCCTGGTATTACCAGAGCAAAGGCCAGACTCTGGTCTACCGGGCCATTAACCGCTTAGACCGGGATACCACCGGTCTTTTAGTCATTGCCAAGCATCTTCTTGCAGGCTGTATCTTATCTGACCAGATGCTCCACAGGCAGATCCACAGACAATACCGTGCTATTGTCTGTGGAAAGACAGAAAAAGAGGGCATCATTGATGCCCCAATAGGACGAGCAGAAGACTCTACTGTCCTGCGCCGTATTGACTTTGAAAATGGTGAGACAGCCAGAACCCATTACCGTCTTCTCTCCTATGATGAAGAAAAGGATCTTTCTTATATCAGTCTGAAACTGGATACCGGCCGGACTCATCAAATCCGGGTCCATATGGGCTATATCGGTCATCCTCTTCCCGGTGATTTTCTCTATAATCCGGACTACCGCTATATCAGCCGCCAGCCACTCCACTCTTATGGACTGGAATTTATCCATCCACTGACAAAAACACCTTTAAGCTTTACAGCTCCACTCCCGAAAGACATGGCAGCTTTAGTAAAGGAATAACAAAAACCTTATCCCAGACCAGTACATCCTTTCGTAAATAACTGTACTAATCACGTAGGATGCGGAGTTGAGTGTGCAGGTCTA
>UQJF01000060.1 GCA_900541315.1 uncultured Clostridium sp. | reverse complement strand
GATGTAGCTCCGTCTCGTGGGCTCGGAGATGTGTATAAGAGACAGATTATGTACAATATTCATCAAACCTTATTATTTACTGCGTTTCTGGCTTTTTAAAAACCATCTTTTTTGTATATTCTCTATTGACATACAGAATTTTGAAGCATAAAATTCAAGTAACAGTTGAAAAAGAAACCAAATTTGTGCGAATAGTGCTAAATCATCGAATTACACAAAAGGAGGATTCGATATGAACCAGTTTTTAATTGAAAAACGCAATCCGATTCTGTTTCCGGAGTCAGCTGCTGATTTTCCAAACAGTTAGAGACTCTTAAAACCGAGCTCAAGGCCCTGATGGCAGACAATCCGGAGGGAAAAGATTTTTATCTGAAAACAGCCGTAGACGTAGCCGTAGATCTTCGCTCCTGGCTGGCTGAATGGGTTCTGGTTGACCTGGTAAAAGCAGAGGATATTACAGCTGCTTCCAACGATCTTCTTGCGTTCGCAAAGGATTTTGGCGCTGCCGAAGCTGCTGTAGAGGGCGAAAAGGAAATTGAAGCCATCGCTTCCAGCGCAACGAAGAAGCTGCGCCATCAGCGCAAGAGCCCTGTATCCCATTTTCAAGGCAACCAACAAGCAGTACGGCTTTGTGTGCATGCAGGTAGATTCGCGCGATATCAAGGATACAGACGCTATGATTAAGCAGGTGGAGTTCTGGTATGACGCCATGAAAAAGGAACTCGGTGTAGAGGAGCCCAACGTAGTATTCAAGCTCCCGGCTGTGGAAGCAGCTCTGGAAGCTGCCCGCATTCTTCTGGAAAAGAATTACAAATTATGTATGACCCTGAACTTTACTGTAACCCAGCACCTGAGATTTGCTGAAATTCTCAGCAAGGGTAAGAAAAACGGATACCTGGTTCTGATGGGCGACCAGCTGGATGATCAGATTGCAAAGGAACTGGAAGCAAAGGGTGTTGAGAATGCCAAGGATATTGCGAAACACGGTGCCGAAGCTGTGATTAGAAAGTCCTACCGGCTTCTGGCTGAAAAAGGTTACAAGAACCTTTCCATTATGACTGCCGCAGTCCGCGGACCGTGGCACATTCAGAATTCCTTTGCACCGGTTGGCGGCGCTCCTGTTCTGATTACTACGGTTACCGGAAAGATCAATCAGTTTGACGCAGAGCCGACTCCATTCGATTCTCTCATGGATCAGCCGATAGAAGAGAAATACCTGGAGGTTCTGAAGACCAGCGATGTATTCAACAAAGCAATCTGTACACCGGACGAGGGACTTCTCACCTGGGAGAATCTCTACGAGTATCCCCCGTTTGTAGCATTCTTCACACAGTTTGTCGCAGCATATCAGGAAATTGAGGAGGATTTTAAATGATAGTACAACTTCCCTATGGAAAAGAAAATCTTGAGCTTTCTATCCCGGACAGACATTTTTTTCAGACGCTTCTGCCCAACGAGGTCCAGACGGACCTTGTGGGCACAGAGGAAGTAATCAGGGCACTGGAACATCCCATTGGCACCGAGCGGTTAAAGGATCTGGTGTCTCCGGGTCAGAAGGTAGCCATCGTCACCAGCGATATTACAAGGCCCCTTCCCTCTTACCTGGTTCTTCCGCCTGTTCTTAAGGAGTTGAACCGCGGAGGAATCTCTGACAGCGATATTACCATCGTTTTCGCTCTCGGAAGCCATCGCGCCCATACCAGAGAGGAAATGATTCATCTGGTAGGTGAAGAGGTCTTTAACCGGGTAAAATGTGTAGACTCCAAGGATGATTTTGTACATATGGGGACTACCAGACGGGGAACCCCTGTTGATATCTATCGGGATGTGGCAGAGGCAGACGTCCGTATCTGTCTCGGCAACATTGAGTTTCATTATTTTGCGGGATACAGCGGAGGCTCCAAGGCCATTATGCCGGGCGTATCCACCCGGAACGCCATCCAGTGCAATCACTCCCGCATGGTGCAGGCCGAGGCAAAGGCAGGCGCTATCGAGGGCAATCCCATCCGCGAAGATATTGACGAGGTATGTGAACGTTTTGTTCCTATTACCTTTATTGTAAATGTAATTCTGGATGAGAAAAAACGCATTCGCCGCTGTGTGGCCGGACATTTTATTAAGGCCCACAGAGAGGGCTGCCGCTTTCTGGATCAGCTTTACAAAATCCAGATTCCCCACCGGGCAGACATCGTAATCGTTTCTGCAGGCGGATATCCCAAGGATATCAATCTTTACCAGGCTCAGAAGGCTCTGGACAACGCAAAGCATGCGGTAAAGGACGGTGGCTGTATTCTCTGGGCTGCCTCTTCGAAAGAGGGACTGGGCGCAGAAGTTTTTGAAAAATGGATGACCGGTCACGAAAAGGCCCACGATATGATTGAGCATATCTCCCGCGAATTCCAGCTGGGAGGCCACAAGGCCGCTGCCATCGCCATGGTTCTGGAAAAGGCAGATATCTATCTCTACAGCGACATGGACGCTGATTTTGTACGCAGCATCCACCTGAAGCCCTGTCAGGATCTGCAGGCAGAGCTTGATTCCGCGCTCTCCCGCTACGGCGAGAACGCAAGTGTCATTGTAATGCCCTACGGCGGCTCCACACTGCCCTGCACAAAGTAGGCAGTCATTGTAAAAAGCCGATTGATTTCGATGAAAAGCTGGCAAAATGATAAAAATGCAACAAAAATAGAAAAATAACAAGCAGATAAATATATAAATTAACAAAAACATCTAGACAAAACGAGAAAAACATGCTACATTATATACATAATAAACGCGCGTTCACAACAGGTGATTATATGAATATAACAAGTGAAGAGATTGCAAAACTGGCAAATGTTTCCAGAAGTACAGTTTCCAGGGTGATCAACCATTATCCTAATGTACCAGAAGAGACCCGGATCAGGGTGATGGATGTGATTGAGAAATATGGATACCAGCCAAACACTTTTGCGCAGGTCTTAGCCGGAAAAGCGAACCGGGAGATTGTATTGTGTATTTCTAACTGTGATGCAGCGAAGAGAAGATGGAGAGGTGTCATGTCTTCCTATTTTCTTAGGATGATCGGTGAACTGATCACTCAGGCAAAGGAATACGATTATACGATCTCAACATTTGTAGTATCAGAAATAGAAGAATTATCTAAAGTAGAAAATATGTACTGCAGCCGTTCTATTAGTGGCGGGATCTTTGTAGGATTTGAATATGAAATGGAAGCGGTAAACCGGCTGATTGAAAAAGGATTCAATATGGTGGTGGTAGATCCAGATGTGGATATGCTTCGGGCGGAAAATGTAAGTATTATCTGCAGTCAGAATGTTGATGCCGGATATATGGCTACGAAGTATCTTTTAGATAAAGGGCATACCTGTATCGCGCATCTTTGCGGAGATGACCGTTTATCCAGCAGAGACCGTATTATCGGCTATAAAAAAGCCATGATAGAAGCAGGTTTGGAAGAAAAAGACCTGATCATAGAGCCGGGAGATTTTAACAGTCAGAAAGCATATATTGCAGCAGAAAAGATTTTAGATACAACAAAAGCAACTGCCATATATGCTTCCAGTGATGTGATGGCAATATCTGCTATAAGGGCAGCAGAGGTCAGGGGCTTACGGGTACCAGAAGACATCAGTATAATGGGATGTGACTACAGTGCCACTTATGCAGAATTAGGATATAACTTGACTTCTATTGAAATCTCTCTTCATGATATTGTAAGAGCAGCGTTGCGTTCTGTGGTGGGAATAGACGTCAAGCGGAAGCGGAAATGTCCTGCAATATTGATCAAAGGTACAACAGCATAAGAAAAAATAAAAAAACTATTTTTTTAAAAACAATATAAACGCGCGTTCGTGTTTAAAAAATAAGATAAAGTGAGGCGGATGTATGGCAAAAATTCTTTTTAATGAGGCAACAAAAGAGTTCCATCTTCAGAATGACCGGATCAGTTATATTTTTTGTATCATGGAAAATGGGCAGTTAGGTCATCAGTATTTTGGAAAGCATTTAACACACAGGGATTCATTCCAGCATTTTATCCAGATGCGTACACAGAGCCACACAGCGTATGTGTATGAAAATGATTTTCTCTTTACCCTGGATACAATCCGTCAGGAATATCCTTCCTATGGTACCACAGATTTCAGAGAGCCGGCATACCAGATCAAACAGGAAAACGGCAGCCGGATTACAGAATTTGTTTATAAGAACCATGAAATCTACAAAGGAAAGAAAAAACTGAAAGGTCTTCCTGCCACTTACACAGCAGCAGAGGATGATGCAGTAACAGTAGAGATCCTGTTGGAAGATGAACTTCTTTCCGTGCAAATGGTCTTATCCTATACTATCTATGAAGATTATGACGCTATTTGCCGGAATGTACGATTTGTAAATAATGGAGAACAGAACTTGGATCTGTTAAGAGCCATGTCCATGTCAGTAGATCTTTATGACAGCGATTTTGAAATGATCCATTTAGACGGTGCATGGGCAAGAGAACGTCATAAAAAGAAAAGAAAGCTTGTAACCGGTATCCAGTCTATTTCCAGTGCAAGAGGTGCCAGCAGCCCGGACCATAATCCCTTTATTGCACTGAAACGTCCATATGCAACAGAGGAACAGGGAGATGCTTATGGATTCTGCCTGATATACAGTGGAAATTTTCTGGCTCAGGTGGAAGTGGACAGATATGAAACAGCAAGAGTTTCAATGGGCATCAATCCGTTTGAATTTACCTGGCATTTAGAACCAAAGGGTGAGTTTCAGACGCCGGAAGCTGTTATGGTATACAGCCCGGCCGGTTTAAATGGCATGAGCCAGAACTTCCATGAATTGTTCAACCACAGACTGGTAAGAGGCATCTGGAGAGAAAAAGAACGCCCGGTGCTTTTAAACAACTGGGAAGCTACTTACTTTAACTTTAATGAAGAAAAAATCTTAAAGATCGCTGAGAAAGCAAAGAATCTGGGAGTTGAATTGTTTGTACTGGATGATGGATGGTTTGGAAAGAGAGATGATTCAGGAAGCTCTCTTGGGGACTGGTACAGTGATCTTGATAAGCTTCCAGAAGGAGTGGAAGGCTTATCAAGGAAGATTGAAGCCATGGGCTTAAAATTTGGCCTTTGGTTTGAGCCAGAGATGGTCAATAAGATCAGCCGCCTTTTCGAAGAACATCCTGACTGGGTGATCAAAACACCGGGAAGACATATGTCTCACGGCAGAAATCAGTATGTACTGGATTTCTCTAATCCGGCAGTGGTAGACCACATTTATCAGATGATGAAAAAGGTATTGAAAAATTCCTGTATTTCCTATGTGAAATGGGATATGAACCGAAATATTACGGAAAGCTACGGAACTTCTTTGAGAGCAGAACAGCAAGGAGAATTCTTCCACCGCTATATTTTAGGTGTTTATGACCTGTATGAGCGTCTGATCACAGATTTTCCTGAGATTTTATTTGAATCCTGTGCCAGTGGCGGTGCAAGATTTGATGCAGGCATGCTTTACTACGCACCACAGTGCTGGACCAGTGATGATACTGATGCAGTAGAGCGTATTAAGATCCAGTATGGAACCAGCATGGCGTATCCTGTATCTTCTATGGGAGCTCATGTATCAGCTATCCCCAACCATCAGGTAAAACGTATGACAGATGTGGATTTCAGAGCCCATGTAGCTTACTTTGGTGCATTTGGTTACGAACTTGATCCAAATGCCATGACAGAAGATGAGCAGGAGAAAGTAAAAGAGCAGATTGCATTTTTTAAGAAATACAGAAAGCTGATCCAGTTTGGAACCTTCTACCGTCTGGAAGATCCATTTGAGGGAGATGGAAATGCAGCATGGATGAGTGTATCACCAGATAAGAAACAGGCAGTTGCTGCTTATTACAAAGTAATGGCAACACCAAATCCAAAGCTTAAAAAGCTGATTCTTACAGGACTCGATCCGGACAAACGCTATTACTGCAGCAGAAACGGCAGAACCTATTATGGCGATGAACTGATGAATATGGGATTGCTTCTGGATATGGAATTTACAGGATCTTCTGTACGAAAGGACAGCATTACCAGAAAGGATTCTGGTACAGATGCAGGTGACTATACGTCCCAGTTGTATGTACTGGAGTGTGTAGATAACTAAAAATTTTATTTTCCCGGATCATGGGGCAAAAGATCCGGGAGAATAAACAAATATGTAACGGGGAGAAACAGTCTATGAACGAAAAAACACAGAAAAATAGAATACCGTTCTGGCGGAATATTAAAGTGGTTCCGTATCTTTATATTTTGCCGAATATGATTTTGTTTCTTATCTTTATGATCATTCCCATTTTCATGTCATTTTATTATGGAATGGTAAAATGGAATGGGATGGGAAAACCGAAATTTATCGGTCTTGCTAATTATGCATACATATTCCAGGACAAAGTATTCTTAAAATCCATTTTTAATACTTTCTATTATGCAGTAGCAACGGTACCTCTTCTGATGGCGCTGGCTTTATTCTTAGCTGTTATGTTAAACAGTAAGATTCCTTTAAGAGGATTTATACGGTCTGCAGTGTATGCACCGGCTGTTGTATCTACTGTTGTAGTGGGTACTGTATTTACCTGGATCTTTCAGGATCAGTTAGGTCTGATCAACTACCTGCTTACTTCAGTAGGCGCAAAGGCAATCCAGTGGAATAATGACCCGAAGTTTGCCATGCTGATGCTTGTAACAGCGACTATGTGGCAGAAAGCCGGTTATAACATGGTCATTTATCTGGCGGGTCTTCAGGGCATTCCAACAGAGCTGATAGAAGCAGCTACCATTGACGGAGCAAATACATTCCAGAAATTCAGGTATATAACACTTCCGCTGTTAAAGAACACTCATATGTTCGTTATGATCACATGTATGATCAATGCCTTCCGTTCTTTCGACTTAGTATACACTATGACACAGGGAGGACCGTTAAATGCTACCAAAACCATTGTTATGTATGTTTACGAACAGGCATTTAACAAGAATTACTATGGACGTGCAGCAGCTGGTGGTATCGTATTGTTTGTATTTATGGCAGCACTTACCATCATCCGCTTCAAAATAGAGAAGGAGGATTAACAGATGAATGATTCAGGCCGTATGGGAATGGATAAAAGAAAATATTTTCTGTTAAAAACGTTGATCTTTCTGTTTATGTTTGTTGCAGCACTGATCGCACTGTTCCCTTTCTATTGGATGTTTGTAACAGCTGTAAAGCCTGTTGATGAGATTTTTGCTTTTCCGCCAAAGTTATGGCCAGGTGAGTTTATCTGGAGTAATTTTGCAACTGCATTGTCCAGAGCACCCTTTGGAATATATTTCAGAAATAGCTTTATTGTAACAACACTTTCTACACTGATCACAGTATGTATTAATCTGTTAGCAGGTTTTGCATTTGCAAAGTATAAATTTAAAGGAAAAGAATTTTTCTTTATGATCGTTTTGAGTACTTTGATGATCCCACTGCAGGTTACCATGATCCCGGTTTTCGTTATCGCATCCAAACTGGGTATCAGAAATACACTTTGGGGCGTTATCATCCCGCCTTGTGCAGAGGCACTTGGCCTGTTCTTATCCAGACAGTTTATCAGTGATATTCCAGATGGACTGCTGGAAGCAGGAAGGATTGATGGTGCAAGTGAGTTTACCATTTTTACTAAGATCATCCTTCCAAACGTAAAGCCGCTGATCAGTGTGTTGGTCATCTTTACGGTTATGTGGAGATGGAATGATCTCCAGTGGCCGCTGATCATGCTTTCCAGTGAGAAATTTTATACCGTACAGTTAGGTCTTTCCAATTTAAACGGCGCACAGTATGTAAACTGGAATGATATGATGGCAGCTTCTCTTATTTCGGTTATACCTGTTCTCACAGTATTCCTTATTTTCCAGAAGCAATTTGTACAGGGGGTTGCATCCAGCGGAATCAAGGGGTAAAGAGTGGTAGAAAACAGGAAAACAATCATAAAAACTATTTTAAGAATATTATTATCAAGGAGGAAGGTTTTATGAGCAAAAGCAAATTAATGAGGTCCATGTCAATTGTTATGGCAGCAGCTATGATGAGTGGTCTGACAGCCTGCGGAGGCGGTGGAAGCACCCAGACAACAGCAGCACCGGCAGAGACCAAGGCAGAGGCAGCAGCTTCTAAGGAGAACGGGGAAAAGAAGGAAGAAGCAGCTGCAGCAGAAGAACTGGTAGCGGAGGACGGAGCAGAGATTGAAGTTGCTTACTGGGAAGGTTCTACATCTGATAAGGAAGCATGGGACGAGCTGATCGCAAATCTGCAGAAGGATCATCCGGAGATCAAGATCATTCCACAGACTTATCCATCATCTGATTTTAGAGATATGCTGGATACCAGAATCGCTGGCAATGACTGGCCAGATGTTATCCGTTATACCTATCAGCGTCTTGGTAAGTTCAAAAAAGCAGATGTTATGTTAGATTTATCCCCATACATTTCCCAGGAAAGCTTAGATGGTATTTCACCGGCATTCCTGTCTGCCTGCCAGTATGATGGAAAGTTAGTAGCAATGCCTCATCATACCGATACCATGGCAATGTTCTACAACAAGAGAATGTTTGAGGAAGCAGGTATCCGTATCCCGACCAGCGTTGAAGATGGATATACCTGGGAAGAACTGACTGATATTGCAAGAACCTTAAAGGAAAAATATAGCCTGCCATATGCATTCGGCGGAATCTGGGAGAACAACAGTGGATACCGTTATCTGCCATTCTTATACATGAACGGCGGTTCTATATTAAACGAGGCTCAGGATGCAGTTACCATGGATACACCAGAAGTATTAGAGGCTATCAAGCTGTATGAGGACTGGAGAAAAGAAGATCTGGTTGCTAATACTGCATTCTCCGGTGCACCTACAACCAACTCTCTGTTCGTAGCTGAGCAGATCGCATTTACCTTCTCCGGAAGTTGGCACTGTTCTTATATGCAGGAAAACATGGGTGACAAGTGGGGTATGACCTACATGCCTATCAAGGATGGAAAGACAAGCTCTGATATGGGTGGAAACGCTGTATTCGCATATGCAGAAACTAAGTATCCAAAGGCAGCAGCTATCGTAGTTGATTACATCACAAACGAAGAAAATATGAAGAAATTCTGTGAGACCGGTTCCTTCATCCCTGTAAGAACCAAACTTCTGGAGGGTGGAGTAGAGTATAAGACTTTCAAAGATGAGATGAAGATCTTAAACGATATTGTTGGAACCATTGATCCTAAGATGGCAGCAGATGAGACTTCTGTAACATTCCAGCAGTTAAATGAAGTATTTAACGAAGAAATGGATCCACTTGCAGTAAACAATTCCGTAACAGCAGAAGAAGTAGCAGCTAACTGCCAGGAGCGTATGACGGAAGTATTAGAGGAACAGTAAAACTACAAAAACACATAAGTAAGGATTTTTGAGAGGAGCAGATTCAGATTATGGCCATTAAAATTACCTTTCTGGGAGCTGGAAGTTCTGTATTTGTAAGAAATGTTCTTGGCGACTGTATCATTCACCCGGAATTAGAAGACCTGACCTTTGCGCTGTATGATATTGATGCACAGAGACTGGAAGACAGTTACCTGATGCTTCATGCGATCTGCGCCCACTATGGAAAGAGTGTGAAAATGGAAAAATATGTGGGAGTTGAAGAACTCCCACAGGCACTCACCGGTGCCAATTTCCTGATCTGCGCGATCCAGGTTGGCGGATATGATCCTTGTACTATCTCTGATTTTGAGATTCCGAAGAAATACGGCTTAAGACAGACCATAGCAGATACCTTAGGTGTTGGCGGCGTGTTCCGTGCACTGCGCACTATTCCTGTAATGGAAATGTTTGGAAAGATGGCTGAAAAATACTGCCCGAATGCAGTATTCCTTAACTATTCCAATCCTATGGGTATGTTAAGCGGCTATATGGAACGTTATTGCAATGTCCAGTTTGTAGGACTGTGTCACAGCGTACAGGTGGCAGTTCCAAAGCTGTTTGCAGGACTGGGAATGGAATATGATTCCAGAGTCCAGTGGAAAATAGCAGGTATCAACCATATGGCATGGTTGCTGGAAGTATCCAAAGACGGAGTAGACCTTTATCCGGAAGTAAAACGCCGTTCCAAAGAACAGGGTTATCCGGAAAATGATAAGGTCCGCCATGAGATCATGCACCGCTTCGGCTATTATGTAACAGAGTCCAGCGAGCATAATGCAGAGTATATGCCATACTTTATTAAGGATAAATATCCGGAGCTGATCGAACGGTTTAATATCCCATTAGATGAGTATCCAAGAAGATGTATCCGCAACATTGAAGAGTGGGCAAAGATGAGAGAAGACCTGATCAATTCACCGGATCTGACCCATGAAGAGTCCAGAGAGTATGCGGCAAAGATCATTAATTCTATTGTTAATAACAAGCCATTTAAGTTTGGTGGAAATGTGATCAACCATGGTCTGATCCCGAACCTGCCATCCAATGCCTGCGTAGAGGTGCCTTGTATGACTGATGCTTCCGGAATTGCTCCTGTTTATGTAGGAGAGCTTCCAGAGCAGTTAGCAGCATTAAACCGCACTAATATCAATGTGCAGCTGATGGCCATTGAAGCAGCAAGGACAAAGAAAAAGGATGCCGTTTACCAGGCAGTTATGCTGGATCCTCATGTGGCAGCTGAGTTATCTATGGATGATATCGTCAGCATGTGTGATGATCTGTTTGAAGCACACAAAGACTGGATGCCGGAATATAATTGATTTGTCATAAAGAAAAAAGTGAGCAGAACAGGGGAGAAAGCGTGGATGCTTTCTCCCTTTTGAGTTATGTGGCATGTGAAAGAACCTGCAAAAGCAGGTGGATCAGATGTCTGCAAGAAGGAGATGAGAGCGATGAAACAAAGAGATGTGTCTGTGTGGCAGGAAGAACGTGCTAAAGAGTTTTGTGAAGAATGGTATAAAACACAGGTGAAAAAGGATCATAAGATCGTAGTCATTGATGATGATCCTACGGGAACACAGACTGTTCATGATGTTCCTGTGTATACAGCTTATGACCTGGAGCATATAAGAAAAGGCTTTAAGGAAGAAACTCCTTTGTTTTATGTGCTGACTAATTCCAGAAGTTTAAAGCAGAAAGAGACAGAAAAACTGCATCTGCAGTTGGGAAGAGATATTGCACAGGCTGCAAAAGAGAGCGGTAAGACCTGTACTGTGATCAGCCGGGGAGATTCTACCTTAAGGGGTCATTATCCACTGGAAACACAGTGCTTAAAACAGGCGATGGAAGAAATCAGTGGGGAAAAGATAGACGGGGAGATCATTGCGCCTTTCTTTTTAGAAGGGGGACGGATCACAGCAGGAGATATTCACTATGTAGTGCAAAAGGACGGGGAAATGGTTCCGGCTGGCGAGACAGAGTTTGCGAAAGATAAGACTTTTTCATATCATGCTTCGGATCTGAAAAAGTGGATCGAAGAGAAGACCGCAGGAAAGGTAAAGGAAGAAGATGTGCTTTCCTTTTCTTTGGAAGATCTGCGGAATGGTACACCGGAAAAGATCGCAGACCGCCTGGAAGATGTATGTGATTTTGGAAAGGTAATCGTAAATGCAGTCTGCTATGAGGACATGATTGCTTTTGCACGTGGTTATGAGCTGGCTTTAGAGAGAGGAAAACGCTTTATTTTCCGCAGTGCGGCAGCTGTACCAAAGGTACTTGGGCGGATCACAGACCAGCCCCTACTTACAAGAAGGGATATGATCCGTGAAAAAACAAAGGCAGGGGGACTTATTGTCGCCGGTTCTCATGTAAAGAAGACCACAGACCAGTTAAAATGTTTGTTAGAAGATAAAAACAGAGTGGCAGTGGAGTTTAACCAGCATCTGATCCTGGATCATGAGAAGATGGAAAATGAGTTTTCTCGTGTCATGGGACTTGTAAACCAGTCCATTAAGGAAGGACGGACAACGGTGGTCTATACCAGAAGAGAGCGTCTGGACTTAAATACAGGAAATGCAGAGGACGAATTAAAAGTCGCAGCAGATATTTCCAGGTATCTTACAAGAATCGTGGAGGAATTAAAGGTAAAACCGGCCTTTATTGTTGCAAAGGGTGGTATTACATCCAGTGATATTGGCGTAAAAGGTCTTAAAATCAGCAGAGGTTGGGTCTTAGGACAGATCCGTCCGGGTATTCCTGTATGGGAGGCAGATGAAAACAGCCGTTTCCCGGGTATTCCCTATGTAGTATTCCCTGGAAATGTAGGAAGTGAAGAAGATCTGAAAAAGGTGGCAGAGATCATGGAAGCGAAGAAAAAGCCGATAGTGGCAGTGCTTTTAGGAGATGGAAGCGGAGTTGGACCGGAGTTAGTGGTAAAACTGGCAGATAAAGGAGTTTTGGCTAGTTGTGGAAAGCCATTGATCCTTGGAAATGTAAAATTATGGAAAAAAGCAGTAGCGGAGTTTGCTCCGGGGCTGAAATGGCAGCAAGTGGAAAAAGCAGAAGAAGCAGATTGGTTCAAGGGAATCCCAGTGCTTTCTGTAGGAGAGCAGGAGCCGGATTGCTTTACCATAGGGCAGGTAAATGAAATATGCGGTAAGTCCTGCATTGAAATGATCCAATGTGCGGTAGAGCTTTATAAAAAAGGCCTGGTAAAAGGCGTATGTTATGCTCCTTTAAATAAAGGCGCCATGAAACTGGCCCACAATCCGGTTGCAAGTGAAACAGAACTGTTTGCGTTTCTTTTGGGGCAGAAAAAGGGATACGGTGAGATCAATATGTTAGATAATGTATGGACCACTCGTGTGACCAGTCATATCCCGGTATCGGAGATCAGTAACAATCTTACAGAAGAAGGAATCTTAGAATCTATTGAACTGGCATACCGTACCTTAAAACAGGCCGGTTATGAGACACCTGAGATTGGTGTGGCAGCTTTAAATCCACATGGAGGAGAAGGAGGACTTTGCGGAAAAGAAGAGATCACAGTGATCGGACCGGCAGTAAAAGCGGCTGAAAAGATGGGAATCCATGCCAAAGGGCCATTCCCTGCAGATACTCTGTTTAAACAGGCTTTTGACGGCAGATTCAATGCTGTAGTTACTATGTACCATGATCAGGGACAGATTGCTCTTAAATTAAAAGGATTTGAGCGGGGGATCACCATTGGAGGCGGATTAAGACTTCCGGCAACGACTTGTGCTCATGGCACAGCACATGATATTGCATGGAAGGGAATTGCTTCTACGCAGTCTTTAGAGAATGCTTACCGCATGGTGTGCAGGATGGCAGAGAATGTGTAAGATACCAGAGGAAAAAGCTCAAAAATCTGACGAAAGCTTGCTTGCAGGAGGATTTTTGACCCCAACATCAGGGATAAAAGTAAAAAACGCACTGATAGCGTGTTAGAGGGATCGGTATATTGGATAATAGAAAAAACAGCCGGGCACTATGCCACGGCTGTTTTTTGGGAAAACGTATTTTTGTAAATATGAAGGAAATAAATGATCTCTGCCACTGCTGTAATAATCCAGGAGAAGACATAAAGCAGATACAGGGAAGGAATAGTTTTAAAGTAGGCAAATACAGTGTAGACCCAGATAACACGGAATACGCAGGATCCCATGATAACGATGAGCATGGGGGCAAAGCTTTTGCCTAAAGCTCTGGAAGCTGCGATAGTGCAGTCCATAAAAGCAGATACACCATAGGAAAAGCCCATGATGGTAAGGCGTTTAAGACCGGCTGCAATAACATCAGGATCTGCTGTAAACAGGGATAAAAACTGGGTGCCAAAGGCAACTAAGGCAAGTCCCATAGCCATTCCGATCCCAAAGGAATAGGCAAGGCTGATGAGGTAACTTTTCAGCACCCGGTCGCGTTTTCCTGCGCCTAAGTTCTGGCTCATAAAGCTTGCGCAGGCTGTGTAAATGGCTGCCATTACATCATAGATCAGGGAATCTGCATTAGTAGCAGCAGAATTTCCTGCAACCATAGTAGCACTGAAGGAGTTGACACCTACCTGGACGAACAGGTTTGCAAGGGCAAAAATAGCGTTCTGAAAGCCGGATGGGATACCGATCTTTAAAATATCCACAGTCTTTGACGGGTCAAGGCGCAGCCTGGATAAATGCAGTTTGTAGTCTGTATTGATACGGAACAGGTCACGCAGGATCAGTCCTGCAGAAACATACTGGGACAAGGCGCTGGCTGCTCCTACACCGGCTACATCCATGTGGCAGATGATAACGAAAAACAGGTTCATGATCACATTTAAAATACCTGCGATCAGCAGATAACGCAGAGGCCGTGCAGTATCACCGGCAGCACTGAAAATGGCATTACCGCAGTTGTAAATGGCCAGAGCAGGCATTCCGAGGAAGTAGATCCTAAGATACAGTACAGAGCCATCAATCAGTTCTTCCTTTGTTTTTAAAAGCTCTAATACCGGATGGGCAAAGCACACTCCAAATAACAGAAGGAGCAGACCGCTTGCAATGCTGACGATCAGTGAAGAGTGCACTGTATGGGAAAGTGCCTGTTTCTTTCCAGCACCCAGATACAGGGCCGTAAGTACATTGATACCACCGGAAAGACCAATGAGGAAGCCGGTAAACATAGTTACCAGAATGGTAGTAGATCCTACAGAGCCAAGGGCCAATGGACCGGCAAAACGTCCTACTACAGCAATATCCGACATATTAAAAAGAACCTGAAGGATATTGGAAAGTATCAAAGGGATGCTGAAGATAAAAATATTTTTCCAAAGTGATCCCTGAGTCAGGTCTCCAGATGGCTTTTTCATAAGAAAATTCTCCATTCGTAAAATTTAATTTTTAAATAAAAGAATTACGGGAGTGCAAAGCACGTAGCAATTCGGTATCAGAGGGGTCAAAAAATCTTTTGACCCTAACATCATAAAATTTTGCAAAGATAAAAAAAGACCCATAACATAGGCTATACCTGTGTTATCAGCACTAACCCCAGTATAGCATATAGGGATATTGTGTACAAGAGATGGAAAAATAAAAAAAATTCAAAAAAGGTATTGCAAAACTGAAAAAACTGTGCTATATTATAACACGTGCTGCGGGAGTGCTGGAATTGGCAGACAGGCAAGACTAAGGATCTTGTGGTTGCATGATCGTGTGGGTTCAAGTCCCATCTCCCGCACTGGTACTTAAAAGTGCCGTGCTTAATTAAATAAGCAAATGCAGAAGTGGCGGAATTGGCAGACGCGCACGGTTCAGGTCCGTGTGGTAGTAATACCTTGAGGGTTCGACTCCCTTCTTCTGCAGGAGATGAGCAGGAGGTCAGGAAACTGGCTTCCTGTTTTTGCTTTCCGGATATTTTGGAGAAGATAAGTGGAAAGCTATTATTTGGAATAATAAAGAAAGGTGGGGGTACAGCAGATGCTGGAATTAAAACATCTCTCCTTTGAAGTAAATGATGACAAGGGAGAAAAAGGAATCATCAAAGATATCAGCCTGAAGGTGAATGACGGCAAATTTGTGGTCATTACAGGACCAAATGGAGGTGGAAAATCCACCACAGCAAAGCTGATCATGGGGATCGAACGTCCGACCGGCGGTCAGATTTTCTTTGACGGAGAAGATATTACAGAGAAGAACATTACGGAAAGAGCAAGAATGGGCATCAGTTTTGCCTTCCAGCAGCCAGTCCGTTTTAAAGGTGTTCAGGTGTTAGACCTTCTGCGTCTGGCATCAGGAAAGAAGCTATCAGCAGCGCAGGCATGCCAGTATTTGTCTGAGGTAGGACTTTGCGCAAAAGATTATATCAACCGTGAGATCAACGCAAGTCTTTCAGGCGGTGAATTAAAGAGAATTGAGATCGCTACTGTTATTGCAAGAAATGCAAAGCTTTCTGTTTTTGATGAACCGGAAGCGGGGATCGATCTTTGGAGCTTCCAGAACCTGATCCAGGTATTTGAGCGTATGAGAAAGAATAATAATGGCTCCATTCTCATTATTTCCCATCAGGAGCGTATTTTAAATATTGCAGATGAGATCGTTGTGATCGCAGATGGCAAGATCGTAAAACAGGGAACCAGAGAAGAGATCATGCCTGAAATTATGGGAACCGCAGCAGCAGTAGGCGTTTGTTCCGGTTTTACGGGAAATGACGGAAAGGAGGATCGGTAATGATGGATCAGATCCAGGAGAGACTTCTTGCAGAAGTAGCTGACCTTCACGGAGTACCGGAAGGTGCTTACAATATCCGTGCTAACGGGAAAATGGCTGGAAGAAGTACCACAGCCAACATTGATATTACAACTAAAACAGATAAACCGGGAATTGATATTAAGATCAAGCCGGGAACAAAGCATGAAAGTGTCCATATTCCGGTAGTGGTAAGTGCCAGCGGATTAAAAGAAATGGTTTACAATGATTTCTACATTGGCGAAGACTCTGATGTAGTGATCGTAGCAGGCTGTGGTATCCACAACTGTGGCGATCAGGACTCTGAGCATGACGGCATCCACAGATTTTTCATTGGAAAGAATGCGAAAGTTAAATACGTAGAAAAGCATTACGGTGAAGGTGACGGTACAGGAAAACGTGTTCTGAATCCGGGAACAGAAGTATATATGGAAGAAAACAGCCAGATGGAAATGGAGATGGTCCAGATCAAGGGGGTTGACTCTACCATCCGGACCAATACAGCGAAACTGGCAGCAGGTGCCAGACTGGTAGTAAGAGAGCGTCTTCTCACTCATGGGGCCCAGGTAGCTGAAAGTATCTATGAGGTAGAGTTAAATGGTGAAGGCTCCAGTGCCGATGTAGTATCCCGTTCCGTTGCTAAGGGAACATCCAAACAGACCTTCCGTGCCAGCATTGCAGGAAATGCAAAGTGCAGCGGTCATACAGAATGTGACGCCATTATCATGGACGATGCAAAGATCCTGGCAGTTCCGGGACTGGAAGCAAATGACGTAGATGCAGCTTTGATCCATGAGGCAGCTATCGGAAAGATTGCCGGTGAGCAGCTGATCAAACTGATGACATTAGGACTGACTGAGGAAGAAGCAGAGAATCAGATCATTAATGGATTTTTGAAGTAAGACAGATCCGAAAATGTCATATTAGCTATGTTTTGATGCATAAGTATTTGGGAAAGGGCGTAAGAAAGCAGGAAAATATAACAGATATGGCAATTGCAGCCAATACAGCCAATACAGACCAGAAGAGGGAAAACCTTTTAAACCTGTCTTTAAGTGTATCAGAAGAAGAGAGGATGCGTTCTGAAAGTCTGGAAACCGGCTTTGACCGGGAAGAACGGACATGGGAGCCTGTCTCTTATACACATCTCCGAGCCCACGAGACGGAGCTACATCTCGT
>UQJF01000059.1 GCA_900541315.1 uncultured Clostridium sp. | reverse complement strand
GCAGCGTCAGATGTGTATAAGAGACAGCGCTTTATGGATAAGCTGCCTGAACTGGCTGGCAGCAGAGCGCAAGCACGTAGCAATCCGGTATCAGGGGGTCAAAATACCGTTTGACCCCAACATTTATAAAGAACACATAAAAGACGAGGAGAAATCACTATGAAAGTTACAGTAGTTGGAAGTCATCTTTGCCCGGACACCCTTTATGCTTTACATCAGCTTGCTGCAGCAGGTATTGAAATTGATTTTAAAGACATTTTATCCTGTCATGCAGATCTTAAAGCATACTTAAACTTGCGTGATAACTCTGATCTGTATGTGCAGATCCGCGGTACAGAGCGTCTTGGAATCCCGTGCTTCATAAGAGAAGATGGAAATATCACATTAGATCTGGCAGAAGTTTTAAAGTGATCAGGGAAATTTTCTTTTGTGATCGTTCATTAAGATACAGTATAAAAAAATGTAAGTCATCGCGCAAGCGGTAAGGGAGAATGTAAAGGAGGGTGCTGTGAAATGAGAACAACATTTTGCAGTATCCTTTTTTGCGAAATCTGTTGTATATAGGATTTAGGAGAAAATATGATGCATACATTAACAGAACTGATAAAAAGTGACATGAAACCAGCTCTTGGTGTTACAGAACCGGGAGCCATTGCTTTTGCTGTATCCACAGCAAAAGCTCATATAAAAGGCACTGTAAAAAGGGTAGGTTTAAGATTAAACAGCGGTATGTATAAAAATGCCTTTACCTGCGGCATTCCGGGAACAAGTGAGGTGGGAAATTATTATGCTGCAGCTTTAGGTGCTGTTGCTGCAGATCCAAAGAAGGGCCTGGAATGTCTGGAAGGTATTGGAAAGGCAGAGGAAGATGCTGCAGGCGAAATGATCAAAGCAGGAATGATATCAGTTTCCATGAGCAGTATTACCAGCCGCATTTTCATTGAAGCAACTGTAACAGGAGAAGACTCAGAGGCAGTTGTTACTATTCAGGATGCCCACACAAATATTACAAAGATCACAGAAAATGGAACTGTAGTATTTGAAAAGGAAGCAAAAGCAGCACAGGAGAGCAAAGAGGCTACACCGCTGATCCATCAGTATACCCTGGCGCAGATGGTAGAGTATGTAAATACTGTTTCTGCACAGGAACTGGATTTTATCAAAGAAGCATATAAAGTAAACTATGAGCTGCTTCAGGAAGGCTTAAAGAGTCCAAAGACTACCTACGGACCATATCTGTTAAAGAAGAATGGTGGTTTTCTGGTATCAGAAGATGAAAGAAAGACTGCTTCATTATTCTGCAATGGAGCGATTGAGGCGAGAGTCATCGGTCTTTCAAAACCAGCTATGAGCATCACCGGTTCCGGTGCCCATGGTATTATTGCAACCATGCCGTTATATGCTGTATACAAGATCAATAACTATACAGATGAGCAGCTTCTTCGTGCTACTGCACTAAGCTATCTGGTATGTATGTACATTAAGGAATATTCCGGCAAGCTGTCTGCATTCTGCGGCTGTGCTATTGCAGCAGGAACGGGAATGGCCTGTGCACTGGCATGGTTAAAAGGCGCCGGTGCAGAGACTATGGAAAAAGTTATCAATAATATGGCAAGCAGTATTACAGGTATGATCTGTGACGGCGGCAATCAGGGATGTGCCATGAAAGGCATTGTGGCAGTAGATGCAGCCTTTGACTCTGTAGAACTGGCTATGGACGGCGTATATATTTACAATGCCCACGGCATTAATGGCGCAACTCCAGAAGAGACCATGCGCAATATGGGGCTGATCGCATCACCTGGTATGACAGGAACGGAGAAGACTATTGTGGATATTCTTGACGGAAAGAATAAGTAATATTGTGCAAAACCTTTGGAAGGAGGAATTCTATGGAGTTTTGGAAAATGAATGGTGCTGGAAATGATTTTATTATTATTAATAATATAAAAGAACAGCTTTCGGCAGAACAACTTTCAGAGTGCGCAAGAATACTTTGCAAAAGGCACATGTCCATAGGTGCTGATGGTTTTATGGCAGTTGACAAGCCAAGTGCCGGTGTGAAGGCTGACTATCGTATGCGCTTTTATAATGCAGATGGCATGGCAGGAGAGATGTGTGGAAATGGAGCCCGCTGCATTTGCCGTTATGGATATGAAAATGGATTTGCAGGTGAAGAACCTGTTGTTGAAACAACGGCAGGTATTATTACCGGAAAACGTATTAATAAGCAGCTTTACCGTATCCGGTTAAATGATCCCAGTGTGGTTGAGCTTAACAGAGAATACAGGCTGGATGATCAATATAATATTTGGAATGGTGCGGGGGATTTTACAATAAAAGGCAGCTATTTTGAACTTGGCGATCCGGGAATTCCTCATCTGGTTGTTGAGTATCAGGGAAATGTTTCCCGCATTTGTGGAGCTGAGCATCTTATGGATGCCAATGAAAATGTACTTCGTGAACTTGGACGTGCCTTAAGATGGAACAGCGCACTTCCAAAAGGGGCGAATGTAAATTTTGTTGAAGTCATTGGTAATGATGAGGTGTGTGAACGTACATTTGAGCGTGGCGTTGAAGAGTTTACTTATGCCTGTGGAACCGGAACAGGCTGTGCGGCAGCAGTTCTTGCATATTTTGGAAAGGTTTCCGGAAATAATGTAAAGTTTAATGTTCCTGGAGGAAATCTTTATATAGATATTGAAGAGATCAATGACGTGAAGGATAGCGATCTTTGCGTTCACGGTATTTTCCTTACAGGACCTACAAATGTAGTTATCAAAGGTGAGATCACAGATGAGAATCTGCCATTGTTGTAATTGTACATTTTTTTGATGTTTATACAGAAATTAAAACTTTTCAAAAAATTCAAAATCACTGTTGACAAACGATCTATTTTACGATATAATTAAATTTTTGACAGTCAAATTTATCAAAACACCGCTGAAAGCCTTATTCTATCTAGTTTTTTCAGCGGTGTAGTTTCGTTTTATTATATAGTCTTTTTTCTGAATCAGATATGGAGAATAGATTTTTATGATTTTTCTCGAGCGGTTTCAAAGATGTCTGTTCATTTTGATTTCCTGGAAATATGCTGAAAGCCAGTGGGATTCCATCTCCGTCGGTAAAGAGTCCCATCTGCACGATAGGGTTTGGACGGTGTTCTTTACTTTTTCCGTATTTTTTATCTCCATCTTCTTGTTCAATCTCAAAGTAGTAGTTGGTACAGTCGTAGTAAAGAACTCCATCGTTACGTTTTAAAACAGACTTTGGATTGCGATATAGCTCTGACTGAATCAGATCACATTCTTCTGAAAGAACATTCAATGCCCGGTAAGTCAGATAAAATACATTAGTAAGTCTGAAATAAAGAAACTCTAAATATTCCATAAATTCTGAAGAGAAAAGGAATATTTAGAGTTTTCTTTTGGGTAACAATCATTGCGCGGCTGCAGCAACTTCTTTCATGAGCGGGAGACAGGCGTCGAAAAACATTTTATAACTTTCGCAGAAATAATTTACATAAAGTCCACTTGCCATATCCAGATCACGGTTTCTCTGGCATCCGCCACGACAGATGGAAAAATATGGACAGGACAGGCAGTTCTTCTTCAGCTTTTTGGAGCGTTCAATAAAACCGATTTCCGCCCGCTTCCTGTCAATCGAATCCAACTGATCTGTATTAAAATTTCCTAGTTTATACTCATCCAGTACATAGAAGTCGCAGGGATACACACTGCCGTCTGCTTCCACGGCATTTTGTATGTTGCAGATACCGCACTGGTCGCAGGCCTCCGGGCGGTATCCCATTAGGATGCCGATGTAGTTTTCAAACTGGCGGATGTACGGCTGGCGGCCCCTTTTCCAGTCTTTATACCATAGGTGGAATAGTGTGATCAGAAACTCCCCATACTGTTTCGGTGAGAGAGCATAAGGATTTTGCCCATGAGGTTCCTCTAAGGGATCCAGACAGGCGATATACTGCTGATATCCTAAGCCATTTTTGCGGTAAAAATCATAGATTTCAGTGATATGTGCCGCGGTATTTCCCGTTACAACGGTAAGAATATTAAAGTCTACGCCATGCTTTTGCAGAAGTCTGGCAGCACCGAAAATGCGCTCAAACACGGATTCATACCCGGCAGCATGGCGGTAAATATCATTGGTCTCCCGGATACCGTCTAAGGAAAGCCCAACTAAAAAGTGGTTTTCCTTGAAAAATGCACACCATTCATCATCCAAAAGATACCCATTTGTCTGAAAAGCATTCTGCACCTTGATGTGATTGCGGTTATACTGTTTTTCATAGGCAACCGCCTTCTTGAAAAAATCGAGTCCCCGAAGGGTAGGTTCGCCACCCTGAAAAGCATAGGAAACAACGCCTTCCGCCCGCAGGATGGTCTTTCGTATTACATTTTTTAGTGTTTCTTCCGACATGAACCCGTAGGATTTCTGCAGGCGTTTCTGGGCCTCATCACAATAAAAGCAATAGTCGCAGTGCATGTTGCACATGCCGGAGGATGGTTTCATAAGCACGCTGATTGGTGGCATGATAAAAACTCCTAACGTTTTTCTTTTTTATATTCTTCCGGGGAGACGCCCCAGTATTTTTTAAAAGCTTTTCCGAAGTATCCGCCATTGGAATATCCCGTCTTTTCAGCAACTTCATAAATGAGCATGTCTGGGGATTTTAAAAGTTTGCCTGCTGCCTGCATCCGCACATCGGTGAGGTAGGAAGAGAAGTTGTTGCCGGTCTCTTTCTTAAAAAGATTGCTTAAATGGGATGGCGTGACATTCACGAGACTGGCAACCAGGTTTAAGTCGATATTTTCGCTATAGTGAAGCTGGACATATTCCTTTATCTTCAAAATTTCAGACCTCTCTCCGGAATGCTTATCGCGGACCAATTCTGAAAACTCCATAATAAAATCAGACAGGATTTTCTGGCAGGTCTGTAAGGTATGGGCCTGGCGGATGCGCCTTAGAATGTTGTTTTCATCCTCTGTCATCTGATAAAGGGAAAAATTCAGTTCCCTGGCAACCCGGATGAAAATGTTCAGGATCTCTTCCATATAAGAGTAACACTGAAAAGGATAGAATAGGCCGCTTTTAAGCCATAGTAAAAAGCGCTGGACCAGTTCCGAAGATTTTTCACTGTTTCCGGAGGAAAGGGCAATATAAAGTTCCTGGGCCTGGGAATCCGTAATGAATGGAAAGCCTACGGAGGTAAGCAGAGGATAAGGTAGCGGTTCACTTCGCTCATAAAAAATGCAGGCAGAAAGGGCTTCTTCGGCCTGTTTCATTCCGGCTTTAAAAGAAGTTTCATCCTTTAATAAAGGACTGATACCGAAATATACGGTCTGATTGACGTATTGTTTCATGGCAGCTCCAATCTGGCGGCAGAGGAGAAGATCTTTCTTTGTGTTGGATATAAGAAGGTATCCTTTTTCATCAAGGGAAAACAGTTCCTGTCCTGGGTAACGTACGCAGATCTGGTTTAACAGGTTATAGATCAAGTTTTTGCGATTGGTATCCGTAATCGGAGCAGTATCTGGTTCAAAGGAAAAACGGATCAGGTGATAATCCTGAATGGAAATATCCAGTTTGATGTTATGGAGTACATTCTCCACCTGCTCATGATCCTCAAACCCCTGATTTTGAAGGCGCTTGATAAAAAGATATTTCAGATCGTCTGTATTTAAAGAAAAGGAAGCGTTCTTTTCCGGCTGGTCAGAGATGGCCTCTTTCATTTCCTTTAAGACTTCCAGCAGTTTGGCCGGATCAATAGAAAGCTTTCGGATATAATCATGGGCACCGTACTTCATAGCTTCACGGACCAGTTCAAACTCATCAAAGCAGCTTAGGACTAGAGACTGGATGGATATTTTTTCCTGTTTCAGGTGTTTGAGTAAAGTTATTCCGTCCATTCCCGGCATTTTGATGTCGGTGATCAGAATATCGGGTTTGAGTTTTAAGATTTTTTCGTAAGCTTCTTTGCCATCGGCTGCTTCTGCAATCACATCAAAACCATACATATTCCATGGAAGGACGGTTTTGATGCCGGCCCTTACCAATGGTTCATCATCTGCAATCAGTACCTTTATCATTGTTCTCTCTCCTTTTGGACAGAAGGCTGTCTATCTGTTTATGTTGCGGGAAGCGGATCGTCACGGTTGTAAAAGAGTTGCCGTCACTGTCATATTGTAAGCCGTAATCAGGACCATAAGCCAGCTGTATGCGTTCCTGGACATTGCTCACGCCGAGACCAAAGAAGACATACCCCTTTTTACCCTGCTTTTTGGGCTTTAGGATTTCTTTCATAGTATCTGCATCCATGCCTGTTCCATTATCCTGAACCTGTAGGATGATAATGCCGTTTTCACACCGGCCGGAAATATCAATCATGAGAAAATCCCGTGCTTCAATATTGTGGAGAATGGAATTTTCCACCAGGGGCTGTAGAATCAGTTTTAAGGTGTGCTCTTTTAAAATTCCCTTCTCTATGTGGTAGGTCACATCGAAACGGCCAGGATAGCGCACCTGTTGGATCTTGATATAACTTTTGATGTTTTCCAGCTCTTCTTCAATAGGAAGCACGTCATTGACCTTATTCATGCTGATCTCAAGAAGCCGGCCAAGGGCGGTAATGGTGTTGGTGATGTGTTCTGTCCCGGACATTACGGACATCCATTTGATGGAGTTTAGGGTATTAAAGAGAAAATGGGGATTAATCTGGGCCAGAAGCATTTCAAAGCGCAGCTCACTTTCCCGTTTCTGGGTGACCTGTATTTCCTCAATCAGATGGCCAATCTCTGTAACCATGTTGTTGAAGGTTCGGGAAAGACTGCTGATCTCATCTTTGGAATCGGTAGTGGCGATTTCGGCATTCAGGTTCCCAGCCATAACCTGCTGCATCTGTTCTTTCAGCTTAAAAAGTGGACGTAGCTGCGAATAAATAGCGAAAAATGTGGCCAGAAGACATATCATTAATAGTCCCAGGGATACAACAAACATGAAAGTGCGCAGTTCATAGATATCCTGATAGAGAAATTCCGTAGAAATGGTATCCGTCAGGCGCCAGCCTGAAAGATGAATGGAGATTTCTTCCTGGAAATCTTTACTGCCTTTTGGGGTATGGATCCCGCAGATGGTATAGCCGGAAGAATCACATAGTCCCATGGTTCCTGCAGTGGACCCTAACAGGTTGGAAAAGCTGCTGGCAGGAAGGGAGATGACCAGATAAAAGCTTTTCGGTGAAAATGGCGGGAGCTTTCTAATATAGGAAACGAAAGTCTGATTGCTTTCAAAACGGCGGTAACTCTGGTGGGCGTTCGTAAAATATACCGACGGAACTATCTGCTCCGCAAAAAAATCCTCAAAGCGGAATTTCTGTTGGGGAAGCGTGGAGTAGAGCAGTTGGTCATTGGATAAAACACTGATGTCAGCATTGGAACTTAACAGGGAATTATTTACATTCTGGATCTGCTCATTGGCATCCTGCCAGCATTTTAAATAGGAATATCCCTTTGTTGCGGATTCACGGTAAAGAACGCTGTAATTATTTAAGGATATCAGATAATCAGAAGCCTGAATCATGTTTAGGCAGAGACTCTCAATGTCATTTTTTGTTTGGTTCAGATTTTCTCGTTCCAGTGACTGAGCCTTGTCTCGGATAATGGTTTCAGCTTTTTTGTACACCCATGAAAATAGGGTCAGATAAGGAACGAGGAACAGAACAATAATAATAAGGAATAAACGGCAGGACAGGTTTAGTTTCATAAAAGTATGTTTTATCATAATAAATCCTCCCTCTTCCTTATATTGCTGAGATTTTAAAGCGGTATCTTGTGTTTAAAGTATACAATAGTGAAAGTTCAAAAAAAAGTATCTTTGAAAATTGCGTAAAAAAGTACCATTTTTCAAAAAATATTACCACAAGCGTAAAAAAATACCAATTTGCCTTTTTATTCTCCGTTCAAAAACAAGGGGTATCGGGTCTATAATAAAGCCAACAAGTAAAAGGAGGAAGGTATTATGAAAACAAGAAGAACAGTTGCATTGGGGTTATCAGCAGTGATGGCAGTTTCCGTACTGTCCGGCTGCGGAAATTCCAGTTCCAGCACGACAGCAGACACAAAGGGGGAAAGCAATGCATCCGCAGAAAGCTCCACAGAGCCGGTCGTACTTCACTGGTGGGGATCTTTTGCAGAGAATATGGGGCCGGAGCAGGTATGTGAAGCTTTTAATAAAATAGATCCCAATCTCCAGGTAGAGTATACAAGATACGTCAATGACGATGCAGGAAATACAAAACTGGATATGACACTGATGTCGGATGATTCCATTGATGTATTTTTAAATATGAATGACGTTCTTTTAATGAAGAGGATTGAGAACGGATATATGTATCCACTGGACGAACTGTTTGAAGGCGCCGGCTTCAGTCTGGAAGATGATTATGATGAAAACATTAAACAGAAGGAGATCAATGGTCATTATTACAGCCTTCCGGCAAAGCGTATTACCTCCACTATCCTTTACAACCAGCAGATGTTTGATGATGCCGGAATTCCATATCCAAACGATGACTGGACCTACGATGAGTTCATTGATACAGCAAGAAAGCTGACAAAGGGAGAAGGAAACGATAAGGTTTATGGCTGGTTTTTCCCAGGATATGATGCAGGTCAGCCGGCTCTTCGTATGATTGAGAGCAAGCTGGGGCTTGACTGGATGTATGCTCCAGATGGAAAATCCGCAGCCATTGATACAGAAGATGTAAAAGATCTTACCGAGAAGTACTTACAGCGTGTAGAAGAAGGAATTGAACCAAGTTATGTAGATGTAACCACACAGAAAATGGAGCCTGCAAATATGCTCTTAACTGGCAAGGCTGCCATGGTATTTGGTGACTGGGTCGTAAGAAATGTAAAGGATACAGACAATTATCCTCACGATTTCAAGGTTGGTTTTGCAAGAATGCCAAGACTGTCTGCAGATCAGGAAAATAACTATACCACTTCTTACAGCGATGACTTAAGCATCAATTCCAAATCTCAGCATCCACAGGAAGCTATGAAGTTCATAAAATGGTATCTGGAAGAAGGTATGGATTATGTTGCGCCATATGCAAGAATCCCAGCGTGCAAGAAATATGATGCAGATAAAGTGGCTTCTCTGATCTTTGGAGAGCAGTCTGATCTGTTTGATATGGAAAGTGCTAAAAATATCTATCTGACACCAACTGACTTTTATGTACGTAAGAACATGCCAGTTGCAACAGAGATCAATACTATTCTGACTGAGGAATTTGATAAGGTATTTGCAGGTGCCCAGTCTGTAGAAGAGACCTTACAAAATGCCCAAAAGAGAGCGGATGAGAAAATCGCTCAGGAACAGTAGTGCAGGTGATGACCTATGGATAAACAAAAGCGCAAGAAACTTAAAACTGCCGCAAAGGGCTATGCTTTTATCGGCATCAACCTGATTGGTGTGCTTATATTCTGGACCGTTCCCATGCTTTTCAGCTTTATTATAAGTATCTCGAAGTGGGACTTTTCCAAAGGATTTAAAGGCATTAAGATCGTAGGATTTTCCAACTACATTGAAATATGGAGGGATGCGTGGTTTCGCGCTTCCCTCATCAATAACATTGTGTTCACGGTTAGCTATGTGGTGATTTTAATCGTACTGTCTTTCATTGTGGCTTATCTCTTAAATGAATATGTAGTCGGAAAGAAATTTGTACAGTTGGGACTGTATCTGCCATATATCGTAAATATTGTAGCGATCTCCGCGGTATGGCTGGCTCTTTTTTCTAATAATGGACCGATTTTGAATTTACTTAGAAAACTTGGAATGTCAAATCCGCCGGTCTTTATTTCAGATCTTCACTGGGCATTGCCGACGATTGTGATGATCTGTGTATGGCAGAACATGGGCTATACCGTGATCCTGTTCCTTTCCGGTATGATCAATGTATCTAAAGATCTGTATGAAGCAGCTGCCATTGACGGAGCAAACGGGCTTGCCCGTATCTGGTATGTAACGATCCCCATGCTTTCAGGAACCACCTTTTTTATCGTCATCACATCGGTGATCAACTCTTTCAAGGTGTTTGGACTGATCAACCTGATGACCCACGGTGGACCTGGAACGGCCACAACCATGTTGGTATACAACATTTACCGTACAGCTTTCCAGTTTGGTAAACTGGAATTCGCATCTGCTCAGGGAATCGTCCTGTTAGCGATCATCTTCTTCATTACCTGGCTGCAGTTCCGCATCCAGAAGCGTAATGAAGAGTAAGGGGGCATGATGAAATGAAGAACAATAAAAGAATCGCAAAAATAATATGTAGCCTCTGTCTCTGGTCGCTAGTACTGCTGTGTATTGTTCCTTTTATCTGGATGGTTTCTGCCAGTTTTAAGAGAGAGGCGGATATATTCGCAGTGCCATTCCGACTGATTCCGGATTATCTGAACCTTCAGAATTTCAAAGAAGTCTGGTTTGGTAAATACAGTTATTCATTGATGTTTTTAAACTCAGCGAAGGTAACACTGCTTTCTGTTGGGTTTGCAGTAACAACTTCCATCCTTGCGGGATATGGATTTTCCAAGATAAAGTTTCCAGGAAGGGATAAGATCTTTCTTCTTTATCTGGCGACCATGATGATTCCCCATCAGCTTTTAATGGTGCCCAAAATGTTGATGTTTAAGGAAATGGGCATTTACAATACCCATTGGGCACTGATCCTTCCGGCTGCATTTTCCATTTACGGCGTGTTTATGGTGCGCCAGTACATGCTGCAGATACCGGAGGAACTTTCTGAAGCAGCTCGCATTGACGGGGCGGGAGATATGCGCATCTGTTTCCAGATTATAGCACCCCTTTGCAAGCCGGCGCTGGTAACACTGGTCATTCTGTTCTTTACATGGAGTTGGAATGATTATGATAATGCACTTATCTTCATCAATAATAAAAATCTCTACACCATCAACCTGGGACTGGTAAACTTCATGGATGAAACTGGATTAAAATACAGCCTGATCATGGCTGCCAGCGTTATCTCCATTTTACCGATCTTTGCCATTTTCCTGGCAGCGCAGAAGTATTATATCGGCGGTCTTACAGCAGGTGGTGTGAAAGGATAAAGGAAAGGATAAAGGATTGATTATGAAAAAGAAACCAAATATCATTTTTATCATTACGGATGATCAGGGGGCATGGGCAGTAGAATCGGAGACAAACCATGACATTAAGACTCCGAATTTAACACGGTTGGCAGCGCAGGGAACCACTTTTGATGAGTTTTACTGCACATCTCCGGTGTGTTCACCGGCCAGAGCCAGCATTGTAACTGGAAAAATCCCTTCCTGCCATGGTATCCAGGACTGGCTGAAAAAAGGCAATCTGGATGCATGGAAATATCCCCATATGGCTGTGATGGACGGTTTCGACATGGAAGATAAAGCCATTGATTATTTAAAAGGCCACAAGACTTATATGGAGTATCTGGCTGAAAATGGTTACCATTGTGCGTTAAGTGGAAAATGGCACATGGGTGATAACATCAACAAGAAAAAAGGATTTGAGTACTATTTCACCGTTGGAAGAGGCGGCTGCCATTATTATGATGCAGATATTTTTGAAAACGGAGTGCTTTCCATTTCTCATGAATATATCACTGACACCATTACAAACCATGCTCTTGAGTATCTGGATAAAATGTCCGGTGAAGGCGCACCGTTTTATTTAAGTGTCCATTACACAGCGCCACACAGCCCGTGGGAAGAAAATGAACATCCAAAGGAATTTAGGGATCTTTACAAGGACTGCGAATTTAAGGATACGCCGGATCTGCCGATTCACCCGTGGCAGGCAAATACCTGTCCGATCGGGGATACACCGGAGAAGAGACGGGAATACCTGACCGGCTACTATGCGGCAATTTCTGCCATGGATGCGGGTGTCGGCAAGATCATGGATTGGGTAGAGGGCCATGGCTTGGAGGACGATACGGTGATCATCTTTGCTTCTGACAATGGTATGAACTTAGGACAGCATGGTATCTGGGGTAAAGGAAACGGAACCTATCCACCAAATATGTATGATTCTTCTGTAAAGGTACCGTTCATCATCAAAGTACCTGGCTGCGAGGCACCAGGAAGCACTTGCTCTGCTATGGCAGGACAGTACGATATTTTCCCAACCATTCTGTCCCTGGCCGGCTGTGAATATGAATTGGAGTTGAAGCAACCTGGAAGGAGTCTGCTGGAACAGATCAATCATCCAACTGCTGAATATGAGGATCGTATCGTAGTTTTTGATGAATACAGCAAGACCCGTATGATCAAGAAGGGAAAATTAAAATATATCCACCGCTACGGTGATGGTCCCTGCGAATTTTATGATCTTTCCACGGATCCAGATGAAGAAAATAACCTTTATGGAAACCCAGTCTGGGAAGAGCAGATCCAGCGCTTAAAGTCTGAAATGGAAGAGTGGTTTGATCGTTACACAGACCCTAAGATGGATGCCAGAAAAGGCGGGGCTGTAGGCCGCGGACAGGAAAAAATGTGTTATGAGGAAAATGCATTTGATCAGTCCATAGAGTTATACTATAAAGATAAAGAAAAATGTAGAGTTTGACAAACAGCAGGCACTTTTGGAATCGAAAGTGCCTATCTGCATGTACATGTGAATTTAATGTCATGGACAATATGAAATCAAGTATGAACAAAAAAATCCTATGCGACATACCTCCACTTAGCAAACGCTTGAAGTGGGGGATTTTCGTTCGATTGTTTGATAGGGCAAAGCATAAGCGAGCTATCCACTTGTGTCCCACGGTTTTATCATTCACTAGACAATATGTTAATATGGATAGAATTACTTCCGCGAAGATCAGGAAACTTTCTTTTCTGTATCAAGTGATACTCCAGATATTCGAATATCTTCTCTGCATATATTGTCTGGTCATATTAATGTGCTCTGACTTGCCGTCCCATCAGTATATCATAGGATCATGCGCTCGGCAATCATATCATATTCCAATTTCTTGACATCACATCATATTCCAATTTCTAACAAATGTTTTCCGGTATTCACTGGGGGAAGTTTTGAACTTTTCCTTAAACGCACGGTTAAAAGTGCGCAAACTTTTAAATCCACTGTCAAGGCAGAGCTCCGTGATTGTATCATTGGTATTTTCAAGTCGCTGACATGCATATCCCAACCGGGCATCATTCAGGTACTGGTTGAAGTTTTTATGGAATGTTTTAGAAAAAATCCTAGACAGAACATACTTGCTGACACCCAGATCTCTGGCCATGCTTTCCAGCGTAATGGAATGCTTAAAATTTCCGGAGACATAAGATACCGTGCGGTAGATCAGGTCCGTGCTTCCGACAGACTTCTTCTCAACCAGCTGAAATTTTGGGATACATCTTGCCAGTATAATCTGCAGATACGCCTGGACCAATGTAATGTCGTCCTTTTGTGCGCCGAGAATGGAATTAAATGCATGATAAACATCAGGTTCTATAGAGGAAGCTTTTATTACGGGTGGCTTTGGCGCTTTGTTTTCCAAAATATCTGTAAACCGGTCAACCAGGAATGGAGAAGCGTTTAAATAAATTGCCTGATTGCGCTGACATGAAAATACTTGATAGTGGTGAATGATATTTGGAAAGATAAAACCAATGTCGCCCTGATTCATATGGAAAAGTTCTTCTCCAACACCGAGTTCAACGCATCCCTCTGTAACATATACAATTTCCAGCGCATTATGTAGATGCGGTGGCCGGTGGACCGGTGTCTTTTTTATTGCAATAATCTCTTCCTTTGTATTTTCGTATACTAAATGCATTTCAAAATTCTCCTAAATTAAGATAAGAAGCGTATCGCCCTGATGCAAGATTTGGCTAATAGTTACTGCGATTTGACAAGCTCGCAAAGTGAAATGGTTTTATAATGAACCTGCAAACAAAAAGAAAGGGGATATTTAGGATGAATAGAATTCATAATTATATCAACGAGCTTTTAATGTTTTATGCAGATTTTTTCAATCATTTATATCGTGCGTAAAAGGGACACTGTTACTGTATCGGTAATCCGAAATAACAATGCCCCATAATCAGAAAATAATCATTTTTAGCCTTTGGAAAATGGAACCAAAGTAAATTCTAGCTGGAAAGAAGTATCATCAAACTGATATTTTTCCAGAAGAGCAGGACCACAGCTGTTGGAGCCAATGCCATTTAATGCATAGTCAAGACAGAATACGATGCTGTCGGATTCCTCCAGTTCATAGTTATGCGCGGTGTCCTCCAACTTCTCCTGTGTGTAGCAGGATGCATTGAAGGAGAATGGCTTTTCTGCTGCTGCAGCAATACCAAACTGGGCTGCTGAGAACACCACATAATCACAATCAAAATGGGATCCATTTTCCTGAGGCCGGATATAATCTTCATGCAAATCGTTTATTTTGGTACGGAATAAGGCATGGTAAGCTCCTTGGTGCTTATCACGATAGCTTTCCTGTGGCCCCATACCATAAAAACTCACATTTTTCAGTCTTTTATCTAAAAACATCCGGATGCCAAACCTTGGCAGTACCGGGAATTCATCATCTTTTTCCGCATACATTACAGAACTGAGCTTTCCATCGTTGTCGATCTTCCAGTTGATCGTGATATCCAGGATTTTTTGAATGGAGTCAGCAACAACAGCAACATGAGAAACGATAAAGATACCATGCATATTCTGAATGGTTTCTACGGTGTAGGCCCTGGTGTATGCTCTATCATAGCGTGCCTTTTTCCATTTGGACTTCAGGTACATATCATTATCCGTAGGGGCTCTCCAGATATTTAGTTCCATTGGATGGATAAGATAGTTGCGGCCGGAAAACTGCATCTGTTCAAAAAGACCGGTCCTTCTGTCCAGTGTATAAGTGAAATCTTTTGAGTTTATAGTCACTTCTGTGTCTGTTTCATGTACCCGGATCTCTTTTACCTGGTCCGTTTTTTTTAGCCAGCTTAAAGCCATCTGGTTTCTTCCGTCTTCATTTTTAAGCAGGATCTCATCAAATCCAAGAATGAAATTTTTCTTCAGGAAAGGTGTTTCCTTCTTTAAACGGTATATCAGTTTCAAATAGATTTTTCCTTCGTTGGGAATGGTTACGTTTAACTCGGTCACGCCGTCTGTATGTGGCATTACAGAGAATGGAGAAAGTTTTCCTTTTTGTACGGTGGACAGCCCGTCCTTGATTACCTCAAAGCGAATATCCAGATAATCTTTTAGATCATCAAAATCCAGGTAATTATGTAAAACCAGTTTTCCAGTTTCCTGATCATAAGAGACAACCCGCACTGGTCGGTAAACATTTTTGTATTCTAAAATCCCAGTATGAGGAGTACGGTCTGGGAATACCAGGCCATCCATACAAAAATTTCCATCGTGAAGTTCTTCATCGTGGTCGCCACCATAATAATAAATGGTTTTACCGCTTTCCGTTTTTCCGTGGGCAATGGCATGATCACACCATTCCCAGACAAATCCTCCGCACATACGGTCGTCTTTCTGGATGAGCTGGAAATAATCCTCTAAATCGCCAGGGCCGTTTCCCATGGCATGGCAGTATTCTACAAGAAGGAATGGTTTGCTTCCGTCTTCTTCAAGATATTCTTCGATTTCGTTCATGGCCGGATACATACGGCTGTACAGGTCCAGATTGGAATAATCGTAGGTCACGTCATAATTGCGGTATCTGGCGCTTTCGTATTGGGTGAGCCGGCATGGATCAAATTTTTTGGTCCACCGCAGCGCTTTTTCAAAATTGCATCCATACGCACTTTCATTACCCATGGACCACATCACGATACAGAAGCGGTTCTTATCGCGCTGGACCATATGCTGAACACGGTCAAGAATTGATTCCTCCCAGATTGGATCATCCGCGATCTTTTCATTCCAGCGCTTGAAACGGTTATAATCGGTATCTTCTTTCCGGTACAGCATGTATGGGCCATGTGCTTCGATATCTGCTTCTTCAATGACCATAAAACCATATAGATCGCACATCTGATAGAAGTAAGGGGCATTTGGATAATGGCTGGAGCGTATGGAATTGAAATTGTGCTGCTTCATCAGAGACAGGTCCTTTTTGATCTGTGGCACACTAACGGTAAAACCGGTTTCTGGATCGGAATCGTGGCGGTTTACACCCCGGAATTTGATTTTTTGTCCGTTGAAGTAAATCACTTTATCACGGATTTCAATGGTCCTAAGAGCAATGTAATCGACGATGGTTTCATAGCTGCTTTGTAAGGTGAGAGTGTAAATATATGGATGCTCTGTATTCCACAGAGTAGGATTTGGAATCTTAAATTCTATGGATCCGTCATCTGAGATTGTGCCGGTAGCAACTACGGCTCTGGCCTGGTCTTCAATGGTAACAGAGACCGGGATTGAAAAATCAAAGGTCACATTCAGTTTGATCTTTGCAGTATTTTCCTTGATCTGGGTAGTGATATGATAATCCCAGATGGCCCGCTCTGGGCGTTTTAAGAGGTAAACATCCCGGAAAATGCCGTTCATGCGAAATTTGTCCTGGTCTTCCAGATATGAGCCATCGCACCATTTTAAGACCAGAACTGCAATGGTATTTTCTCCCTCTTTCAGAAATTCTGTAACATCAAATTCTGCGGTTGCATGAGGAACCTGGCTGTAGCCGGTATATTTTCCATTGAGCCAGACAAAAAAGCAGCTGTCAACGCCTTCAAAATTCAGATAAATTTTTGGCGCATCGATATTTTCATGGTAAGTAAATTTTCGGACGTAGGCTCCACAGGGAATATCCTGCGGGAGATAAGGCGGATCAAATGGAAAAGGGTAGCGGATGTTGGTGTACTGGGGTGAATCATATCCGGCAATCTGCCAGACTCCGGGAACAGTAATGTCATCAAAATCTTTTGCATTAAAGCTGGTCCTGTAAAATGCTTCTTTTAGGTCATAAACACTTTTATAATACTGGAATTTCCAGACTCCATTTAATAACTGAAAGCGGTCGGAATCTTCCCGGTGTTCGATCAGCGTGTTCATTTTCTGCGATGCCGGAATATAGTAGGACCTCATCGGCATTGTGTTATCATGCAGGATGCTTAAATCTTCATAATAACGCGGTATCATCATGGTTAACCCCTCCTGATGTGCTGTGGGCCTTCTTCAAAAGAAGGCGGATTATATAGTTCTGCAATCGTATAAGGATATTCTACAGAATTATGCTGTGCATGTACATGAATAGAAATAGACGAAATATGCACAAAATGATATACTATTACAAAGGGGGTATGCAAATGTACATGAATACTGGGTATCTGAACCAGTCCCGCCAGGATTTTAAGGATAAACGGCAGCCACTCGTTGTTGGCAGCTGTGGCTGTTACCGCTTATCAACTGATATTGTCAATATTAGTTGACACATTTTCCTCAAGGATTTTGAACCCTATGCT
>UQJF01000058.1 GCA_900541315.1 uncultured Clostridium sp. | reverse complement strand
CCGTCTCGTGGGCTCGGAGATGTGTATAAGAGACAGTACTTATACTACATACAATATCCAGGAGGTCTTATTCAAATGAAAAAACCTGTGATCGGCATCCTTGGTGCCCACATGTCAAATAACGGCGGTCCGGCTCCGGTACCTGCTGACTACGTTAATCATGCTTATTGTTCCGGCGTGGAAAATGCTGGTGGCATCCCCATTCTCCTTCCGGTTTTAAAAGATCCTACAGATATGGACCCGGTGCTGGCCATGTGTGACGGACTTCTTATCCCAGGAGGCGTAGATGTTGACCCACGTTTCTATGGCGAAGATCCATCTCCTCTGCTGGGCTCCTTAGACTCTGCCATGGACCGTTTCTGGATCTATGCTGCAAACTATGCATTAGAGCATAACATGCCTGTCCTTGGGATCTGCCGGGGACTGCAGCTTGTAAATGTGGCCTTTGGCGGAAGCCTTTACCAGGATCTCTCCTATATGAATCCAAACCACATGCTCCACTCCCAGAAGCAGAATCGGGATTATCTCATCCATCAGGTCACAATAGACGCAGACAGCCATTTAGCTTCTATTTTAGGTAAGGAGCCAGTATATACCAACACCTTGCATCACCAGTGTGTAAAAGAACCGGGAAAGGGCTTAAAGATCACTGCCCATACCGCAGATGGCATCCCTGAAGCCATGGAAACAGCAAATGGACAGTTTATCCTGGTACAATGGCATCCTGAGGAACTGCAAAACAGCGAACCCCGGATGCATGGTTTATTTAAAGATCTGATCGAAAAAGCAGGCAAATAAAATACCAAAAAAAAGCAGTATGTCCGGGTCTTATAATAAGATACCCAAAGCATACTGCTTTAACTAATCCAGTTATTTATGAGCGTAGGGAAAAACAAACGGCTGCGCAGCAGGCAGCAGAGCACGTCCGTGCGGGAATCTGAGTATAAGAAATAATATACCCGTATCAGACTAAAAACAGACACCATACTGGCACTGTTACCAATGAAAGCAAAGTAGTAAATACCACGCATTTCGTTGCAAAGGCTTCATCTTTTTTATATTTGGAAGCCATAACCGCCGTAACACTGGCCGCCGGCATTGCCGCCAAAACCACAGACACTCCTGTTACCAGATCATCTACTGATGCAAGCCTACAGCCTATATACACCAAAAGAGGAACAAATACCAAACGTATAAATGCATAATAGATCGTATCACGTTCTACCAGCTCTGTAAGCTTTACTTTAGAAAGGATCAGACCTACTAAAGCCATTGCAAGGAATGTATTTGCACCAGCTACTGTTTTGATCGTCACGTTCAATACTTCCGGCAGCCGGATCTGCGTTACCATGAGTAAAAATCCGATCAATACAGATAAAATACATGGATGGGTAGCCACTTTTTTGCAAAGCGTCTTCTTATCTGGTGCCTCTGTAAAATATGTAAGACCTACAGACCACATAAAAATACGCTGCGGGATTACATATATGGATGCATACATCATTCCCATCTGCCCAAAAATCCCTTCTGCAATAGGATTTCCAAGGATTCCCGCATTGGAACAGATTGTTGCGTACTGCAGCACTTTTTTTCTGCTCTCACCATAATGATTGTAAAGGAACATGCCAAGAACATAGCTTCCGATCTGGATCACGACTCCTGCTATAGCAATGGTCATACATGCAATAAGGATCTGATGATTAAACTCAATCTGGAATGATTTCAATATGCTTGCCGGAAGGGTGACAAACAGGACCAGGTCTGTAAGCAGGCTTTTTCCATTATCATCTGCCAGCCCCTTCTTTCCAAAAATATACCCGATAAGCATAGTCAGAAACAGCATTCCCTGTGTCTGAAATAAGCCGGAAAAACTCATAAGAACTAACCTCTATTCTTTTATTGCTGGTCTTAAACCAGTCCGGCTTTTATTCTAGCACACTCTGTATCTGTAAAACAAGTACCTGTTTCGGTTATTCTGCCTCTATCTTTTTGTGTTAAAAGCACCAAATCCCGGAAATGCAGCTGCGGCTCCCAGTTCTTCCTCAATCCGGAGCAGCTGATTGTACTTGGCAACTCTTTCACTTCTGCTTGGAGCACCTGTCTTGATCTGGCAGGTATTTAACGCAACAGCCAGATCTGCAATGGTAGTATCCTCTGTTTCGCCGGAGCGATGAGAAGCAATAGCCGTATAGCCAGCCTTATGAGCCATCTTAATAGCCTCTAAAGTCTCAGAAACACTTCCGATCTGGTTTAACTTGATCAAAATGGAGTTGCCGCAGCCAAGGCTGATACCTTTAGACAAACGCTCTGTATTGGTTACAAACAGATCATCCCCAACTAACTGAACCTTATCCCCCAGTTCTTTAGTCATTAACTGCCAGCCTTCCCAGTCTTCCTCATCCAGACCATCCTCAATGGAGTAGATGGGGTATTTCTCACACAGGTCTTTCCAGTGTGCGATCAGCTCTTTGGAAGTAAACTTCTTTCCGCATTTAGGAAGGATGTACTCTCCTTTTGTGCTGCCTTTCCACTCACTGGAAGCTGCATCCATTGCCAGCACGAAATCTTTTCCAGGCTCATAGCCAGCACGTTTTACAGCCTCTAAAATGCACTGGATAGCTTCTTCATCGCTGCCAAGATCTGGTGCAAAACCGCCTTCATCTCCAACAGAAGTTGCCAGATTTCTCTCTTTTAATAATGCTGCCAGTGCATGGAATACTTCTGCGCACCAGCGAAGTCCCTCTTTAAAGCTTGGGGCACCTGCAGGCATGATCATAAATTCCTGGACATCTACAGTATTGGCTGCATGAGCACCACCATTTAAGATGTTCATCATAGGAAGTGGAAGTCTGTTTCCATTTACCCCGCCAAGGAAACGGTACAACGGGATCTGGAGCGCGTTAGCTGCTGCTCTTGCACTTGCGATGGATACAGCTAAAATAGCATTTGCGCCTAAATTTGATTTATCTTTGGTTTTGTCTGCCTGGATCATAGCACGGTCTACTGCATAAACATCAGAAGGATCCATTCCCTTTAATACCTGGCAGATAACAGTATTCACATTTTCAACTGCCTTTAAAACACCTTTTCCGCCAAAACGGCTCTTGTCACCGTCACGCAGCTCCAATGCCTCAAATTCACCTGTGGATGCTCCGCTTGGTGCTGTTCCTCTTCCTACAGTTCCATCTGTAAGATAAACTTCTGCTTCTACAGTAGGATTGCCTCTTGAATCAATGATCTCTCTTCCGATTACTTTTTCGATTTCCAAATGCTTCATAATTTTGTCCTTTCTGGCAACGGGTTTTTCCACCGGCCATGATCGATTCGTAGCTAGTTAGTCATTTCTAACTACCAGTATTTTACCATAGCCGGGCAGCGAACACAATGAGGCTTACAGGGAAGTTTTTTCAAAAAAACAGGGCCTCCTGTTTATAGGATGCCCTGTAAGTATTTTTTTACTCACCCAGAGTATAATTTCCATTTCCTTCAGCCACGATGCAACTGTTAAAGAATTCAGTTGCTGCCTTGATCAGATAGCAGGTATCTTTCACACCTGCAGTCTCATAAGGAGAATGCATTGCAAACTGAGGAAGTCCGATATCTACAGTATTTAAGGAAACATGTGCATTGGAAATATTTCCCAGTGTGGAACCACCTGCAATGTCAGAACGGTTGGTAAAGGTCTGTACCGGAACCTGTACCTTCTTGCATAATGCCTTGAAAACAGCTGCTGATACTGCATCAGTGGTATATTTCTGATTTGCATTGTATTTGATAACAATACCCTCATTAATAGACGGACGGTTGGTTGGATCAGCGACATCTGCATGGTTTGGATGTACTGCATGGGCATTATCTGCAGAGATCATAAAGCTGGAGGCAACTGCCATAAGATACTGCTCTCTGGTACGTCCCAGACTGTCATTAATACGCTCTAAAACATCCTTTAAGAAAGTGGAATCTGCCCCCTGCTTGGTACCGCTTCCCACTTCTTCATTGTCAAAGATAGCTGCTACAGAAACACTTGAACTGTTTTCTCCTTCAATAACTGCTTTTACAGAAGAAAATGCACACTGCAGATCATCCAGTCTGCCGCAGGAAAGGAAGGTCTCATCTGCACCCCAGATAGTTCCCGGCTGACGGTTATATAAAAACAGATCATGTCCTAAAATATCCTCTTCTTTTACACCTGCTGCTTCTGCCATGAGAGACATAAAGGTTCCCTTTGCTTCCAGACTGCCAAATACAGGAAGCATATCTTTCTGTGCATTATAAGCGTACCCGTCATTTACCTGGCGGTTCATATGGATAGCCAGATTTGGGATCATCACCAGATCCCGGTCTACATTAACCAGTTTGGACACCAGACGGCTTCCTTCTGATACTACCAGTCTTCCTGCGATGGATAATGGTCTGTCAAACCATGGTGCACAGATCATGCCGCCATACTTTTCAACATTTAACTTGATGCAGTGAGCTGCTTCCATCTCCGGATTTTCTTTAATTTTAAAGGCTGGTGAATCACTGTGGCTTGCCATGATCTGAAAGCCCTTAAAATCCTTTCCCGGTATCTTAAATGCGATCACAGAAGACTGATTGCGGGTCACAAAATAACGTCCGCCAGCCTTAAGCTCCCAGCTTTCTTCCTCTTTTACTTCTGTAAAGCCGGCTGCTGTAAGTATATCTGTTACATTCTTCACTGCATGAAAGCAGGAAGGACTGTTCTGTAAAAATGCAAGCAGTTCCTTTGCTGTTTCGTTGTAGTTTTCTCTTGTTAATTCCATAGTGTTAAATATCTTCTCCTTATATTAACTTCTTAAAATATCGCTTTCAAAAACCACGCCTGCGAAAGCAGGCGGGTATGTACTCTTTTTATTTTTCTTTCATATAAGCTACTGCTTTGGAAAGTCCCATACTGTTAGATCCCTTAAACAGCAGACAATCACCGGAAACTACATGGTCATCTAACCATTTTTCCAGTTCTTCAAGGTTTTCTACTTCTGCCAGCGGTATATTTCCCCCTGACATTTTCAGACCAGCTCCGATCTCTTCTGCCAGTTTCCCATAAAGAACTACCTGATCTACCGGATGCTCTTTTAAGAAAGTTCCCACTTCCTGATGGAATTTTATAGTATCAGGACCTAATTCCTTCATATCAGCAAGGACCGCGATCCTTTTTCCCTCACATGGCAAAGAACCTAATACCTGTATTCCCGCTTTCATGGAAACAGGGCTCGCATTATAGCTGTCATCGATCACTGTTACGCCATTCAGATGCAGGATCTGCTGACGGCCCTTAAAGCCTTCAAAGCGGCATAAAGGCTCTGAAGCCTTTTCCATAGAAATACCATATTCACCTGCCACTGCCAGGGCTGCCAGGGCATTCTGTACCATATGGACACCCATGACCTTAAGATGAAGCTGTACTTTTTCATCTCCATGAACAGCTGTAAATACAGGATGACCATTTTCCAGATGCAGATCCTCTCCCCGGTAATCACAGCCTTCTGAAAGTCCATACAGGATCTTCTTCCTGCCATTCTCCGGGATTACATTCCTAAGAAGGGGATCATCTCCGTTTAAGAATAATGTTCCATCTTCTGACATTCCATCCTGGATATGCAGCTTTTCCTTTAAAATATTCTCTTTAGAACCTAACTGTTCAATATGGGCTACTCCAATATTAGTCACAACTGCACAGTTGACTCTGGCAACATTTGCAATACGGGTCATTTCTCCCGGCTCACTCATTCCCAGTTCGATCACACCGATCTCTGCATTTTCCGGGATCTCAGCAACAGTGATCGGCACTCCCACCTGACTGTTGCTGTTTCCCGGTGTCTTGTATACAAGAAAACCGGCGCTTAAGGCTGCTGCCACCATTTCACGGGTGGTAGTCTTTCCCACGCTTCCGGTAATACCGACCAAAGGAAGAGGATGCATGTTTCTGCAATATGCTCCCAGATCCTGAAGCGCCTTTCTTGTATCAGGCACACAGATCCATGCCGCTGCTTTTGCCGCTGTTTCTTTTTCTTTGTCCCCTTTGCACTGGGTAAAGATAGCTTCCTGTACTTCCTCTTCTGTTTTATGACGGCTGGTGAACACTGCCTTTGCACCATTTCCAATGGCCATGCAGATATAATCATGTCCGTCTGCCCGTTCCCCGATGATCGGCACAAACAGATCATTTCCTGTCATTTTTCTGGAATCCAGGCTGATATGCTCTACAGAGGGAGCATCCCCTTCGTGCACCAATATTCCACCAACTGCTCCTGCAAGAGCTCTGGCTGTTATCTCTCTCATCTTTATGCTTTCTCTCCCAGTTCTTTTACTGTTTCTTCAATCACTTCACGGTCCAGGAAATGATGACGGACACCATTGATCTCCTGATAATCTTCATGTCCCTTTCCGATAACAGCTACCATATCTCCCGGCTGTGCCTGAAGGATACTGTAGCGGATCGCTTCCCTGCGGTCCGGTATCTCAATAAAGCTGCCGCCTGTTTTTTCAATGCTTCCGCGGATATCAGCAATAATATCTTCCACCTTCTCATACCGGGAATTGTCTGCTGTAATAATGCTCAGATCTGCCAGCTTTCCACCGATCTCGCCCATAGAATAGCGACGGTCTTTGGACCGGTTTCCACCGCAGCCAAAAACGCAGACCAGGCGTTTAGGCTTATAATCCCGGAGTGTGGATAACAGGCTTTCCATGCTCACTGCATTATGGGCGTAATCCACAAGAACAGTACATCTCTCACTGGTATAGACGATCTCCATACGGCCATTTACCCGGATATGTTCTAAGGCATGGCTGATCTTTTCTTTATCCAGATCTAAAAAGCTGCACACACTGACAGCTGCCAGCGCATTTACCACATTAAAGAGTCCCGGGATACCCAGTCTTACTTCCATATCATATTTTCCGGAAATGTGGAATTCTGTTCCTACAAAATCCGGCTGTGATACATAGCGTATATCAGAAGCTGAAAAATCTGCCTCTTTTCCTTTTTCGCTATAAGTATAAAGTTCACAATCTGCTGCCTTTATGATCTGCTCTGCATGTTCATCATCTTTATTTACCAGACCAATGCGGCACATATTAAGGAGTCTTGTCTTATAATAAAGATATTCTTCAAAATCCGCATGCTCTCCTGGTCCGATATGGTCTGGAGAAATATTGGTAAAAATACCATAGTCAAAATACAGTCCATCTGTGCGATGCATCTTAATACCCTGGGAAGATACCTCCATCACTGCATATTCACAGCCTGCTTCCACCATCTGTGAAAATGCCTGATGAAGCTCATAAGATTCCGGCGTAGTATTTAAAGTAGGTGTTACCACATCACCGATCATAGTACCTGTAGTTCCGATCATGCCCACTTTCTTTCCTGCAGCCTGTAAAATGGCCCGGATCATATGAGTAGTGGTTGTCTTCCCCTTGGTTCCTGTAACACCGATCATCACCAGTTTTTTAGTAGGATGGCCGAAACGTGCAGCTGAAAGAAGAGCCAGCGCGTGACGGCCTTCTTCTACCATGACCACAGTTATTTTATTTAATTCTTCCCCAGAAAGCCCACTGGCTTTTAACTCTTCTTCCACAGGTCTTTCTGTTACAAGGACTGTTACACCTGCTTTTAATACCTGAGGGATAAAGCTGTGTCCGTCTGCCCGGATTCCTTTCATTGCCACAAATACTTTTCCAGGAGCTGCTTTTCTGGAATCATAGATCACATCTTCTGTTTCCACATCCACATTGCCCTGAAGCAGCGTATATTCAAGTCCTTTTAACCAATCACGAAATATCATGCTTTTAAACCTCTGTTTCTATAATCAATTTTTTAGAACAGGCCAGTGATCTTTCCGTTTACCACATCAATACCTTCAGCAGCCGGTTTCTTCGGAAGTCCTGGCATAGTCATAATAGAACCTGTAAGCACTACTACAAAACCTGCTCCGGCACAGACATAAGCATCTCTTACATTAATGGTAAAACCAGACGGTCTTCCCAGCTTTGTCTGGTCATCAGACAGGGAATACTGAGTCTTAGCCATACATACAGGCAGATCACCAAATCCCATTTCTTCAATGCGTTTTAAGGCCCTGGAAGCTGCAGGTGCATAAGATACACCGTCTGCACCGTAGATCTCAGAAGAAATGGTCTTGATCTTTTCTTTTAATGGCATCTCATCTGTATAGATCGGCTTAAAGTTCCCCTTCTTATTTTCCAGGGTATTCAATACCTTTTCAGCTAAAGCGATACCGCCTTCGCCGCCCTTTGCCCAGACTTCAGCCAACGCAAACTCACAGCCTCTTTCTTCACAGAATTTCTTAATGTAAGCATACTCAGCTTCTGTATCTGTTATGAAGGAGTTTAAGGTAACAACCACCGGAACACCGAATTTCTGGATATTTTCAATGTGCTTTTCAAGGTTTACAATGCCTCTCTTTAAAGCATCCAGGTTTTCTTCAGAAAGCTGATCTTTTGGAACGCCTCCATTGTACTTTAACGCTCTTACAGTCGCTACTAATACTACCGCATCTGGATGGATGCCTGCTTTGCGGCACTTAATATCCATAAATTTCTCTGCACCCAGATCAGCGCCAAAACCAGCTTCTGTAACAACAATATCGCAAAGCTTTAAAGCTGTCTTTGTAGCACGTACACTGTTGCAGCCATGTGCAATATTGGCAAATGGTCCACCGTGCACCAAAGCACCTGTGTGTTCTAAGGTCTGGATCATATTTGGCTTTAATGCATCCTTTAACAGGGCTGCCATAGAACCTACTGCATGAAGATCCGCTGCTGTTACAGGCTCTCCTGCAAAATTGTAGGCAACAATGATCTTTCCAAGACGTTCTTTTAAGTCATCCATATCATTTGCAAGGCAGAGGATCGCCATGATCTCAGAGGCAACCGTGATCACAAAATGATCCTCACGTACCATACCGTCAGCCTTTGCCCCAAGTCCAACCACTACATTTCTAAGCACTCTGTCATTCATATCCAGGCAGCGTTTCCAGAGGATCTGTCTTGGATCGATACCCAGCGCATTTCCCTGCTGGATATGGTTATCAAGAAGTGCTGCCAGAAGATTGTTGGCAGATGTGATCGCATGGAAATCACCTGTAAAATGAAGATTCAGATCTTCCATAGGAAGCACCTGTGCATAACCGCCACCTGCTGCACCGCCTTTAATACCAAAGCACGGTCCCAATGATGGCTCTCTTAAGGCGATGATGGCATTTTTTCCCATTTTTCCAAGTGCTTCTCCCAAGCCTACGGTAATAGTAGTCTTTCCTTCACCGGCTGGCGTTGGGTTGATCGCTGTCACCAGGACCAGTTTGCCGTCCGGTCGGTCTTTTACTTTTTCCCAGAGATCATCTGTAAGCTTTGCTTTATATTTTCCATAAAGCTCCAGATCATCCTCTCCAATACCATAAGATACTGCCACTTCCTTAATTGGCTGCATTACCGCTTCCTGTGCGATCTCAATATCGGTTTTCATAAGTGCTTCCTCCTTGATGAATAAATGTAAATGTATTATCGTCCCTGTTCAAGCAGCTCTTCAAACTGCTCCAGGCTCATTAACACTTTTCTTGGCTTGGTTCCTTCTTCTTCCCCAACAACGCCTGCTTCTGCCAGCTGATCCATAATACGGGCCGCACGGTTAAATCCGATCTTAAAGACTCTCTGGAGCATACCAATAGAAGCTTTGTCCTTTTCTATGATAAATTTACCAGCCTGGGCAAAATATTCGTCCTGGTCTGCAGCTGAACTGCCGCCGTCAGAAGAAGGTGCAGCCACCCGGTTTATCACATCCTCGCTGTACTGGGCAGTCAGTCCCTGTTCTGTTAAAAACTCCACAACGCGGCCTACCTCTTCGTCTGACACAAAAGCCCCCTGAACACGCTGAGGTTTCGGGAAACCTGCCGGATAAAAGAGCATATCTCCCTTTCCAAGAAGCTTTTCCGCACCGTTCATATCGATAATAGTACGGGAATCAACACCGGAAGAAACAGCAAATGCAATTCGTGACGGAACGTTTGCCTTGATCAGACCGGTGATAACATTCACAGACGGTCTCTGTGTCGCGATCACCAGATGGATACCTGCAGCACGGGCCAGCTGTGCCAGACGGCAGATAGAATCTTCTACTTCACCTGGTGCTACCATCATAAGGTCTGCTAACTCGTCGATGATGATAACGATCTGAGGCAGTTTCTTTGGCTTTTTATCATCTGGTATATCCGCCAGCTTATCTATTTTTTCATTGTAACCCTTTAAGTCTCTTACATTGCAGTCTGCAAACTTCTTATAACGGTCTGTCATTTCTGCAACCGCCCAGTTTAAAGCCCCTGAAGCCTTCTTCGGGTCTGTAACCACCGGGATGAGCAGATGCGGGATACCATTGTATACACTTAATTCTACTACCTTCGGGTCTACCATGATCATCTTGACATCCTTTGGATCAGATTTAAAGATAATACTCATGATCAGGGTGTTGATACATACAGATTTACCGGAACCCGTAGCACCTGCGATCAGAAGATGGGGCATCTTGGCAATATCTGTAACAACTACCTGTCCGCCAATATCCTTACCAACAGCAAAAGCAAGACGGGATTTATGGTTCTTAAAGGAATCAGAATCCAGAAGCTCTCTTAAATATACAATATTATTCTCTTTATTTGGCACCTCGATACCTACTGCTGATTTGCCTGGGATAGGCGCCTCAATACGGATATCCGCTGCTGCAAGACTTAACTTAATATCGTCAGTAAGTCCTACAATCTTGCTTACCTTTACCCCCTGTTCCGGCAATAACTCATACCGGGTAACGGAAGGGCCGCAGCTGATATTTGTAACTGTAACACCTACGCCAAAGTTATGCAGTGTCTGCTGCAACTTAATGGCTGTAGCCTTATATTCATTTTCTGAAAAGGCATTGCTGTTGTGGACTGGCTTCTTCAACAGGTCCGTAGGCGGGAATATGTATTCTTTTTCCACCTCCTGTTTAGAGATCTCCCTGGCAACAGACGCTGCTGACTCGCCTTCTGACTCTGTAATTGCAGTCTTTACATTAGAAGACCGGGATGCCATAAATGGATCTGGCTTTGGCGCAGCAGCTGCCTCTGCATCCCTTGTGCTTTCTAATTTTTTCTTTAACAGATCTGTCTCTGCATCGATCACCTTTCCAGAAGCAGTCACTACCTGTTTTGGCGCTTCCGGAACATAGAGCGCTCCGGAAGCTGACATAAGCGGATCAGGAGCCGTACTGTCATCAAATTTAGGATCCCATGGGGATTCTTCTTCCGTATCATCTTCTTCATCAGCCTTTATATCTGCATATATATCCTGAGTTTTTTCCTCATGCCCTTCTATTTGTATTGTGCGAGTTTTTTTCTCATCAGTCTCATCTTCACTTTCAATATCAGAAAGACTGACTGTTTCTTCTGAAAGGTCTTCATCCCATGGCGTATCTTCTACCGGTACTGTATAAAGCTCTTTGGGCACTGGTTCTTCCTGTGGCACAGGCTTTCCTGAAACAGCTGATACCTTCTGTTCCCAGGCAGTCGCCCGTCCTGATGAAAGATCCGGAGCCGGGATTTCCATTTCCTCTAAAGTTCTTCTGTCTTTTGGCACATGGATGGTCTCATACTGGGCTTCCAGTTCATCTGCCAGAGCCTGTGCCTCATCCTTTAGATTATCATAACCAGAAGGCATCTGGATCCGTCCTCTGAACTCATCTGCCGGTGACGGGATCTCCTCTTCTTCCTCATAAACCACTCTGTTTCTGCCGGTGGCCGAAGGCTTTTCTTCTATACGCTCATCCGGACCTTCTTCTGGCTCATTATCCATAATGCCTGCATATCCGGTCTCATCTGCAGTGTTTTCTTCTGGCTGGCGTTCCTTTGCTGCAGCAGGTTGTCCGGCAAATGCTTCCTGAAATGCTTCCTCATCATATTCTGCATCTTCCGGAACAGGACGTCTGCCTTCTTCCATGGCAGTAAGTCTGGTAGCATTCAGATTAACACCACGGACTCTCTGTTCTTCCCGTAAAAGTTTCCGTTCTTCAGCTTTCTGTGCATGGATCTCTTTTCTCCGGTCCATATCTTCTCTTGCATACCGATATGCCCGGTCACTGCCCCGCTTCACCGCAGACACAAAGGATTTCCCTGTAATACATACCATACAGATAATAAGCAGTACTAAAAATACAAGATAGGCGCCGGCTCTTCCTACAAAAAACATAAGTGCTGAAGCTAACGCTCCGCCTATTAATCCACCTCCTGCGCCTCCTGCTGCTCCATCTATATAAAACTGGGTAACAGGACCATCCTGAGGCATTTTTCCAAAAAGCAGCTGAAACAGGCCGCACAGTGTAAGCACTGCGACTATCACTGCTCCTAATTTAACAGCCGCATGGATATTCCCCTGATTTGATAAATAAAAGCAGGTCCCTATAAAAATAAGCAGCGGCAAAAGATAACCTAATATGCCAAACAGTCCTAACTGCATACCCTTTAATATCTCACCTACAATGCCGCACAAGCCAAAGTTACTTAAAAATAAAAGGATCGCAACAGCAAAAGAGCAGATAATGATCACTTCTGCCCTCATAAATCCCATATCATCTTCTTCATAAACCGGTTCCTGTACCTTTCTGGAAGAACTGCTCCTCCCTGCAGATACCGTGTTCTGTTTTTTTGCCCTGCTGCTTCCTGCTGTCTCTTTTTTCGTGGTACTTCCCTTTGGTCTTCCAGGTTTTCCCGTTTTACCCTGTTGTTTCTTTACTGAATCAGCCACAAATCATAGCCTCCTATTTTCATACCTCATCCAAAGAACATATGTTCTCCGAAAATATGGACTATTAACAGTATACAAAAAATTCTTAAGAATTGCAACGCTTTTGATCTCTGATAAAAAACCGGTATGCATTATCAAAGGAAAGTTTGTCTACAATCTTACGGCTGATCCCATGTTCTACCAGGTATTCCCCATAAGCTGCCCCTCCGTAAGGTGTTCCAATAGACGGGTCACAGGTCACACCACCGTCTAAGTCCATACCCCAGGCGATCACATCCTCTCCTCCCAGTTCCAGCATACGGTCAATGAGGCGCAGTAGCTGTTCTTTCTGTCCGGCTCCCAGATCGTCCGGTTCTGAAAGGAACTTAGAATGGACATTAATACCGCAAAGTCCTCCTCTTGCCACGATCTCCTTAAACTGATCATCCCGCAGATTGCGGCTGTGGCTGCACAAAGCCCTTAAATTAGAATGAGATGCAACAAAAGGCTTTGCAGAGCAATTTAACAGATCCTCAAAACCTGCATCATTTAAATGGGAACAATCCACGATCATTCCTACTTCCTCCATCCGGCGTACTACTGCTTTTCCAAAGTCAGTAAGCCCCATTTCAGACTGGGAACCGCTTCCTAACTCATTGATCCCATTCCAGGTCAATGTCATCATCTTAAAATTCAGTTTTGCAAAATGATCTACATTTTCCAGTTTTCCCCCAAGTGCAGCCCCACTTTCAATAGAACGGATAAATGCCCATTTTCTTTCATTTAAAATAGTGTCCAGATCAGACATATCTTCTACCAGAGCCGCCTTGTCTGCGATTTTTCCCACAGCCTCTTTCATATATTCATAATATCCGTTGATAAAATCTACTGCTTCCTGGCCTCTTAAATGATCCGGCACCCATACTGCAAGAAACTGCACTGCTTTATCCAGTTTCTCCTGGTCCTTCATAGTAAACTGGGTGATGCTGTTGTCAAAAGTCTCATTATTGTTTTTTAATGCTTCAATGGTATCACAGTGTAGATCAAAAATTTTCATTGTATCCTCCCCTTCGCCTGATTCCTATATGATATATGCTTACAGGCTGATCATTCTCTTTTTATAGTTTACACTGACCTAGCAAAAATTAAAACCCCTGTTTTTCATCAATCATTTCATATAACTTCTTTAGCGCTTCCCTGATGCCTCCAACCTCATCAATAAGTCCCACATCTACTGCTTCCTGGCCCACCAGTACCGTTCCCAGGTCTCTTGCAAGCATTTTTGTATTGTGCATCAGCGCCCTTAACTGGTCATAAGCAATATTTGCATGAGTGGATACAAAATTTAAAATACGGTCCTGTATCATCTCAAAATATTCATAAGTCTGGGCTGTGCCAATGACCATACCGCTCATACGCACTGGGTGTACCATCATGGTGCCTGAGGGAACGATAAAAGAATGATCCGATGCCACTGCCAGGGGAACACCAATAGAATGGCTGCCTCCCAACACCAGTGATACTACCGGAATGCTCATAGATGCGATCATCTCTGCAATAGCAAGGCCGGCATCCACATCACCGCCTGATGTGTTTAAAAGAACCAGCATCCCTTCTATCTGCGCATCATCTTCGATCTGTGCCAGCATGGGAAGCACATGGTCATATTTGGTGGTTTTGGCATTTCCGGAAGCATTTTCATGGCCTTCTACTTCCCCAATAATCGAAAGCAGGTGGATACGCCGTTTTCCTTCATTTCCTTCCAAAGTCATCTGTCCCCAGTTTTTGAGATGAATATCTCCTTTCTCTTCAATCTCTTTTTCCCGGATCTTTCGCTCCTGTGACAAAGATCCTGCTTTATCCGACCATTTTTCTTCTTTTTTACCCTTCTGATTTTTACCCATAAAAAAGACCATCCTTTCTGTATCTGTATTCCAGTTACATAAGGACAGTCTTTCCTGTTTTTATTTTATTTATTAATCCAGCATACTTCTGATAGCTACCGGTGTACGGTAATTCCAGGTAGAGGTCTTAATACCACTTCTGCGGCTGGCTGCATGTACGATGCGGCCATTTCCAATATAAATAGCTACGTGGTTTACCTTTCCGTTGCTGCCTGCGTAGAAGATCAGGTCTCCAGGCTGCATATTAGCTGAGCTGACTTTCTTACCCATCTGGACCTGGGAGCCGGAATAATGAGGCAGTGATACGCCGAATTTCTCCATGACTCTCATAGTAAAGCCAGAACAGTCCACACCATTTGTAAGGCTGGTACCGCCCCATACATAGCGGTTTCCTACAAACTGCAGGGCATAATTTACAAGCTGTGAACGACGGGACTGTTTAGAGCCTGAACTGCCGTTCTCAGAACCGGAGCCATTGTCCTTTGCAGGGGTGAACTTGATGGCTTCGTTTAAGGCATAACGGACTTCTACGTTATTGTCACGGGTAGAGATATATGCTTTTTCATCTCCATCCTGACTGCCATCCTCTGCATCTACAGAACCCAGGTCGATCTGTACCCAGCCATCCTGCTGGTCTACTACCGGGTAACGTTCATCTTTGACGATCTGTGTCCAGATCTTGGAATCTGTATTTGGCTCTACACGGACATTTAACACATCTGTTGTGATGATCGCCATCTGTGCGGCATTCTGCATTGCCAGGTCTTTTGCTTCCTGGCCCGTTGCGATCAGTTCCGGATCAGCTGCAATATAGCCGGTTACTGTACCGGATTTGATCTTATACCAGCCATCTACAGTCTCAATAATATCACCGGCCGCCTTACTGGTCAGCTTACCAATTACATTATCATCACCTTTATTTTCCGGTGTACTGCGCACATTCATATAACCGCTCTTTTTAAAGATGACCAGATTATCATACTGATTAATAGCCTGTGCCTTCAGATCCAGTTTACGTCCCTCATTTAAGGCATATTTTACTTCACAATAATCAGCTGAAATATAACCGCCGTTTATCTGGATCCAGCCATCTTCTTCTGAAAGCGCCTCATAACGCTCTGCCGGAAGTGCCTGACCTACGATCTGTGCATCTGTACTAGCTTCACTCCGAATGTTCAGATTATCATTTTCCGTCATGATAATGGCACGTTTCTTTACAAGCCCCTTTGCCAGTTCTTTTGCCTCATCTCCTGTTACCAGATACTGGCTGCTGATATAGCCTTCAATGCCGCCGGAGGTAATATGACTCCACTCGCCTTCTTCTCCAAGTACTTCGCAGGCACCGTCTCCGGAGATCTTTCCTATGATATTTCCCTTCATATCCGGGGTTTCACGGATATTTACATAACCGGAAACCTGGACAATACCCAGATTCTGATACGCATCAACAGCATCCTGTATCTCCTGCTCTTCTTTTGCTTTTTCTTCCTCTTCTCTTGCAGCATTAGAAGCACTGGCTGATTCCAGTCCGGTTCCCGGCTCGTCAATCACGTTTTCACTGCCGCCACGGGCAACCCGACCTGATACTGCTGACTTTACATTTATCACTGCCAGCACAATGATCCCGATCAGTACCACTGCTGCCAGAGCCATCAGAATATATCTGGGATCCCATTTCTGATTTCGGTTCCTTCTCGCCTTGTTCAAACGAGATATATAGTCCTTATTTTCACTCATTGCTTATTTCTCCTGTCGTTTCTAGATCCAGCTATAGATACGCACCTGACCGTTTCTCTGCAACCACAGCATCCTATGCGCACTTTATGTATGAGTATAACATAAAATCTCTATCAAAAAATGAACAAACTATTAAATATATTAAAAAATATTACAAAAATATTGCCCGAAAAGGCTATATACCATATGTATACATCCCCCTCGGGCAACAAAACATATTTGCATTTTCTATTTTGCCAGCATCATACGGTCATTAGAGAATTCTTCACCGCTTGCTTCGGAGAATTTTGCCAGCAGATCTTCTACTGTCAGTTTCTTTTTCTCCTCGCCTTCCACATCATAAATAACATGGCCACTGTTCATCATGATCAGGCGATTGCCGATCTGAATGGCATCTTTCATGTTATGAGTGACCATTAAGGCGGTCAGATGCTGTTCATTTACCATCTCTTCTGTCAGTTCCAGGACTTTTCTTGCTGTTTTTGGATCAAGGGCTGCTGTATGCTCATCTAACAAAAGCAGCTTCGGGCGCTTCAAAGTAGACATCAGCAGTGTCAGCGCCTGTCTTTGTCCGCCGGAAAGAAGTCCTACTTTAGACGTCAGACGGTCTTCCAGTCCCAGCCCCAGTCTTAAGAGCAGATCTCTGTAAAGCTTTCTTTCATTATTATTGATACCTGGTTTTAAGGTACGAAGATTTCCTCTTCTTAAAGCCAGAGCCAGATTTTCCTCGATTCCCATAGTAGCTGCAGTTCCATTCATAGGATCCTGGAACACACGTCCTAAAAAAGCAGCCCTTTTGTATTCCGGAAGCTTTGTTACATCTTTATCATCAATGATGATCTGTCCTTCATCTACCGGCCATACCCCTGCAATGGCATTTAACATAGTGGATTTGCCGGCACCATTACCACCAATGATCGTAACAAAATCTCCCTCTTTCAGCGTAAGGTTTAAATCCCTTAACGCCTGTTTTTCGTTCACTGTGCCTTTATTAAAGGTTTTTGATACATGTTTGATCTGAAGCATCAGGCTTTACCTCCTTTGGAACCCATTGAAAAATAACGTGCCTTCCATGTTGGGATTGCAAGGAAAATAGCTACAACTGCCGCTGACAGCAGCTTTAACAGATCGGTATCAATTCCCAGCCAGATGACTACCTGAAGTACCAGATAATAAATAATCTGTCTCTTATACACATCTGACGCTGCCGACGATCTTACGCGTGTAGATC
>UQJF01000057.1 GCA_900541315.1 uncultured Clostridium sp. | reverse complement strand
CGAGATGTAGCTCCGTCTCGTGGGCTCGGAGATGTGTATAAGAGACAGCTCACATCATTTTGATCCATTGGAGGTAACATACATATGACATATGATAATATAGTAACCGGAACCTTTTTTAAACGTCCTAACCGCTTTATCGCCTATGTGGAAGTAAAGGGAGATGTTAAGACCTGCCATGTAAAAAATACCGGCCGCTGTCAGGAGCTTTTAGTTCCCGGATGCAGAGTAGTCCTGGAATTTCATCCCAAAGCAAAGGAAATGAAGCGGAAAACGGAATATGACCTGATCGCAGTTTATAAGGGAGACCTGCTGATCAACATGGACTCCCAGGCACCTAATCAGGCGGCTTTAGAATGGATGCGTGAAAAAGAAGCAAAAGGACTTTCTTTGGAAAATGTTGGAATTCCAACGAATGTACGGAGAGAAGTTACCCACGGGGATTCCCGGTTTGACCTTGCTTTTGAATTAAAGGATGAGGTAACTGGTAAAACAGTTCCTGCTTTTATGGAAGTAAAGGGAGTAACTCTGGAAAAAGAAGGAAATGTATTCTTCCCGGATGCACCTACGATCCGGGGAGTGAAGCATTTAAATGGACTGGTCCAGGCAAAAAAGGATGGCTTTGAAACGTTTCTCCTCCTTGTGATCCAGATGAAGGGGATCCGGAAATTTTATCCTAATGATGAGACACATAAGGCTTTCGGGGATGCCCTTCGGGCAGCAGCTGCAGCCGGGGTACATATTCTGGCATATGACTGTATCGTTCAGGAAGCTTCTATGAATATTGATGAAAAGGTAGAGGTTGGATTACTATACACAGCAGATCCCATTGCTGCTCATGCAGCCCATGAGCAGCAACCTGGGTTATCTTATAACGATCCGCATATAATTTAATAAGAAACTGACTATGGACGTGAAACTGTGGTAGAGCCTTTATCCAGTCTGCGTGAAGGTGAAATAGCTGAGGTGGTATGGATCATCTCAGAAGCTGATATAAGAGATATGCTGGGGCGAAACGGCTTTCTGTCTGGTGAAACCGTCACCTGTCTGTTTAAAAACCCGGCACGGCAGCTATGTGTATACAAAATACGCAGACGGGTGGTTGCTATGCGGAAAGAATATACAAAAGAGATACTGGTACGGCGGATATAATATCCGCCTGCCAGTATCTCTTTTTTAATTACAATGCATTATGATGAAAAATCACTCCACCTGGTCATTGGTCAGTTTGAATCTGTCTAATACATAGAATACCAGACTCATTGCCATACCTACTACACAGGCAAGAACCATTCCTGTAAGCTCAATATTTCCAATGCGAAGGGCTGCGCCGGAAAGACCGGTTACGAAGATAACGCTTGTGAGCATCTGGTTACGGTTTTTAGAGTAGTCTACTTTAGAGTCTACCAGGATGCGCAGACCGGAGGTTCCGATCATGCCGTAAAGCAAAAATGAAATACCACCGATAACAGGGCCTGGAATGGTGCTGATAAGGGCAGACAGCTTTCCTACAAAGGAACATACGATAGAAAGAATGGCTGCACCTGCAATAACCCGGACACTGTATACACCAGTTACTGCCATTACCCCAATATTCTCTCCATAGGTGGTTGTTGGCACAGAACCGATCAGACCAGAAAGCATAGTGGAAAAATTGTCTGCAAATAAAGATCTGTGAAGTCCCGGATCTTTTAACAGGTCTCTTCCTACGATCTTGCTGGTAACTACCTGATGTCCGATGTGTTCGGAAATGATGACCAGAATGACCGGAAGGATGATCATAATAGCCTGGGGATCAAATTTCGGGGAAGTAAAATGAGGCACGGCAATAAGCTTTGCTGCTGCTACTTCTTCAAAATCTACGATCCCGCAGATGATGGCTGCTGCATATCCAGCCAGAACCGCAATGAGGATCGGGATAACTGCCAGGAATTTGCGGAACAGGATGGAACCAAATACAGCCACCCCCAAAGTCACCAGGAATACAATGATTTTTCTTGGGTCAATGGTCTCATCCATAAGACCTGCGTTGGAAGCTGCATTAGAGGACAGTTCCAGACCGATCAGCGCCACTACCGGGCCCATAGCTGCCGGAGGAAGCACGATGTTGATCCAATCTGTACCGAATTTATAAATGATCAGAGCTAAAATACAGCCACAGAAACCAACTGCCACAAAACCGCCTAAAGCATATTCATAACCAAAATTCTGGATAACAATAGATGCCGGTGCCAGAAAAGCAAAGCTAGAACCTAAGTAAGCCGGTGCTTTTCCCTTTGTAATAGCAATAAATAAAAGGGTTCCGATACCATTCATAAACAGCACGATAGCCGGGCTGATGCCAAACAGGAAAGGCACCAGAACGGATGCGCCAAACATTGCAAACATGTGCTGGATACTTAATGGTATCAACAGTTTTACAGGAACTTTTTCTTCTACCTGAATGATTCTCTTTTCCATTACATTCTCCTTTGATGTGTTATTTGTTTCCGGAAAGCTTCCAGAAGTACATTATATTATCTTCTTCTGGGATGTACCCTTTTTCCACGTTCAAAGCAGCGTTCGCAAATGGAAAACGGATAATCCCAGGAAAGTTCTCTTCCACAGATGGTGCATTTCCGGGTATAGCTGGCACATTCTGTCTTTAAAATGCGGCTGATCTCTTCTTCTGTATTTCTGCGCTCTTCTAACAGATTTTCTTCCTGAATGGGCAGTCCCACTTTTCTGGAAAACTGAAAATACAGATCCAGCATTTTATAATAACTTTCCAGATCATACAGATCTGGTCCCGGCGTGTATGGAAACTGCAGTTCTTCCACATCCCGGTAATCCCGGCAATAGTCCTTCCACAGATCCATGACCAGTTTATTATCAATGTCCACAGAGCAGGTGATCAGCTTGTAGATCTCTTCTTTGGAAAATTCATCCATGTGGTCTTGCTGCACATGTTCAAAGCTTACATACAGTGCTAACAGTTCATCCACTTCCATTTTTTCATAAATAGAAGGCGTTTCCATGCCGGCCCATATTTTTACCAGTGTATCGATCTCAGCCGGCAGCTTTAACAGCTGTTCCGGGAAGCCAATGTAGGCTTTCATAATAGGGATCGGCCGCCTCTTTAGTCCGTCCTTTATTAATTCCAGATCATCCAAAACAGCCACAAAGCCTTCGTCATACAGTCCGAAACGTCCTGCGCGGCCTGCGATCTGCTTGATCTCCTCGGGCAGCAGGCTTCTGCGGCCCACTCCGTCAAATTTACGGGTCTCAATAAAGACAATACGGCGAATCGGCAGGTTTAAGCCCATTCCAATGGCATCGGTACTGACTACCACTTCTGTTTCTTTTTCAAGGAAGCGGCGTACCTGCTCTCTTCTGGTAGCAGGGGGCAGACTTCCGTAGATAACACTGCAGTGTACTCCCTGGTTTTCCAGGTGGGCTGCCAGGGCCAGTACGGATTTTTTTGAAAATACAATAAGGGCATCGCCCTTTTTTAAGTCTTTTTTTAATGAGTAGGGCTTTTCTTCTAAGGTAAGTCTTGTATTACGCTTATGGCGAAGGATCTTAAAAGTATCCCCGCAGCGCCTGATCATCTGTACGATAATATCTTCTGCCTCCGGTGCCATACACAAATGGATCTCCTCTGCCCGGAGTCCTAAAACGGCTCTGGTCCAGTTGTGTCCTCTGTATGGATCTGCTACCATCTGGCATTCGTCTACAACAGCTACATCGAAATATTCATGCTCATTTAACATTTCCACGGTACATGCCTGACAGCAGGCACATGCCACTTCCAGTGTTTCTTCTCCTGTTATCATAGAACATGGAATATTTTCGCCGTTCAGCCGGTCATAAACTTCCAGTGCCAGAAGTCTTAATGGACCGAAGTAGGCACCGTGGGAAGCTGTTTTTAACCGTTCTAAGGCATCATGGGTCTTTCCGCTGTTTGTTGGGCCTATATGAAGGATAAAATGGCGCTTCATGGCTCTGGTCTGCGGATACTCATCCTCCGGGCGGCGTTTTACAGACTCCCTGATCCCCTTTTTAATGGTCTTTGGAAGATAGAACAGCTGATAAGCGCGCTCTAATGAATTAGTAAGAAGGTAGCGGCGGATGCCCTGCATTTTTAATACATGCTCCAGCTCTTCTTCTGTGAGTTCCGGCAGATATTCCATATCTTTTGCTGCCAGCATCCTGCAGAAATCTTCCATTTTTTTCCAGTTTTCTCTTAACTGATCCAGAGCTGCACCTGGTTTTAAACGTTCTTCCTTATGCATGAGATAGGCACATACTTTTGCAAACATGGCATGGATATCGTTTAATTCATTTGGTTTTTCCACCCCGTTTAAAGTTTCCTGGCTTAAACGGTTTAAACGGTGTTTTAAGTCCGCTCCTGTCATGGAACGGTATCTTTTGTTGGCTGTTCCGAAAAACAGCTCCCTATAATACTGCCCCAGATAGGCCAGACACTCTTCTTTTATTTCCATGGATGTTCCTCTTTCATTCATGGCGATATCACCCTCCGGTGACATGTCCGTTTTCTTATATCCGCCACAAAGGGCCGCTGCAATGTTTTAAGTCATCCTGCAGCAGCCCCCTGTGTTTCTTGTGGTCTCACCTGTAAGTGCGCGGATTTTCGTAATCCGCGCACTTATCTGGTCAAACCATAGTGGTATCTACAAAATTTTCAAATCCGGTAATGCCAAAGCTTGCGCTGACGCTGTTGATTCCTTCTACGATCTCTTCTCTGGAATAATTTGCCATGAAAAGTGTATCATCATCTAACTGGTTTAAATACATATAGAAGGTCAATGCCATTTCCAGATGTTCTGTGTCGTTCTCATCCAGATTTTCGTAAAGCTGGTTTTCAGCTTCGTTGATCTCACCGGCATCTACCAGATCACGAAGCTTCCTGTAAATACGGTCTGTATCACTATATTTGTCCTCTGTATCAGGGAGGGCATAATTGATCTCATTTTTTCCCAGTGCCAGTCTGGCAATGGCGCGGACTAAGTCGCTAATGGTCCGCATTACGTAATCGTCCTGATATCCCATATCTTTTTCCCCTTTTACTTATGATGTACTCTCGGAGTCTTTCCTGCACTTGCCTTTGCGGCCGATTTTCCGCCAGTTGCACCCGAATTTCAGAGGCGGACGCACCGCTGGCGTCTCCTCGATATGCCTGGCAGTAAATGCCACCTTTGGCGTCGTTTGTTTTTCCTCTGAGTCTATTAAAGTATAGATGATAGTGACTTTTCAGTCAAGGCAAAAGCATTTATAATAAGTGGCAAAGGCATGGATGTAGGAGGTTATAAATTTGAAAAAAATATTTGCTGCCAGTGTGATCATGGGCATCCTTTCTGTTTTATTAAGTCTTTGTGCCAGAAAGGTTACTGGCTTTGCCCAGACTTATTCTGTGACTGTTTATCCTGTTTTGAAAGGGATCTTTGCACGCATTTCCGGGATCTTTCCTTTTTCAGTATCTGAAGCAGGATTATATTTTTTGTTATGTTTTATCCTGTTTTGTCTCATCCGGTGGTTTAAAAAGCCATTGTTTCTGTTAAATGGGGCCTGTTTCATAGCTGCTCTCTTATTTTTCCTGTTTACAGTCAACTGCGGCATTAACTATTACAGAAATTCTTTTTCCTATGAAGCTGGTTTTGTGGTCCGGTCTCATTCTATAGATGAGCTTTACGCTCTTTGCAGTGATCTGGTGGATAACGTTAATGAAAATGTGCCGCAAGAAACAGATACTCCCCCATCAGATGCCGGGAATCTCTCTTATTTTCAGAATTTCCCTTATCTGCAAAAAATGGGAAAAGAAGGGCAGAAAGCCATGAAGGGACTGGCGGATCAATATCCCCAGTTTAAAAGCTGGTATCCATATCCCAAGCCTTTGATCAATCCAAGGCTTTTATCTGTCCAGCAGCTGACCGGTATCTATTCTCCTTTTACAATAGAAGCCAACTACAACAGCGAGATACCTGGCTACAACATTCCCCACACCATCTGTCATGAATTATCTCATTTACAGGGATATATGAGAGAAGATGAGGCAAATTTTATCGGATATCTGGCCTGTACCAGCTCAGAAGACAGATCCTTCCGTTACAGTGGTTATCTCACTGGCTGGGTGTATGCCGGAAATGCCCTGGCGAAAGCAGATTATGAAGATTTTATTGAACTTTATAAGAAATTAGATGAAAAAGCCAGAAATGACCTGGAAGATAATAATGTTTTCTGGGATCGTTTTGAGGGAAAGACAGCAGAAGTGTCCACCAAGGTAAATGATACATATTTAAAAGCCCACAGCCAGACAGATGGTGTCTTAAGCTATGGGCGTATGGTTGACCTTATGCTTGCGGACTATTATCCAGATGCCGCAGCAGACTGAGCTGTTTTTCTAAATGTTTCCCTGAATATTTCCCCAATCTGCATCACTGGCGGAGGGCTTTCGATGGGGTTGCCTCAGAAGCCGTAGCCTTCTTCCAGGTATACCTCTCTTCTAAGATGGTATCTTCCGGGAGCAGCAGGTAATTATTATCCCGGTCTGCATCATTAATCATGGCATTTAACTCTTTTATCAGATAGCTGTCCGGGAGATTCCGCTCCCACCAGGTATAGCCCTCTGAAGTCCTTATCCCTTTGGCATCGATCTTGCGGCCTGCGTAGTAATCAATATATACATCTGCGTAGGTCTCTGCCATGGATCTTTTTACATCACTTCCCACATTTCGTACTACACCGCCGATCTGGTCTGAGATCAGCTTCTGGAGATATTCTTCAGACCATGTTTCAAAATCTAAAAGATCAGTATTTTCCTGTCCTGTACGTCTGGCCCAGGCAGACACATCCACAGATTCTGTGGAATATTCCATGCTCCCATCTGCTTTCCACTGTAAAATGCCGTACTGACAAGGTGGGATACTTATGGCATCAGTAACGATCTCCTGAATACCGTAGGCATCATCTGCCACTCCCGGTTCCGCCTTATGCTTGCGGATCCTCTGTACATGGAGATGACCGCTTAAAAACAGGGGAATTTTATATTTCTGAAGAAGATCGATAACTTCCCCGTTATTATCCATAGCACACTGGGTGGTGTACATACGGCTCTGGGCAAGAAGGTTGTGGTGGGCAATAGGCAGTATCTGCATCCCATCTTCCTGGGCTTTTTTTAACTGCTCATCCATCCACACTAAGGTTTCTGCCTTGATCCGGCCTTCTACCAGGTTTTCAGGCTCATACTGGCAGGAATCCAACATCAGCAGGCGGTTTCTTTCATCCAGCTGATAAACATAACTTAAAGAAGTACTGTCCCGGCTGATAGCCTGATCATAGCCATACATATGATAAATATCATAAAATTCTTCTGGTGTAACACTGTCTGCGGCAGTTTTTTCATCTCCAAAATAGACAGCTGCATTAGGATTATTGATATCATGATTTCCCGGAATGACCAGCACCGGAATACTTGCTTCCTGGACTTTGCCAAGCTTCCTGGCCAGCTCCTCATGGTTGATCTTCTCCCCGTTCATGGTAATATCGCCGCTGAGCACCAGTGCTGAAGGCTTTTCGGCGATCACCTGATTCATAAATGCATCTAACAGCTGGGGAAGATATTTTACTACCTTTCCGTCACACCGCTCTACAAAAAGCTGAAAAGCTGCTCCATCATCCTCTGCATCTGCACTCTGATAATGGACATCCGTTGCCTGGATGATCTTTGGGGGCGCATACGGCAGTTCTTGTGGAACCGCTGGCCATACCTGCTCTATAGTCTTGTTCCAGCCTTTATAGCCGGTCTCCCGGCGGATATGGGTTTCTTTTGTGCCAATCTCATCCTGTGTTTCTTCTATATCTCCTGACGGTCCTGCTTCACCATTTCCGTCATTTTTTCCATTTTTATGATCTTTGTCAGGATCTGCATCGTTATCAGTCCCGTCTATTACTATATCTGACCCGGCCTCTGTGGTATATTCTGTACTGTCTATGGCAGTTGTTATTTTCTTAAAAAAGTGCAATACCCCGAAGCATACCAGAAATACAAGGGTATACATCAGGGCACTGACGATCCAGGTTTTTCGTTTCATACTTATATGATCCCCAACTCTTTCATAGCATAGGCGATCCCGTCATCCTCTACTGTTTTTGTGATAAATGTGGCATATAGCTCTAATACCGGACTGTGATCTCCCATGACTACGCAGTTTTCTGCATACCGGAACATGGAAAGGTCATTGCTGCTGTCACCAAATACATAGGCATCTTCGATCCTAATGCCGCAATGCTTTAATACCAGATCAATGGCTGTGGCCTTGGAATGACCTCTTGGGATACACTCATAAAAACCGTTTTCCCGATCAATAACCTCCATATCAGGCATTCTTCCAAACAGCTCTTTGCAGCGGCTTTTTTCATCAGAACCAATGTAAAATTTATCAAAATCAAAGCTGTCATCTTCCCAGAAACATGGCATTGGGCAGCCAGATATCTTAACAGACTGTTTTACGCGTTCTACCTGTGGCAGGCGGGATGGTGTTTCGTGCATATAGCAGCCGCCCAGTCCTTCTAACACGCCGTCCAGTCCACATTCATCAATGTCTCTTTTTATCTGCAAACCTCTTTCGTGTGGGATCATATGATGGTATAATACCTCATCTCTTACTCTCACATAAGTACCACAGCCGCAGAGGAAGCCATCTGCATCCACCTGGGAACGGATCTGTGTTAAATGAGGATACACACGGCCTGTATTGATCAGGACTAAATGCCCCTTTTCTCTGGCCTGTTTCAGTGCCTCTTTCGCACTGTCAGGAACCCTCCGCGTCTTTTCAGACAGGAGGGTTCCGTCAATATCAAAAAATAAAGCTTTTGTTCTGTTATTATTCATCATCCCTGAATACAATAGTTCCTGTCTCCTCATCCATGCTGTCAACAATAGCCAGTGACTCCAGACGGATGCCTTCGGAACGGATCAGATCTCCGCCTACCTGGAAGCCTTTTTCAATAACGATACCCGCACCTACTAATTCAGCGCCGGAATCCCTTACTACAGCTGCCAGACCTTCTAATGCCTTTCCATTTGCCAGGAAATCATCAATAAGAAGCACTTTATCACCTTTTCCGAGGAATTCCTTAGATACGATGATGTCATATACTCTTCCGTGAGTAAAGGACTCTACCTTAGAAGTATAAACTTCACCTGCAATGTTCTTGGTCTGTGTTTTCTTCGCGAATACAACAGGAACATCAAAATACTGAGCTACAATACATGCAATTCCGATTCCGGAAGCTTCGATGGTAAGGATCTTGTTTACTTCCACATCCGCAAACCTGCGCTTGAATTCCTTTCCGATCTCCCCAAACAGTTTAATATCCATCTGATGATTTAAAAAACTGTCTACTTTCAGCACATTTCCTGCTTTGATCTTGCCGTCCTTACGGATCCTGTCTTTTAAGAGCTGCATGTATAATATCCTCCTTCTCCATTGGTTTTTAATGTAAGATTAATTTGCCTTTGTAGTTTCCGCTGTTGTTTCTGCTTCTGTGGTCTCAGACTCAGTTGTTTCGTTTTCGGAAGTTTCCTCTGCTGCAGTCTCAGTTTCAGTAACAGCTACTTCACGCTCAGACAGTTTTGCAGGATTTTCTGCCTCATTGTCTGCATTGGAAGCTAAGAATCTTAATACCTTATCCTGAAGTACCTGCTCCTTTACAGTATCTTCACCGTAAAGGCTTACTAAAGTATCCTTGGTTGCTCCGTTTGCCTGTGCAAATGCTTCCATATCCTCATCTGTAATATTGTCAAGACCTTCTTTTGCTGCAATATCCTTTACAACGATTTCTTTCTTGGCTGCTTCTTTTACAGAAGAGTAGATATATTCCTTAAATCCAGCCTCATCCATACCATTTGCCTGTGCCATCTGGGAAAGAGTCATTCCATACATCTTAGCCTGATTGGTGTACTGCTTTAACATCTGGTTGTAGCGTACAGAAATACCATTTCTGGAAAACTTGAAATCGGAGTTGTCGATCACATTCTGAAGAACATCCTGTTCCATTTCCTGCTCTGCTGTCTTCTGCTTCTGGGTTAATAGATCAGCCCGGATACCTTCTTTGTACTCATCTACAGTCTGGTAAGAAGAGGTTCTCTGTACAAATGCATCATCTAATACTGCGTCCTGTTTCTCCTTTACAGAATTAACAGTTACTTCAAATACAACTGCCTGTCCTGCTAAGGATTCTTCTCTGTAATCTTCCGGGAAAGTTAAGTTTAATGTCTTTGTCTCGCCCTTTTTTGCACCGATCAGACCATCTTCAAAACCATCGATCATGGTCTTGGAGCCAAGAGTCAGATCCGTACCTTCTGCAGTACCGCCATCAAAAGCTTCTCCGTCTTTTGTGCCCTTGTAATCAATGTTTACAATGTCACCATCTTTTGCAGCTCTGTCTACTTCTACTTCATTTGGATTCTGCTTCAGATTGGTCTGGATCTTCTGGTCTACTTCATCGTCTGTTACTTCCGGGGCAGCTACATTTACTTTTACGCCTCTGTACTCAGAAACAGTTGCAGAACCAAGGTTTACATTTGTGGTGTCTGTGCTGCCTGCACATCCAGTCATTAACACAGCTGCAGTCAGACCGCATAAACATAATAATTTCAGTTTTCTCATTGTTGCATGTCCTTTTCTTTTCATTCTTTTCGCTTATTGTCTTCCCAGAAGCTTTTTGTCCGCCTCCGGAAAACAAAAACAGACTTTTTTTAAGCGTTGTACATAGTTATACCATACACGGACGGGAAAAAAAAGCCTTTCCGGAAATTTTATACTTTCGGATTTTATGACGCATAAAAAGCTTTAAAAGCTTTGTATGTATGGTAAACATCTAATTTAGAAGAAAGTTCAAAAGGTGCATGCATAGAAAGGATCGGCACACCTAAGTCTACTGTATCTACATCCATGTGGGCTACAAACTTGGCAATGGTGCCGCCGCCGCCTGCATCCACTGCTCCAAGCTCGCCCGCCTGCCAGTAAACACCTGCATCTTCCATAATACCGATGACTTTCGCCATGATCTCCGCACTTGCATCATTGGAGCCGCTTTTTCCTCTTGCACCTGTGTATTTGGTGAGAACACAGCCTTTGTTGATGTAGCTGGAATTGCGGGCCTCGTATACATCTGCGAAGGTTGGGTCATAAGCTGCATTTACATCAGAAGATAAACATAAGGAAGCTCTTAATACATCTCTCACCGGAATCTTTTCCATAGAAGCAAGATCTTCTATATAATGAAGGACATAATCGGAGTTTAAACCTGTATTTCCGTCAGAACCTGTTTCTTCTTTATCTGTTAAAATGGTCACTGTGGTATGCTCAGGCTTTTTGGTGTCGATCTCCGCAGTCAGTGCAGTGTATGCACAAACCCGGTCATCCTGACCATAAGCACCCACCATACTGCGGTCTAAACCGATATCCCTTGCTTTTACAGCCGGTACCAGTTCAAATTCGGCTCGGAAGAAATCCTTTTCCTTGATCCCGTACTGGTCATAAAGCAGTGCCAGAATGGAAAGCTTTACTGCATCCTTAATATCTTCACCCTCATAGGGAAGAGAACCTAAAACAACATTTAATTCTTCTCCCTTTAAGCCATCTTTTAATTGGCGCTCATTCTGCTTGGCAGCCAGATGGGGCAGCAGGTCTGTGATACAGAATACCGGATCATCTTCCTTTTCACCGATGCAGATCTCCGTCAGTTCCCCGTTTTTCTTTGCAACAACGCCGTGGATCGCCAAAGGGATCGTTCCCCACTGGTATTTGCGGATACCGCCGTAATAATGTGTTTTAAAGTAGGCAATATCTTCTTTTTCATATAATGGATTTGGCTTTAAGTCCAGTCTTGGGGAGTCAATGTGGGCTCCATTCATATGCAGGCCTTCTGATAATGGCTTTTTGCCAAATGTAGTTGCGATAATAGCCTTGCTGCGATTTACATAATACACCTTGTCTCCCGGCTCATAAGAGGCAGTACGGTCAAACGGCTTATAGCCAGCTCTTTTTAACATGTGTACCGCTTCTTTTACACACTCACGCTCTGTTTTTCCTGCGTTAAGGAATTTTTTGTAACCTTCGCAGTATTTGAAAGCCTTTTCCTTGTGGTCTGGTGCATCTTTTCCAATATGTGGAGCAGACCAGGTAAGCTGCTCCTGTAACTCCTGTGCTTTTGTTTTCTTGGACATTGGATTTTCCTCCTCTTCTATAATTCAAAAGTGCGGGGCTGGGGCTTCGGTTTACCGCCCGCCTGCGCCCCCAGCTTTTTGTGTCTTGCATCCATAAGGATGGCCAAAACCTGGGCATCCCCCAGCCCGGCAGCAGCCTGTATCATCTGCTCTATCATCCGGACGTCTGTTTCTTTTTTCTGTGCCAGCCAGGAAAGGATTTCTCTTTCCCCCCGTTCTGCAAGACCCTTTGCTGCTTCTTCCGGATGTTTTTTAATGTACTTCCAGTATTCTTCTTTCCATTCCTCTGTCAAGCCTTTGGGCCAATACAGACGGTAAAGAGCCATGCGGCATACGAGAACCGGGCTTTCTAAAATCTCTGCTGTTGGCAGCAGCTTGTCATATTCCCAGAACTGAAAATCAGTTCCGCTAAAGCAATACCGGTACATATGGCCACAGCCATGCATTTCCCGCATAATGATACGGGCGGGAGTATTTTCTATAGACTCCTCAAAAAACTCCGGGAAAATAAGCTTTGCCAGCAGTTTTCCCTGTTCATCCCGGTAGTCTACTACCAGCATCTGCCGCAATTCTGAAAGGATCTCTTTAAAACTGGACTTTGCCTCTGGAAAAATGCGTATATCCAGTTCTGTTATCCGGGTACAGCCGGTAAATACTCCTGCGCCCCAGTCTTTCACTGTACTGCAGCAGGAAAGCTTCTTTAAATGAAAGCAATTATAAAAGGCATAGGCTCCCACTTTTTCCAGATGCTCCGGCAGCGTAAGCTCCTCCAGGACCTCGCCGCACATTTCCGGCTCTCCTTCCCGTTCTACTGCCGGCTGCTCCCGCCTTCGCACAGTTTGGGAAAATGTATATGTATCCAATTCTGTTACCAGAAGTCCTTCTATGGTGTCCGGTATCACCAGTTTGTTATCTAATGTGTAGCAGCGCTCCACACAGATCCCATTTGCAGTCTTTCTATATGATATATTCATGTAATCAGTTTAATCAGTTTTGACATTTTTTTCAACCCTATTTAAAAAAGCTGCTTCCTTTTACAGAAACAGCTTCCAGATGGCAATGCAGATGGAAAATACGGCAATGCCTTTTTTTAATAATGTCTGATTGATGCGGACTGCATTTTTACTTCCAAAATAAACGCCGATACCATGGAATACCAGGGCTGCAGCCAATATTTTCAAAAGCCGGACTGAGATACACTGGGAAAAATATCCTAAACATGCAGGAATCCCAATAAAAATAGAATTAAACAATGCTACACCAACTGCAGTGCGCACCGGGATCTCCAAAAGGACTAAAAGTGGCATTACCAATACCGGTCCGCCTGCTCCCGAAAGAGCACAAATGGCACCGGTGACTGTTCCAAGACCTAAAACAGCAGGAAGATTTCCGGCAAATGCGCTCTCTTTTACCAGTTTATCACTGTCATCTGCCTTTTTATCTTTTCTTAAAAGAATGGAGATGCCGGAAAGAAGGACTACTGTATACAACAGCGTCTTTACACCGGACTCCGGGATCAGCATGTTCAGGCGGACACCAAGAACCGCTCCCACCAGGCTTCCAACGCTTAATTTAAGGCCAAATTTCACATCCAGATTTCCGGCCTTTTGGTAATTCACAGAACCTAAAAGCCCGGATACAATAAAAGCTCCAAAGCTTAAGGCCAGTCCTTCTGTAGTGCCAAGTCCCAGAAGAGATGTATATATGATAGGCAGAAGAAATCCTGCTACACCTGTCAGCCCCACACAGGCTCCTACCACCAGATTGACCATTATTACGATCAGCCAGAATGTGATACCTGTGATCATGTATTTACTTCCTCCATGTATTTCATCGCTTCATAAAAGATTTTTTCTTCATCCAGAGTGAGGATTTCACGATTCTTCATCAGCAGCCTTCCATCTACAACCATATCACAGACATCAGACGCTGTAACACATTCTAACAGGGTATTCACCAGATTACCAGTAGGATATAAATGAGGCTGCATGATATTAATGGTGATAAAGTCCGCCTTTTTGCCTTCTGCAATGATACCTCCATCTTCTTTCATCAAGTGATATCCCTCTTTTGTAACCATGGAAATGATCTGGGCTGCAGGCATAATGGCCGGATCACTCTGGGCAACACCATGTTTTACATTCATTACAGAACGGAATATCTTCATTTCATTCCATAAACTTAATCCACCATGAGCTGCACCGTCTGTACCAAGTCCTACACAAATGCCATCTTCCAGAAGAGCCGGTGTTTCCGGAACTCCTTTTGCACAATTGCTGAAAGGGCAGTGACATACTTGCACATTCCGTTCATGAAGGATCGATCTTTCATGGGCCGATACCATGATGCTGTGGGCACCGATAAAACGGTCACTTAAAACACGCAATGAATCCAGATATTCATAAGGGCGCATCTTAAAATGCTGAAGAAAGAAATTCACTTCTCCCGGATATTCGTTCATATGAGCCTGTAAAAGAGCCTGACGGTCATCTGCATGCTCTGTTATCTGGCGGATCAGACTTTCAGAACAGGAGATCAGGGAACGCAAAGCATAAGCTGACTTCAGTCTCTTATATTCCCCACAGAATTCATAAAAATCATCTGCCCGGGCAACAGCCTCTTCTGTTGTAGTTGCAATAGACTCCGGAAGTCCTTTTTCATCCATGGTAGAAAGGGAAAGTGTTCCACGCAGTCCCGCCTTATCATAAACCTTCACAGCTTCTTTCATATGATAGCTTCCTGCGTCAATAAAAGCCGTAGTTCCTGATCGGATCATTTCCAGAGCAGCCAGCTGCGCACTCAGCTTCATTTTTTCCGGTGTCAGGGTACTCTCAAAAGGAAGCATGATACGGGTCCAGATCATAGGAAGTTCATCTAACACGCGGCCCTTTAGCAGCTGCTGTCCTGTATGCATATGACAATCTGCCAGACCAGGCATCAAAAGTTTGCCGCAGCCGTCTAATACCTGTGGTGCAGCTTTTCCAGGTTCTTTGACCTTTAAACTGCTTTCAGAAGCAGGTGCGATCTTTGAAAAACGGCCATCTGTCACATCTACTGTCTGGTCTTTTAAAATCGTTCCGTCTTCTGTCAAGACAGATACATGAGTAATACGTAAATCAACCATATTGACCTCCTAGATCGCTCCTGCAGCCATTAATCCCATTTGAGCAATAATTGCTGAGAATACAAAAGTACCTGTCATGACAAACACACCGATCAGTATCATTTTCCAGCCCTGTTTTAAGAAGGTATTGATCTGGTCACTGATAGAAACACCAGCATATGCGCCTACCATAGTAAGAGGTGCGGTGAAATTGATCTTTCCGGCAGATGCAATGACAAATTCACGGCATGGGGAAATAGGGGATGCTGCCAGCAGTCCGATAATAGAAACATATGCAACAATAGGAAGTTTTAAAGGAACTACTTTACTTACTGCAACCCCTGCAATAGCGATTGCCAGCAGAATGCACGTTCCTGGAAGAGAGTCAGTAAATGCTACATGAAAGGCTTCGAGAAAACATCTAACTACCGCCCCTCCTGCAGCATTTTTTCAAATTCATCTACTGGTACCGGCGGTGAAAACCAGTATCCCTGAACTTCATCGCACATGGTATTTCTAAGGATGGACGCCTGTTCCGGTGTCTCAACTCCCTCACATACAATATGATAGCCAAGACCTTTTAACAGGTTGATGATCTCACGAAGGAAATAAATACCCTTGGGAGTGATCTCGCAGTTATTAATAAAGGCCCGGTCTACTTTCACCGTATTTACCGGAATATCAATAACTGTATTTAATACTGAATAGCCTGCTCCAAAATCATCTAAAGCAGTCCGAAAACCAACTGTCCGAAGCTTTGCAAACAACTGTTTTACATGGTCATAATCAGAAACAGTGGCAGTTTCTGTAAGCTCTAATTCTGTAAGAGCCGGATCCACACCATACTTTTCCAGAATAGCAGTATAACGATGGATGGTATCGCTGTTCTGGGCATGGAGCGCTGACGCATTGATAGAGATCAGACGCTGTGGAAGTCCCTGTTCTTTCCATTTTGCCAGGAGTTTTACTGTTTCCTCAAACATATAGAAATCCAGGTCAATGATACGGCCATTTTTCTCATAAACCGGGATAAAGCTGTCCGGCGGAAGCAGTGTTCCGTCTTCTTTCTGCCAGCGGACTAAGGACTCCGCCCCTACGATCTTTCCTGTGGTCAGTGAGAAGCGTGGCTGAAGATATACTTTAAATTCCCGGTTTCTAATGGCTTTGTCAATCCCTGTGGCGATCTCATTTTCCATATTCTGCCGGTCTGCCATAGTCTTGTCATAAACGCAGACTGTTACCGGAGAATTGTCCTGGATCTGATGTCTTGCATAGTTTGCAGCATCAATAGCAAAGGACGCCCCGGCGCAGTCCCCTTCTACTTTATAAACGCCGGTGCGCAGACGCAGTTTCGCTTCCGGGTATTTTCTCTGCTGCCGTTCAATAAATCCACTATTGATACGATTGATGGCATCTATAGAAGTGTCATTCCATTTTTCTTCAAAGAAAAGCAGGAACTGATCTGCTACCACTCTGGTAAAATGAGCGGTATTGCACTTTTTCAGTGTATCAATAATATAACCGGTAAATTCCCTCAGCAGCTGGTCTCCGGCTGCATATCCATATTTACGGTTAAAGTATTTGAAATTTTCAAGATCTGTATAAACTAAAAGATAGCCTTCTCCCTTTCCGTCAGTGAGCACATTGTCTATTTCTTCCCTGAAGCGGTTGAAGGAAGGCAGTCCTGTAACCTTGTCATATTCCGGATAACCAGTGCAGCAGCTGCACGGTGTCCCTGCCGCTTTCATCTGGACCAGTTCATGTTCTAAACGCTCTTCCTGGTGCCACTCCCCAGTCACATCAATGACCATGCCAAAAAGAATGTCTGATTCCCCTGCATCCCCTTCTTCTGAAATGGAAACTGTCTCAAGACGTTTTCTGGAAATACCGCCATCATCATCTACTTCCCTGATATCAATAGGGCCTTTGATACGTCCGCTGTAAAATTCAATAGCTTTCCATCGGTCATCTGGATATATCCGTGTTTTGTCCCTGAGATAATCGCAGTATTCCGGAATCTCTGCATCTACTTCCAACTCTTTATTGTAACGTATCAAAGTATCTGTTTTTACATGATATTCAAATATGATAACACCGCTTTTTTCTAAAATAGCGGAAAGATGCTTCAGCATTCTCCTGCTGTCGTTCTCTTTACTGCGCTTTGGCATCTTTTTTTCCTCCTCTTATCTCAAGTACCATCCCCAGGTGGAATTACACTCATGGTTTAATTATACATCATACTTTACCATATTTGTATTTGAGATTCAAGTTGATTCCCGCTAATACCACGACAAACGCACGAACGATCATCTGGCATCAATTCTGCTTTCTGTTATTTTTT
>UQJF01000056.1 GCA_900541315.1 uncultured Clostridium sp. | reverse complement strand
ACGAGATGTAGCTCCGTCTCGTGGGCTCGGAGATGTGTATAAGAGACAGGCAGACAGTAGAGTACCTTCAGGTGCGGGTTTGCGAGCTGTATAAGAAACAAACTGCCTGATCATCGAAAGGGTGATCGGCAGTTTGTTTCTTTATAGGATCAAATAAGGGCTGCGGATCCGTTTCCGCAGCCCTTAAAAAGTTTCTTATTTAATTCTGGATCTTCAGATCTTTTATGAATTTCTATGAATTAGAAATCAACTTCCTCATCATAGTAGCAGCACTTAAGCAGCTTAGCCATCTGATCTGGGTTGATGCTTCTTGGGTTGGAGCCGGTGCAGGCATCGCCTACTGCCAGTTCTGCAACCTTAGGCAGCTTCTCCATGAATTCTTTCTCATCGATGATTCCGCCTTCATAGTACTTGATGCAGGTAGGAATATCCAGATCCTTGTTCATCTCGCGGATCCTTGCAATCAGAGCATCTACCAGTTCTTCATCAGTATTTCCTGGCAGGTTGATGAACTTAGCGATCTTAGCATATCTTGCAGCTGCTTCAGGTTCTTTTGCGTTGTATTTGATAACCTTTGGCAGGTACATTGCGTTAGCACATCCATGAACAATATGTCCGCCAGAGTAAGCAGCACCGGTCTTGTGTGCCATAGAGTGAACGATACCTAATAATGCGTTAGAGAATGCCATACCAGCTAAGCACTGTGCGTCATGCATTTTAGCACGGGCATCCATATCGCCATTGTAGGAAGCAACCAGATATTCGTTGATCAGTTCGATTGCATGGAGTGCTAATGGATCGGTGTATTCGCAGTGCAGTGTGGAAACATAAGCCTCGATAGCATGAGTCATAGCATCCATACCAGTATGTGCGGTCAGTTTCTTAGGCATAGTAGCTGCTAAAGCCGGGTCAACGATAGCAACATCTGGTGTGATGTTGAAGTCAGCCAGAGGATATTTGATTCCCTTAGCATAATCTGTGATTACAGAGAATGCAGTAACTTCGGTAGCTGTACCGGAGGTGGAGGAGATAGCACAGAATTTAGCTTTTGTACGCAGTGTTGGGAAGCTGAATGGTGTGATCAGGTCTTCAAACTTGGTATCAGGATACTCATAGAATACCCACATAGCCTTTGCAGCATCGATTGGTGAACCACCGCCTACAGCTACGATCCAGTCAGGTTTGAATTCCTGCATAGCTTTTGCACCCTTCATAACGGTCTCTACAGAAGGATCTGGCTCAACGCCTTCAAATAACTGAACTTCCATTCCTGCTTCTTTTAAGTAAGCTTCTACTTTATCCAGGAAACCGAAACGCTTCATGGAGCCGCCGCCTACAACAACAATGGCTTTCTTGCCAGGCAGTGTCTTTAAGGACTCCAGTGCATCTTTTCCATGGTATAAATCTCTTGGTAATGTGAATCTCATAATTATGACCTCCTAAAAATATAGTTGTGTAATTGACTATATGTATCTGTTCGTTATTTCTTTAACAGTTATATAGTAGCACATTGATAAAAGTTTGACTAGATGCAAAAATGGAATAGTGGTATTCCTGTAAGTATATCACGGGTTAATGAGAAGGAAATTGTGAAATATGAATAAAAATAGAAAGCAGAAAGAAAAAAATACTCAGTAACAGAAAAATAAACGAAAAAATGGCCAGCTCTGTTACTGAGAATATTGTTATTTTCAAGACGATGTTTTAAGATCTGATAAAAATGTTCTTACAAAACAGAGCAGCCAGTTAGTCAGACAGCTGGCTGATGGTGCGGCCCAGCCACTGGGTCAGTTCTGTTTCTGCTTTGGACAGGCGGTAGTTGCTGCGACAGACTAAAAGGTCCTTGAATACATTATCCGGGCGGGTACATTCTCTCTGGATCAGTTTTGCTTCTGTAAGGGTGCTGTACGGAACAGGAGAAGTCCACATATAGGCACCTGGAAGATGGCGGAGAAATTCATACTGGCTGCCCCGGTCATAAATATAAATGGTATGGCGGGGATCACTGTCCGGAAGGACACAGTCAGTATTTTCCGGGGTAAAAGAAGGATACTGGATATCTCCCTGAAGCAGTTCTACGGACTGGGAAAAATCAAGGTGGTCTAAAGGCTCCTTTCCTGCGAGAGGATGCGAGGGGGACATAAGTACCTTAGGAGAGAACTGCCATAAGACCTTGCTGTCCAAATGCTCATCCTGTATCATTTTAAGGAAAAATGGTTCGTAAAGTACCTGACAGCGGACAATGCCTAAGTCAAATTCTTTGGAAGAGACTAGACGGACCACATCCTTGGAGTTTGTTTCTTTGTAGCGCACATTGGTCGTAAAAAGCCGGTCATCTTCTTTTAAAAAATTCTTTAAAGTGCTGGATATATAAGAAGCGCGGGGACCGCAAAGACGAATTTCACGGGGACATTCCTTATTTCTGGAGCAGAGCTTGTCTAACTGGGCTTCCTGTTCCATGATCCCTTTTGCGTAGCGCAGGAATTCTTCTCCACGGACAGTAGGGATCATTCCCCTGCTGGTACGGTCAAAGATGGGACATCCAAGATCACGCTCCAGTTCACGGATGATCTTGCTTAAATGGGGCTGGTTCATATAATAGTTCTGGGCTGCTTTTGTAATAGAACCGGTTTTTTCTACTTCTACAGCGTATTTTAAATAGGAAAGATTCATATGGGATCTCCTGTAACTCATTTTCATTTACAAGTATATACTAAATCCCTGTTCTTTTCAAAGTCTTTCTGGTTATGTTGACAGTAAAACTGTCATAGTGATAAAATGATTACTGTTCATGCGTTACGTGACAAAATATGGAATGTGCTTATGGAAAAAAGAGATAATAAATATATGAAAAAACGAAATTGCATCCTGCTTACAGTTCTTTGTCTGGTGCTGTCATTAACAGGTTGTACAGAGAAGACAAAAGAGCCCATAAATAAAATGGATTTTCTGCTGAATACCTTTGTCAGTGTTACCTTGTATGATACAGACAAAGAAGAGATATTAGATGGTGCTCTGGATGTGTGCAGGGAATATGAAAATGTTTTAAGTACCACCATCGACACAAGTGAGATCTACCAGATGAACCACAGAAAGCCGGGAGAAAGACAGTTTACAGTTTCTGATAAAACCGCGGAGGTTTTAAAGAAGGGACTGGAGTATTGTGAAATGTCCGGCGGGGCCTTTGATATTACCATTGAGCCTTTAAGCAGTCTCTGGGACTTTGCAGGGGCAGATCCAGCAGTGCCGGAAAGCACAGCTATCCAGGCGGCTCTTGAAAAAGTAGGTTATAAGAAAGTCTTATTAGAAGGAAATACAGTTACTTTTGCAGATGATGATACAGCGATTGATCTGGGAGCCATTGCAAAGGGGTATATTGCAGACCGGATCAAAGATTATTTAACAGAACAGGGGGTAAAAAGTGCTATTATCAACCTGGGAGGCAATGTAGTCTGTGTAGGTGAAAAAACAGACGGGAAGCCTTTTAAGATCGGTCTTCAGAAACCTTTTGCGGACCGTACAGAAACAGTAGCATCTTTGGATATCAATGACTTATCTGTTGTATCCTCAGGGGTGTATGAACGGCATTTTATCCAGGATGGGGTGAATTATCATCACATTTTAGACCCGCATACAGGCTATCCTTATGAAAATGGCCTTACCCAGGTGACGATCATTTCAAAACTTTCTGTGGATGGAGACGGATTGAGCACATCCTGCTTTGCTTTAGGTCTGGAAAATGGAATGAAACTGGCTGATTCACTGGATGGTGTATATGCAGTGTTCATCACAGAAGATGGGGAACTGCATTATTCAGAAGGGGCACAAGAGTTTCTAAGTTCTGATTAAGGAAGGATAACTGGCAGGATTGGGAGAGTGCAAAGCACGCAGCGATCCCGTATCAGACAGGTTAAAATATTATAGAAAGAACTGACTGGGGAAAAGAAATATAAGGTCAGATGCAGGAGAAAAAACGTGTTTGGAAAATTATGGAAAAAATGTGTAAATTATGAGACTATCAGCTACCTGGTCTGTGGTGTGCTGACAACAGCTGTGGACTTTGTTTCCTATACGTTATTCAGGAAGATGTCCATGGGTGTTGGTGTATCCCAGGCTTTTTCATGGTTGGCTGCGGTATTATTTGCTTATATTGTAAATAAGATCATTGTATTCCGCAATTTTAACATGCGCCCCTCTTACCTATTAAAAGAGGGCGGTGCTTTTTTTGCGGCAAGAGCTATTTCAGGAGTGGCGACCTGGATCTTGTTGGTAGTGATGGTGAAGCTGGGAGGAGACAGAGGGCTTGTTTATGAAATGTTCTGCAAACTGACAGCTTCTGTTATCAATATGGTGGCAAATTATGTGTTCAGCAAACTTTGGATCTTTAAAAAGAAATAGGAACAGCTGTAGGAAAGGTGAATGCAGTGAGTCGTGAAGAAATAGAACAGGTAGAGAAGGAACTGGACGCAGTTTTGGAAATGGTCCAGAGACCGGTTACGGTAAAAAATGCAGACAACAGGGAGGAAGCAGCATCTTTGCAGGAAAATTTACAGGAAAGCTCGCAGGAAAAATCACAGAAAAATTTACAGGAAAGATCACAGGAAAGTGAGCCAGTGCAAATAGAAATAAAAAAAGAGAAAAAAAAGGCGGGAAGTCTGGGGAAAGCGAAAGAACAGACAGCAGCCGCAAGAGAAGAAAAAGTGGATGCTGTTCATAAGGTCAGTACGGATGAGAGAGAAGATGTACAAGCACCGGAAGAATTTAAAGACGAGCCGGAAAACGAAAGTGAGCCGGGAAATGGAGGCTTCCGCTTTTTGCGCCCAGGTGATGGTCTGATCGCAGCCTTTTTTGTGCCGGTAGCTGTCCTGATCATTCTTTTTGCCCAGAGAGGTATTTTCCCATTTGGGGAAGAGTGCTTTTTACGGACAGACATGTACCATCAGTATGCCCCTTTCTTTTCTGAATTCCAGTACAAGCTAAAGCAGGGGGGGAGCCTGCTATACAGCTGGGATATTGGTATGGGAGTGAATTTTTCTGCCCTTTATGCCTATTATCTGGCAAGTCCGGTGAACTGGCTGATCATTTTATGTCCAAAGAAATTCATCATTGAATTTATGACCATCCTGATCACCATAAAAACAGGCATCTGTGGCGTGACGTTTACCTGGTATCTGAACCGTCATTTTGAAAAAAAGCATTTTATAGCCGGTGTTTTTGGTATTTTCTATGCTTTAAGCGGTTATATGGCAGCTTACAGCTGGAATATCATGTGGCTGGACTGTATCTGGCTTCTGCCACTGATCCTCTATGGGGCAGAGCAGCTGGTACGGGAGAAAAAGGGGCTGTTCTACTGCATTACCCTGGGACTTTCTATTCTGTCCAACTACTATATTTCTATTATGATCTGTATTTTTATGGTCATGTATGTGATCATGCAGGTCATTTTAAACCCGCCAAAGGGAGTAAAAGAACTGGCAGCAACAGGAGTGCGTTTTGGCTTTTATTCTCTCCTTGCAGGAGGATTGGCAGCTGTAGTGCTTCTGCCGGAGATCTATGCTTTACAGGCAACTGCTTCCGGTGATTTTGATTTTCCAAAGACTATCAGCTGCTATTTTTCTATTTTTGATATGATCGCCCGCCATATTGGAAATGTGGGAACGGAGATAGGTCTGGACCACTGGCCTAATATTTACTGTGGTGTGGCGGTACTTATGTTCCTGCTCCTTTATCTGGGGGCAAAGAAGATAACAGTGCGGGAAAAGGCAGTTTACTGTGGTCTGCTGTTAATGTTTTATGCAAGCTTTTCCATTAATGTGTTAAACTTCATCTGGCATGGTTTCCATTATCCAAACAGCCTTCCCTGCAGGCAGTCCTTTATTTATATTGCCCTGGTGCTGACTATGTGCCATCAGGCCTGCCTGGAATTAAAAGAAATTTCCTGGAAGCAGGTGGTATGGGCTTTCTGGGGTGCGGTCATTTTTGTGATCATGGCAGAGAAACTTGTGGATAACTCAGAGCAATTTCATTTTTCTGTGTTTTATGCAGCTATTATCTTCCTTTCTCTGTATATGGGACTTGTTTATCTGTACAAGAGAAAGCACTGGAATGAAGATGCGGTCATGATGCTCACACTGCTTTTAGTGGCAGTGGAAACGGCTTTAAATTTAGGTGTCAGCAGTCTTCCCACTACCAGCAGAACAGCCTATGTAAAGGATAATGAAGACACCATACAGCTGGCTGGAAACATTAAAAGTGACACCTTTTACAGAGTGGAAAAGGGAGACAGCAAGACTAAAAATGACGGGGCATGGATGAATTATCCGTCGGCATCCCTGTTTTCTTCTGTAGCCAATGCTTCTTTATCGGATTTTGTAAGATACCTTGGCTGTGAAAGCTCTACGAATGCTTACAGCATCAAGGGAAGCACCCCATTGGTGGACAGTCTGTTTTCCATCCGCTATGGCATTTATCCGGATCAGCAGCCTTCAACTGGCTTACAGGACCAGCTGGGACGAAAAGGTTCCATGTGGCTTTATGAGAATAAATATACACTGCCTGTGGCATTTATGCTCCCGGGGGATGTGGAAGGCAACTGGCTGTTAGATTCCGGCAACCCGGCTGTCGTCCAGAATGATCTTTGCAATGTGCTGGGAACTAGGGATGTTTTAGTGTCCAATGAAGGAGCTGCAGAAGGCAAAAAGTTTACCTTTACATCAGAAGAAAATGGTCAGTATTATGTATATGTGACCAACAAAAAGGTGGAAAAGGTTACTGCCGCCATGGGCGAAAAAAGCAAGACCTTTGACAATGTGGACAGAGGTTATTTCCTGGAACTTGGTTATCTTGTAAGAGGAACAGAGGTGGAGCTTCGCTGTGAAGATGATGGAAATCCAACACTTCAGGCAGAAGTATGGCGTTTTGATACAGAGGCGTTTAAAGAGTTTTATGAAAAAATGGATCAGAATCCTGTAAAACTGTCCAAGTGGACAGATACGCAGCTTTCCGGTACTATTCATGCAGATACAGCCGGTACCATGTATACAAGCATTCCTTATGATAAGGGCTGGAAACTTACAGTAGACGGTGTGGAAACAGAAACCAGGTCCATTTTTGATACATTTGTGGCAGCAGACTTAAGTGAAGGTGATCATGAGATCACTTTGACCTATGAGCCGGAAGGCTTAAAAACCGGTGCCATGATCACCGGTGTAAGCCTGGCTGTGTTTGCCGGTGCAGCCCTATTTACAGCTGTAAATGTAAAAAATAAGAAAAAAATAGGCAAAAACAGAAAAAATAGCCGCAAAATGTGAATTTATAATGTATAATGAATAATCATACATGCAGATATAAAAAGAAAAGTAAAAGGAGACATCAATTATGAAGCTTTGGGGCGGACGTTTCACAAAAGAAACAGACCAGCTGGTACAGAATTTTAATGAATCACTTTCATTTGATCAGAAATTTTACCGTCAGGACATCAGAGGCAGCATTGCGCATGTAAAGATGTTAGCAAAACAGGGAATTCTGACAGAAGCAGACAGAGATGCCATTGTGGCAGGTCTTGAAGGCATCAGGGAAGACCTTGACAGCGGCAGGCTGGTGATCCCGTCAGACTCTGAATATGAGGATATTCATTCTTTCGTAGAAGGAACTTTAACAGAACGTATTGGTGAAGCAGGAAAGCGCCTTCATACAGGACGCAGCCGCAACGACCAGGTAGCTCTGGATATGAAGTTGTATACAAGAGATGAGATCGATGAGATGGACGTTCTTGTAAAAGAACTTTTAAAAGAACTTCTGGTGATCATGGAAGCAAATACAGAGACATTTATGCCTGGCTTTACCCATTTACAGAAAGCACAGCCTGTAACATTGGCTCATCACGTAGGTGCATATTTTGAAATGTTCTCCAGGGACCGTTCCCGTTTACAGGATATCCGCAAGAGAATGAATTACTGTCCATTAGGCTCCGGCGCCCTGGCTGGAACTACTTATCCTCTGGACAGAGAGTATACTGCAAAGCTTCTGGATTTTGATGGTCCAACCTTAAACTCCATGGATTCTGTTTCTGACCGCGATTACCTGATCGAGCTGTTAAGCGCATTATCTACGATTGCTATGCACTTAAGCCGTTTCAGTGAGGAGATCATTATCTGGAATACCAATGAATACCGTTTCGTAGAGATCGATGATTCTTACAGCACCGGAAGCAGCATTATGCCTCAGAAGAAGAATCCTGATATTGCAGAGCTGATCCGTGGAAAGAGCGGCCGCGTTTACGGTGCCCTGGTTTCTATGCTTACCACAATGAAAGGACTTCCTTTAGCATATGATAAGGATATGCAGGAAGATAAGGAGCTGACCTTTGATGCTATTGATACAGTGAAGGGCTGCCTGTCCTTATTTACCGGTATGATCTCTTCCATGAAATTCCGCAAGGATGTAATGGAAGCCAGTGCAAAGAATGGATTTACCAATGCTACAGATGCAGCTGATTACCTGGTAAATCATGGCGTGCCGTTCCGTGATGCCCATGGCATTGTAGGACAGCTGGTACTGCTGTGCATTGACAAGGGCATTGCCTTAGATGATCTTTCATTAGAGGAATATAAGAAGATCAGTCCTGTGTTTGAGGAAGATGTATACGAAGCCATCAGCATGAAGACCTGTGTAGAAAAGCGTATGACCATCGGAGCACCAGGTCCTGAAATGATGAAGAAAGTAATTGAGATCTATAAGAAGCAGTTAGAGCAGTAACAAATACACATGATCAAGTGGAATGAGAGGTGCCGCAAAAGAAAAAAGTTTTTTTGCGGTGCCTTTTTGGTATAATGTACTCTTATTTTGAGAGTACATTATATAGGTTGGGAGGTTTTTATGAAGCTGTTTCATTTATCAGACCTGCATATTGGAAAGCGGGTCAATGAATTTTCCATGCTGGAGGACCAGAAATATATTCTGGGACAGATATTAAAGGCTGCAAAAGAGCATCAGCCGGAGGGAATCATTTTAGCAGGAGATATTTATGATAAGCCGGTTCCGGCGGCAGAGGCAGTGCAGGTATTTGATGATTTTCTCACAAGCCTGAATGAAATGGGACTGCCCGTGTTTATGATCAGTGGAAACCATGATTCCCCGGAACGTGTTTCCTATGGCGGACGGTTGATGAAGAAAAGCGGCATTTACGTGGCTCCTGTATATGAGGGAAAGACAGAGAAGGTGGAATTTACGGATGAATATGGAAAAGTGTGCATCCATCTGCTGCCTTTCATAAAACCGGCTGTAGTCCGCCATGCTTTTGAAGGGGGAGAATTTGAAAAAGAAGCAGAAGCAGTGTGCGATCACCAGAGCGCAGTGAAAATGGCTGTTTCCCATATGGATATAGATACAGATGTGCGGAATGTGTTAATAGCTCATCAGTTTGTTACAGGCGCCATGCGTTGTGAGTCAGAAGAGGTGTCTGTAGGGGGACTTGACAATGTAGATGCCTCTGTTTTTGATGATTTTGACTATGTGGCACTGGGCCATATCCACAGTCCACAGACAGTGGGAAGAGACCAGGTGCGCTACTGCGGCACGCCTCTTAAATACTCTTTTTCAGAGGCGGGGCAGGAGAAATCCATTACTGTGGTGGAGTTAAAAGAAAAAGGAAATGTAGATATATCAGCTATTTTTCTGCGTCCACTGCGGGATATGCGAAAGATCCGCGGCAGTTATATGGAAGTAACTGCAAAGCCATTTTATGAAAATGAAAACTGCGATGATTACCTTCATGTGACATTGACAGATGAAGAGGATATTTTAGACGGTCTTCAGAAGCTGCGGGTCATTTATCCCAATATTATGCAGCTGGAATATGATAACCGCAGGACCAGGGAAAATATGGAGCTTACGGCAGCCCAGGCAGTGGAGCAAAAATCAGAAATGGAGCTGTTTATGGAATTTTATGAGCTGCAGAATAATCAGCCTATGAGCCAGGTACAGAAAGAGTTTGTAGGAAATATCATCCGGGAGGTGAAAGAATGAAGCCGAAAAAACTGATTATAAGCGCCTTTGGGCCTTATGGGGAAAAGACAGTAGTTGATTTTGAAAAGCTGGGGGAAAAAGGGCTTTATCTGATCACCGGTGATACAGGTGCGGGAAAGACCACTCTTTTTGATGCTATTACCTTTGCCCTTTATGGGGAAGCCAGCGGAAATGTAAGGGAAACAGGAATGTTTCGCAGCAAATACGCACCGGAGGATGTTCCTACTTATGTGGAACTAACATTTATCTATCAGGGAAAAGATTATAAAGTTACCAGAAATCCGGAATATCTGCGTCTAAAGGGCAGAGGAACGGGATTTACCTTACAGAAAGCAGAGGCAGAGCTTGTTTTTCCTGACGGCCGGCAGCCTGTGACGAAAACCAGAGAAGTGACAAAAGCTATAACAGAGTTAATGGGATTGGATTACCGCCAGTTTACCCAGATTGCCATGATCGCCCAGGGAGATTTCCAGAAACTGCTTTTAGCCGGAACTACAGAGCGGGGGGAGATATTCCGCCAGATCTTCCATACGGGGATCTATCAGGATATTGAAAACCGGCTGCGGGATGCAGTGAAGGGGAAATGGAAAGAGTATGATGGCATGCGTTTAAGCATCCTCCAGTATTTAGGTGATGCATTTATCAGCGAAGATCCCCAGGCTGAGGCAGAATGGAAAGAACTGAAAAAGGCGAAATTTGAGGGAAAGACCATCCGGGGGATCCAGCTTCTTGTAGATGCTATAAAACGGCAGGAAGACAGTTTAAGAGAGGTAAAAGACCACATAAACGGTCTGGATAAAGAAATAAAAGCTGCAAGCCGGGGGCTTGGAGAAGCACAGCAAAAGCAGAAAATGAAGAAAAACCTGGAAGCAAAGCAGGAACAGCTTAAGGTGTTAGTTCCAAAGGTAACAGAGGCTGAGGAACAGAAAAAGGAAGCAGAAGAAGCAGCCGGAGATTGCGAGCTGCTGGCAGAGGAGATCCGCGGTTTACGGACACAAAAAGATGGTCTGGAAGCCTTTATAAAGAAGAAAAAAACAGCCGGCGAAAAGGCAGACCAGATTGAAAAAGAGAAAGAGGCAGCTGGAAGATTAAACACAGAAAAAGCTTCTCTGGAACAGGCAATACAGGAGAATAAAGAAGCCCGGGAAAGCCTGAAAGGGGTAGACGCCCAAAAAGAACGGCTGCAAAGTATCTTAAAAGAAGTGCAGGACAAGGCAAAGCAGCTTGCAGACGGGGAAAATGCTTTAAATCAGGCAGTTATAGAAAAAGATGCCGGGGAAAAGAAAGTAGCAGAACTGGAAAAAAATGAAAATGAACTTGTGCTGCAGAAAGAAGAACGGAAAAAGAAGGAAACAGTCCTTACGGAACTGGCTGGAACAGAGCTGGTACTGCAGGTAAGAGCAGGGCAGTTACGGGAGTTTAAGACCCAGGTAGTCCAGTTACAACAGGCGGAGAGAAGATTATGGGAGACCTGGGATAAATATGAGAAAGCTGTTGCGGAAAGAAATGAGGAAAGGGAGGTTTATAACCAACTGGAACAGGCATTTTTGGATGCACAGGCAGGTCTTCTGGCAAAGCATTTAAAGGAAGGGGAGAAATGTCCGGTCTGTGGTTCCCTTCATCATCCCCAGCTGGCAGTGATCGCAGATCAGGTGCCGGATAAAAAGGTTCTGGACCGGAAGAGGGAAATATTAGAGCTGAAAGAAAAAAATGTACAGCAGTTAAGTGCCCAGGCCGGCCAGATGAAGGAGCAGCTGGGGGATCTGCGGGAGCAGTATAAAAATAAAGGAGGGAAGATCTTTGGGGACGTCTGGAATGAGATATCAGAAGCACCTCATATGGAAGGTTCCGGGACAGAAAAAAGTGCAGCAGAAAGCCAGGATATCATAAAAGTAAAAATGCATCTGTCAGAGGAATTATCTTCCTGTGAACAGAAGTTAAAAGAAGCTCAGACGGCAAAAGAATCTCTTGAAAAATGCCAGAAAGAACTGGCGGCTTTAGAACAGAAGGAAAAAGTACTCCAGGATAAGCTGTTAAAGACCCGGAATATTTATTCATCAGCAGCAGGAAGCCTTTCTCTTCTTATAAAGCAGAGCATGGAGATATTGCAGCTGGAAAAGCAGCAGGAAGATCTGCAAAGTACACAGATACAGTCAGGTATGCAGGACATACAGCAGATGCTTGTTTGGATAAAAGCTGCATATATACAGTTAAAAGAAGAAAACAGGGATGCTTTGGAAGCAGTTCAGGCAGAGATCAGGAAAAACAGAGAAAAAGCAGATATATTAGATCATTTACAGATACAGGCAGAAAAGCTGGAGATCCGTCAGAAGACTCTTTCAGACAGCATTTCCCAAAAGACTCTGGATATCCAGAAACTGGAAATACAGCTGGAAGAGTTAAAGAGACAGATTGAAGAAGAAAGCCAGATATATGGTTTTATGACAACCCATGAGATAGATGCTGTCCTGAAAGCTAAAACAGAGAAAAAACAGGCATTAGAGAAGAAGCTGAAGCAGGCGGATGAAACACTTGGTCAGTTAAAACAGCAGTGTGAAAGCCTGAAATCTTCGATGGAAACCTTAAAAAGCCAGATTTCTTCCACAGTAGAAAGCTCTGAAGACGAGATACAGGCAAAAATCAATACATTCTCAGAAGAGAAGAAAAACTGGGAAGAAGCTTATTCCAAACAGTTTTCACAGCTGCAAAGCAACCGGCGTATTTATGAGGCTGTTCAGGGACAGCAGGAAAAAATGGCAGCAGCAGAGCAGGAATATGTGTGGATGCGGGCACTTTCTGATACAGCAGGGGGAACACTTAGCGGAAAGCGTAAGATCGAGCTTGAAACCTATGTGCAGATGGCTTATTTTGACCGGATCCTGCGCAGGGCCAATCTGCGGCTTATGACCATGAGCAGTGGCCAGTATGAGTTAAAACGGCAGGAAAATGGGGAAGGCAAGAAGGAAAAAGCAGGTCTGGAATTAAATGTTATTGACCATTACAACGGAACAGAGCGAAGTGTAAAAACACTTTCCGGCGGAGAATCCTTCCAGGCGTCCCTTTCACTGGCATTGGGGCTTTCCGATGAGATCCAGGCAGGCGCAGGCGGGATCCGCCTGGATGCCATGTTTGTAGATGAAGGTTTTGGTTCGTTAGATGAAGATTCCTTAAACCAGGCGATCCGTTCCTTAAATGATCTGGCAGAGGGCCAACGGCTGGTAGGCATTATATCTCATGTAGGAGAGCTGAAGGACCGGATCGAGCGAAAAATCATTGTCACCAAAAAACGCAGCAGCGCAGGTATAGGAAGCCAGGTACAGGTGGTTGGGAACTAAGAAAGTTTATTCAGGCATAGCTGGAAAACTGACAGAAAATCTTAAACAAACTGCGGTTGCCCATAAAGCGGTGTTCTGGTAAAATGGGGAGCAGATAGAAAAAAGCGGGTATATGTTTTCCTAAAGGAGATGCGTTTTATGAGATATAGAAGATTATTGATGGGAGGTTTTCTGGCAGTAGGACTGGCTGTAACAGCAGCTTCCGGCGCGATGGCAGAACAGATCATTGCCATTAACAGCACCGTTGAAGCTGTTGATGGCCAGGCAACACCGGTGACAGATGCCAGCCAGAATGACCAGGATGGGGCAAAGGGCTCACAGGCAACAGAAAATCCTGCAGCCGGTACAGATAAGACCCAGAGTACAGAAAACAAGGCAGATGGAAGTCAAAAGGAGTCAGATGCTGTTCAGAATACAGAAACCTCTGCAGCCAAACCAGACCCGGCATCTATCACCCCGACAGCCACCGGTATCAGCATCTATATCAGCAAACGCCAGAGCAAGCTGACCCTGATGCAGAATAAGAAGGTGATCGGTATCTGGGATGCCAAGCTGGGACGGCAGTCGGCTACTGGTGATAAAGTAAAGGAGGGGGATGAGATCACTCCGTCAGGCAGCTTCTACGTATGTACCAGAAATGACAAGAGCAAATATTATCTGGCACTAGGATTGTCCTATCCCAATATTGAAGATGCCCAGAGAGGTCTGTCCACCGGCCTTATTACCCAGGAACAGTATCAGGCTATTGTAGATGCCAATAAAGCAGGTGTGACACCCCCATGGGATACTCCTTTAGGAGGAGCCATTGAGATCCATGGAAATCAGGGAGACAGAGGAACAGCAGGCTGTATTGCCATGACAAATGATGTAATGGATATTCTGTGGAGTTACTGTGCAGTAGGTGTACCGGTGACTATCGGGCCGTAACTGATTTAAATGGACAGAAGAACCGCTGGAATGTGAAAGGAAACAAAAGAAACAATGGAACGCGAAATAGATTTAAAAGAAATATCAGATGGAAAGCTGTACAGTTCCTCAGATATGGTAAAAGCAGACTGCGGCGACTGTAAAGGCTGTTCTGCCTGCTGTCAGGGAATGGGATCCTCTATTTTACTGGATCCCTATGATATTTACCGTTTAAGTACAGGAACAGGGCTATCCTTTGAGGATCTGTTAAAAGGCCGGATCGAGTTAAACATGTCAGACGGACTGATCCTTCCAAATCTGAAAATGGCAGGAGAAAAGGAAGCCTGTTCTTTCTTAAATGAAGAAGGAAGATGCTCCGTTCATCCATTCAGACCGGGATTTTGCCGCCTGTTCCCATTGGGCAGACTGTATGAAAATGGTTCATTCCAGTATTTTTTACAGATTCACGAATGTAAAAAAGAAAACAGGACCAAAGTAAAGGTACGTAAATGGATCGATGTGCCGGATTTCGGAAAATATGAGAAATTCGTTTCTGACTGGCATTATTTTGCAAAAGAAATGGGACAGAAGATAAAAAGTTTTGGAAGTGAAGGACAGGAAAAGTCAAAGGCATTGTGCTTATATATCCTGAAAAAGTTCTATATGGAGCCCTTTGATGCTTCTGGGGATTTTTATGAGCAGTTTAACAAGAAACTGGAGGAAGCAAAACATGCAGCAGCTGCCTAAGGAATTTATTGGAAGAATGGTGCGCACCGTTCTGTTTATCGGTCTGGTGGCAGCCTGCTGCGCAGGAGTAGCTACTTTTGGAATGCTTGTAGCGTCCAAATTCAATCTGACTACTTCCAGAAACCAGGTTCCTCTTACTACTGTTAAGATCGAAGGAGAAAAGGTACTGATCCCTGAAAATGGAAAGACCACCAGGGAAGCTGGCTGGACACTTAGAAACAGCAGAGGACAGTATATCCTGACTTTGGATGAAATGGAAGCAGGAAGCCTGGACACAGCAGAACCGGTGATCGAAGTGGAAGGAGATTTGATCCTTCAGCTGAAAAAAGATACAGTAAGCCACCTGGAAAGCCAGGGACCTGTGATCCAAAAAGGTACAGGTACACTGACCATCAGGGGAGAAGGAAGCCTGGAACTGGAATCTGCCAGCGGTAATGCTGTCTGCAGCGACTGGAATGGGGGAGAGCTGGATGCAGACCATCCTTCTGCAGTCCGGCTGGAGGGCGGAAACCTTACCTTTACAGGCTCAGAGTTTGGCATTGTAGATGAGACTGTGGAACTTGCAGGCGCCCAGGGAACGATCACAGCGGCCTGTGCATCCGGAGCTGCTGTTAAAACGGCTCATATAAAAAGAGAAGGCAGCAACAGCGACAAACTGGAATTAATTGGAAATAAAGCTGTTGTAGTGCCGGAGTCTTAAAACGATGTACTAGTACATCAGATATCATCTAAGGTGGCGAAATGATATCCCATTTCTTCCCATTTCGTAAGAAGTTCATCCAGGATAGCACCATTAGTATCTGAGGTGCTGTGAAGCAGTACGATGGCTCCGGGATGGATACGGCCTAACAGTTTTTCGAACGCCTCTTCTTTTGAGGGCTGTTTATCCTGATACCAGTCCACATAAGCAAGGCTCCAGAAAAAGGTTTTGTATCCCATCTCCTGAGCCATTTTTAAGTTGTTTTCACTGTATTTTCCCTGAGGCGGCCGGTAATATTTTTTCATGGCCTGGCCAGTGACCTGTGTATACAAGGTTTCCAGATCCTTTAATTCTTTTTCAAAACTTGCTTTGTCAGAGATCTTTGACATGTCCGGATGGTGGTATGTATGATTGCCAACAATATGTCCTTCATTTACCATCCGTTTTACCAGTTCAGGACTTGTTTCCAGATAATTTCCTACTACAAAAAAGGCTGCATGGATCCCATGCTTTTTTAATGCATCTAATATTTTCCCTGTATTTCCATTTTCATAACCGGCATCAAAGGTGAGATAGATCACTTTTTCACCAGGCTCTCCCATATAACAGGCATTAAACTGCTTTAAATAGTCATTTGTTGTATTTCCAACGGGAGCCTGACCGGGATTTGGAAAACTTAAGCCCCAGTTGCCGTCAGCAGAGGCAGAATAAATGGGAATACCATTTTCTGTTAAGGCTACTGGCTTTGGAGAGAATTTCTGGATTGCATTTTTGGAAGATCCATCAACGGAAAGAAACTGGTTTGCAGCATGACCGGCCAGACTTCCTGCCAGATAGGCAAAAACAAAGATCAAAACCAGATGGAACCATTTTTTTATAAAACTACCCATAGGGAAACTCCAGATAAAAGAGATTGGTGTATGTATATTCCAAAGAGGCTCCGGATATGTTATACTCCCTGTTAGAAAGTAAAAGATTTCAGGATTATATAAAGATTCCGAGAGTACATAAGAACGTAAAGGAGAACTATTATGGAATTTAACCAGACCCTTATGGCACGCAGAAGCTTAAGAGCTTATGAAGAAGGAAAGACAGTAGAAAAGGCGCAGATCGAAGAAATGATCCGCTTTGCCCAGATGGCTCCATCCTGGAAAAATTCCCAGACTGGCAGATATTATGTGGTAATGTCACCGGAAATGCTGGAAAAAGTGAAAAAAGACTGCCTTCCGGAATTTAACCAGAAAAACAGTGCAAATGCACCAGTACTTATTGTTACGGCTTTTGTAAAAACCCGTTCCGGTTTTTCAAGAGAAGGCGTAGCTGAAAATGAAGTAGGTGAAGGCTGGGGCTGTTATGATCTGGGACTTCAGAACGAAAACCTGGTGTTGAAGGCAAAGGATATGGGCTTAGATACTCTGATCATGGGGATCCGTGACAGTGAAAAGCTTCGTGAATACTTAGAAATCCCGGCATCCCAGGAAGTTGTCTCCGTGATCGCAGTAGGATACGGAGCGACCAGACCTGAAATGCCGGCAAGGAAGAATGTAGAGGATATAGCAAAATTCTTCTAAATTAAATTTTGAAATCAATTTTTCAAAACAAGTTTGTGGTTATTACAACAGTTTTTTCATTTCCATATACGGCAGGACGTTAAATCCATTTTTCTCATAGACTTTAACGGCTCTGCCGTTTTCTTCTTCTACTTCCAGACGAAGGACTGCCTCAGGATACATGTTTCCAATAAATTCAAGAAACTGGCTTCCGATGCCAGTACCCCGGAAAGCTTCTTTGATATAAATGTCTTCCAGCCAGATACAGGGACGGCCAAATTCCGTAGAAAAGCTTTTGGCGGTCATGGCATATCCCTGGATCTGCCCGTTTTCTTCAAACATATAACCTTCCAGATAAGGATTATCGCTTACACAGGCTTCAAAATCATTGGAATAAATAGTGGCAGAGCCATTAGTGAAAACGGCCGGGGAAGTGTAGAAAACTTCCATCATTGCAAGAACCGCTTCTTTGTCTGCAGGCTGCATGGGTCGTATGATTGTCATGTTTTTTTCTCTCTTTCATTTTTACGTACTCTCGGAGTCTTTCATGCACTTGCTTTTGCGGCCGATTTTCCGCCAGTCGCACCCGAATTTTAGAGGCGGACGCAACGCCAACGCCTCAAAAATTTGGGCACAACTGACAAAAAATC
>UQJF01000055.1 GCA_900541315.1 uncultured Clostridium sp. | reverse complement strand
AAAAGTTTCAAAATAAATCAAAAAATATTGATGAAGTCTACCAATCAGTGTTTTTCCGTTGTATAATTTTTTTGTCGTACAGGGTCACTTTCCTTTGTAATGTTTTGTGCCAAATTCATTATACATCAGAAAGTCCTGTACGATATTTTTTTATGAAAAAGTGGTAAAGTGGTGTAAAACCAATATATGGGGGTGTGGCATGGAGAAACTGATATTTTCACTGGTACTGGTCCTTACGGCAGGTATTATCTCCCTGATCACAGGCAGAAATAAGCGGCAGTTAAACAGGATTCCGGAAGGAATGGCTATTTTGTGCCAGCCACCGGGAAAGAGATATGTGCTGTATGCCATGGGGGTACTGGTATTTCTGTTTGTCATGTTTTTTACGGTTCTTTTTATCATGGACGGAGCGCCGGAAAATGCCAGGTTTATGTGGGGACTGTGCGTGGCAATGGCAGTATTGCTGCTGTTTGTTACCATATTGGCGGGTAATATCATGGCCAGAGACTGTGTGTATTTCGATGATGAAAAGATCCAGATAGAAAAAGCGTTCAAAAAGCCAAAGGTCTACAAATGGAGCGAGATCCGAAAAGTAGACGGCGATTTTGACAATTGGATCAATCTGTATCTGGGTGACGGGACAAAGGTTCTTACAGCGGGACTGGCCCAGGTGAATTACCGGCTGTTTCGCAATGCAGTCAAGGTACAATGCTCCGGAGCTGTTGCAGGATATTATCAGGAGAAAGCCTATGAACATCCACAGAAATGTATTTTGCGGTATGGTCCGGAAAATTTTCTTCTGGCAGGTCTTGGAATTGTGATCTTTCTGCTATATGTGGCAATCCTGGCAACGGGAGATGTCGTTGATCTGCGGGATATATTCCTGGAAAGTGATCCTTCTAAATGGTTTTCCATCTGGTTTGCGCCAGTGTGCGGAGTGGCAAGCTTCGTTGCTCTGTTTATATTGGTGAATACCAGTGTGCGGTACTCCAGGGAAAGTATGGTCTTCAAATATCCTTTGCGAAGAAAGCATGAAATCTGCTGGAGAAATATAAAAAAGGCGGAACTGACCATGTTAAGGAAAGAAGGAAAAGCACACTGGAAAGAACTGCGGGTCTATACAGAGGAGAGAATGTATAAGATTAATCTGGGTGTATTAACCTATGGAAAAGATGATTTTATGACAGAGCTTTTTAAAATGATCAAAAGGTATGATATTCCCTGTACGGCGAAGTGAAATAAAGTTCTAAATTATAAACTATTTAATATTTTCCTGACATTAAAAGCTCTATGATAGGGGTATGAAACAACTTTTGCAAATAGTGATGATATTGTACGTTTACAAAAAAATTAGGCTGATAAAAATTTGTAATGTATGTTTTTACTTAATTTAAAAGATGTATACGTATAAAAACATTGCAATATTTACAAAGGTTTAATATTGGATACATGATGTGAACATCACAATGATCTCTCGGAATCTTGAGTGATCCTGCCAGCAAAACTCTGGCATTGAACTTTGACAAGTAAATATTATTCTTGAACGTAAAAATGAGCGCAAGAAATAAACATAACTGTCGCTATGTTTCAAAAAATGAGATATAATAATCTACAGGATTATGCTACATCCAAAATCATTTTTTTCAGGGTTGATTCAGGTGGCAAATCCCATGTATCCAGATGCTGTAACATCAAGATGTGATAGAGACGGCAGTACCACATCTTAGTTGAGCGGTGTCTGCTGTCTTCTAATTTAAAGTCTAATTTCTCGCGTTTGTTAGAACGCTCAGCAGAAGTCCTTGCATTGTATTCCAGTTTCCATTCCTTACTGCTCCTTGGAGGATTGTTGAATAATCTTGGATTATCTTTCATAACCAAATGAACCGTGCGTCCGTATTTTGCATCGGAGCAGGGAGTTTCGCAGGTACAGGAGATGCAGCCATTTTTATGACTGATTTTAGGGCATTTGAATTTCATTCTGCCTTTTGCAACTTCAACACCATCACGATGCATACGACATCTAGAGGGACAAACAGGGACGCCATCTTTATCAATCGTAAAGTCATTTTTATAAACAGGAGTATATAGAAGATACCTTACTTATTTTCAGGATTGAGACCTGAAGATGGGTAAGGTTTTTCTTTTTGGTCTTTTTCAAACAAGATAGGATTTTGATATAGCCTTTAAAGTATAATTGCGTTTAAGATAAATATGGTTTAAAATAAAGATAATTTAGGTGAAATAGAAGATATGCTGAAATTTTTTACAATATTGGCGGGATGATCATGGCTATAAAATTTACTTCTGTTAAATGTCTGGAATGTGGAGCTGCATTACCAATTGAGGAAGGAAGAAAACAAATGTCTTGCTCTTATTGAGGGAGCAAAATTATTATGACAAATGAAAATGAGTATATTCATCGGTTTGTTGATGAAGCTGAAGTCAAACGTGCTGAAACGGAACGAATAATACAGTTGAAAAAAATGGAAGCTGTTGAAAAAGAGCATGATGAGCTTGCGCGGATTAAGAAAACGAAAGAGAAGATGACGATAGCTTTTGGAGCATTGGCGGTAATTTTTATAGGAGTTGGAGCGACTACGCCGGGGATAATATGTTGTCTTATTATATGATGTGAGTGTCAAAAGTAAATTTTGCCACTCACTGATGTAACCGGATTGCTCCATTGCTATGCAATTCCCGCAATCCTCGAACACCTCAAACTCCCATAAAATGGCGTGTTCACACCATTTTATTTCGTTTTCGGTGTTCGGCGTGTCAATAAGTATAAATTGCTTATTTGTGCGAGCACAAACGCAATTTATACTTTTGACACTTACATCATCAAAATACGTTTGCCCCAACATTTTCTTAGGTTAGTATAACATATTTACAGAAGCCTAAAAAACTTTTTTATATTGCGGCATGCATTGAAATATGTTACACTTTTTCCAAAATAAGTACCAAAATAGAATAATATCTGTTTAACGATCATTTTGCTATTAAACGGATATGTTACCTGACGGTGACATTATCATAAACATTAATAAAAAAGAGAGGAAGAAAAATCATGGCATTATCCTACGAAAGTACCAGAGGCGGACAGAAAGGCGTTACAGCATCACAGGCCATTTTAAAGGGTCTGGCAGAAGATGGTGGTCTTTTTATGCCTACAGAGATCCCAAAGCTGGACAAGACCTTAGGGCAGCTTGCAGGAATGACCTATCAGGAAACAGCCTATGAAGTGATGAAGCTTTTCCTGACAGACTATACAGAGGAAGAATTAAAAACCTGTATCGCAAACGCATATGACGGCAAGTTTGATACAGAGGAGATCGCACCTTTAGCAAAGGCAGACGGCGCTTATTTCCTGGAGCTTTATCATGGAAGCACGATCGCATTCAAAGACATGGCTCTTTCCATCCTTCCTCATCTTATGACTACAGCCGCAAAGAAGAACCATGCAGATAAGGAGATCGTGATCTTAACTGCTACCTCCGGTGATACCGGAAAAGCAGCTATGGCAGGTTTTGCAGATGTTCCAGGAACCCGCATTATTGTCTTTTATCCAAAGGGCGGTGTCAGCAAGATCCAGGAGCTGCAGATGCGTACCCAGAAAGGTAATAATACCAGCGTAGTTGCCATCCATGGAAACTTCGATGACGCACAGACCGGTGTAAAGAAGCTGTTTGGCAACAAAGAACTTGAAAAAGAAATGGCAGAGGCCGGCTTCCAGTTTTCCTCTGCAAACTCTATCAATATCGGCCGTCTGGTCCCACAGGTAGTTTATTATGTATATGCATATGCAAAACTGCTGGAAAATGAGCAGATCGAGAACGGAGAAGAGATCAACGTTGTAGTGCCTACCGGCAACTTCGGAAATATTCTTGCTGCATATTTTGCAAAGCATATGGGTGTGCCTATCAAGACCCTGATCTGCGCTTCCAATGACAACAAAGTTCTTTATGACTTCTTCACAACAGGAACCTATGATAGAAAGAGAGAATTTATCTTAACTAATTCCCCTTCTATGGATATCCTGATCTCCAGCAATTTAGAGCGTCTGATCTATTTAAGCACAGGCTGCGATGCAGCAGCAGATGCAGCTCTTATGAAAGACCTTTCTGAAAAGGGAAGTTATACAGTAACTGGGAACATGCGCCAGTTCATGTCCGATTTCAGAGGCGGTTTTGCTACAGAGGCACAGAATGAGGCAACTATCCGCAAGATCTTTGAAGATACAGGATACCTGATTGATACCCATACAGGTGTTGCAGCTACCGTTTACAATGCATATAAGGCAGAAACAGGGGATCAGACCAAGACTGTGATCGCATCTACCGCAAGTCCATACAAGTTCTCCCACAGCGTTTTAGAGGCTATTAAAGGTAAGTCTGCTGTAGAAGGAAAGGATGAATTTGCAGTAGTAGATGAGCTGTCTGAAGTATCCGGCACACCGGTTCCAAAGGCAGTAGAAGAACTGCGCAGTGCAGTGATCCGCCACAATACAGAATGCGATGTGGATAAAATGGGTGAAACTGTAAAGAATATCCTTGGAATCGCTTAAAACAGCTTCCATTTTAGGACAAGATAGAGTATAATGGATTAGTACGTTAAGAATATAACAAAGTTATATATTTAACAAAGACAGGTATCCGGAAAATCCGGGACACAGTGCAAAATTACAGTATGTACAAGGAGGAATAAAAATGTTAGTATCAGCAAAAGAAATGCTTGAAAAAGCCAGAGCAGGCAAATACGCAGTAGGACAGTTTAATATCAACAACCTTGAGTGGACCAAATCCATCCTTTTAACAGCACAGGAATTAAATTCCCCTGTTATCCTGGGTGTATCTGAGGGCGCAGGAAAATACATGACCGGTTTTAAGACCGTAGCAGCTATGGTATCCGCTATGATCGATGAACTGAATATCACCGTTCCTGTTGCACTGCATCTGGATCATGGTACTTATGAGGGCTGCTATAAGTGTATCAAAGCAGGATTTTCCTCTATTATGTTTGACGGTTCCCATTATCCGATCGAAGAGAATATTGACAAGACCAAGGAACTGGTAAAGATCGCACATGCTATGGGTCTGTCCTTAGAGGCTGAGGTTGGCTCCATCGGCGGCGAAGAAGATGGCGTAGTAGGTATGGGTGAGTGCGCAGATCCTAATGAGTGCAAGGCTATTGCAGATCTGGGTATTGACTTCCTGGCAGCAGGTATCGGCAACATCCATGGAAAATATCCGGCTAACTGGCAGGGATTAAACTTTGAAGTTCTGGAAAATGTTAAGAAGGCAGTTGGCGATATGCCATTAGTTCTTCACGGCGGTACCGGAATCCCGGCTGACATGATCAAGAAAGCCATCAGCCTTGGTGTTGCTAAGATCAATGTAAATACTGAATGCCAGCTGTCCTTTGCAGCAGCAACCAGAAAGTACGTTGAAGAAGGAAAAGACTTACAGGGCAAGGGCTTCGACCCAAGAAAGCTGTTAGCACCAGGCGCAGAAGCGATCAAGGCTACTGTAAAAGAAAAAATGGAACTGTTTGGCTCCGTTGGCAAAGCCTGAAAATAAAGCAGATATCACAAAATAAGTTAGTACAATACAAAATCTTTTTTTAAAAAACCACTTGCAATTTTAAAAGAAATGGTTTATTTTAAGAAAGAACGAAGGCGTTCTCTATATTAGGAGAGCGCCTTTTTTACTACCTGATACTTTAAACTTAAAAAAATTAGGTTTTCAGGTAAAGATAGTAAGGGATGTACTGCAAATAGCTGAAGAAAAGCATCTCGAATGAGGATTTATGGAAATCATAAAAAAATGATGCAAGAGAGGATGGAGAATCTATGAGCGAAGTAGTAAGTGTTTCAGAGATGTTTGGCAAGGACGTATTTAATGACGCAGTCATGAAAGACCGCCTGCCAAAGAGTGTGTACAAAAAACTGAAAAAGACCATTGAAGATGGCGCTGAGTTGGATCCAAGTATTGCAGACGTTGTGGCACATGCCATGAAGGATTGGGCCATTGAACATGGCGCAACCCATTTTACCCACTGGTTCCAGCCGCTGACCGGAGTAACTGCTGAGAAACATGACTCCTTTATTTCAGCACCGGTAGACGGAAAAGTGATCATGGAATTCTCCGGAAAAGAACTGATCAAGGGCGAGCCTGATGCATCTTCCTTCCCATCCGGCGGTTTAAGAGCAACTTTCGAGGCAAGAGGTTATACAGTATGGGATTGTACTTCCCCAGCCTTCTTAAAAGAAGATGCTATTGGTGTTACCCTTTGCATTCCTACTTCCTTCTGCTCCTATAAGGGCGAGGCACTGGATAAGAAGACACCACTTCTTCGTTCTATGCAGGCAGTAAACGAGCAGGCACTGCGTATCCTCCGTCTTTTCGGAAATACCACTGCAAAGCGAGTAGTTCCTTCTGTAGGACCTGAGCAGGAGTATTTCATTGTAGACCGTGCAAAATATTTACAGCGTAAAGACCTGATCTATACCGGACGTACTCTTTTCGGGGCAATGCCTCCAAAGGGACAGGAAATGGATGACCACTACTTTGGTGTTATCCGTGAGCGTATCGGTTCCTACATGAACGACTTAAATAAGGAGCTTTGGAAATTAGGTGTTCCTGCAAAAACACAGCATAACGAAGTAGCTCCTGCACAGCATGAACTGGCACCGATCTATGAAGGTGTAAACCAGGCTGTAGACCATAACCAGATCGTTATGGAGACTATGAAGAAAGTGGCAGAACGCCACGGACTTGCATGCCTCCTTCATGAAAAGCCATTTGCAGGTGTCAATGGTTCCGGTAAGCATAACAACTGGTCCCTGACAGCAGATGACGGTACTAACCTGATGAACCCGGGAGATACACCTCATGAGAACATCCAGTTCCTGTTAGTTCTGGCATGCATCATCAAGGCAGTAGATATCCACGCAGACCTGTTAAGAGAATCTGCTTCCAACGTAGGAAATGATCACAGACTGGGAGCAAACGAGGCACCGCCAGCGATCATTTCTATCTTCTTAGGCGAGCAGCTGGAAGATGTTATCGATCAGCTTTGTGATACTGGTGAGGCAACTCACTCCAAGCAGGGCGGAACCTTAAAAACAGGTGTTGATATCCTTCCTGACTTTGATAAAGACGCAACCGATAGAAATAGAACCTCTCCATTTGCATTTACAGGAAACAAGTTCGAGTTCCGTATGGTAGGTTCTTCCGACTCTATTGCATCTGCAAATACAGTATTAAATACCATTATCGCTGAAGCCTTCAAGGAAGCAGCTGACAAGCTGGAGAAGGCAGATAACTTTGATATGGCTGTACATGACCTGATCAAGGAAACCCTGGCAGCTCACAAGAGAGTTGTATTCAATGGAAATGGTTATTCCGATGAGTGGGTAGCAGAAGCTGAGAGAAGAGGACTTCCAAACATCAAGTCTATGGTAGATGCTATTCCGGCACTGATCACAGACAAGGCTGTAAAGCTGTTTGAAGAATTCGGCGTATTCACAAAGACCGAGCTGGAGTCCAGAGTAGAAGTTGAGTATGAAGGCTATGCAAAGGCTATCAACATCGAAGCAAAGACTATGATCGATATGGCTGGAAAGCAGATCATCCCGGCTGTTATCAAATACACAACCGCTCTTGCAGCTTCCATCTCCGCAGTAAAGAGTGCTTGCCCTGAAGCAGATGTAAGCACCCAGACAGAGCTTCTGTTAGAGACCTCTGATCTTCTGGCAGAAACAAAACTGGCTCTTGCAAAACTGACTGAAATTACTGAAAAGAGCGCAGCAATGGATGGCGGCAAAAACCAGGCAGTTGCTTACCATGAGGAAGTAGTTCCTGCAATGGCAGCATTAAGAACTCCGGTAGATAAACTGGAAATGCTGGTAGACAAAGAATTATGGCCAATGCCAAGCTACGGCGACCTGATCTTTGAAGTTTAAATACATATGATGTTGGGATCAAAAGGTATTTTGACCCCTCTGATACCGAATTGGGATTTCTGACCTTTTGACCCTGGTATCATACATATCGGAATCATAAATAAAATGCCCTTCTGGTGATATATAGCGTATCACTAAAGGGCATTTTATTTATGACATTGTTTACCTTGCATTTTAAACTTCCTGTGCTATAATGTTCACATGTATTAAAAAACGATTGAAAATGAACATACAAACAGGAAAAGGAGTCAAAATTTATGGACCGACAGGCATTGGTATGCAGAAATATACTGGAAAAACCAGACATTACACAGCGGGAAATGGCGAAAAACATGGATATTTCCCTGGGAACAGTCAATGGACTGGTAAAGGAATGTCTGGCAGAGGGATATATTGCAGAGGAAGAAAATGGGAAAGAAAAACATCTTATTCTTCTGGAAAAGGGAAAAGAGCTTTTAAAGCCCTATAAAGTAGACGGAGCACTGATCATTGCAGCCGGTTTTGGATCCCGCTTTGTGCCACTTACTTTCGAAACCCCAAAGGGTCTTCTGGAAGTTTTTGGTGAGCGCATGATCGAACGTCAGATCAAACAGCTCCATGAAGTGGGAATCTACGACATTACCATTGCAGTAGGCTATTTAAAAGAAAAATTTGAATATCTTATTGATAAATTTGATGTGAGACTGTTATACAATCCGGAGTATTCCTGTAAAAATACTCTGGCTACGGTATACAGGGCCAGAAAGTTTTTAAAGGGCCGGAATGTATACATTCTTTCATCTGATAACTGGATGCGGGAAAATATGTACCATTCTTATGAATGCGGCGCCTGGTACAGCGCAGCCCACGAAGAAGGGAAGACAAAGGAATGGTGCTTTACCTTCAATAAAAAAGGACATATCAGCGATGTGAATGTAGGTGGAAAAGATGCATGGTTTATGTATGGTCCCGTGTATCTTTCCAGAGAGTTCTCAGCCAGGTTCCTTCCTGTTTTAGAGGCTTATTACCAGATCCCGGGAACCGAGCAGTTCTACTGGGAACAGCCTTATATAGATATGTTAAAGGGAGAAGCAAAACACCGTCTGGAAAAAGAGGACAAAGAGCTGTTAAAACAGACAGAAGAAGCCTGTGGTGTTCCTGCATCTAAATGGGATCAGATCGAAATGGACATCAACCGTCAGCCGGATGACCAGGTATATGAATTTGAAAACCTGGAAGAGCTGCGCCTGTTTGATACCCATTACCAGAACCACTCTGATAATGAAGCAATGGAGCTGGTGGCAGAAGTGTTCCACGTTCAGGAATCCCAGATCACAGACATTAAATGCTTAAAATCCGGAATGACCAACAAATCATTCCTGTTCCGCACTGGAGATCATCACTGTATCTGCCGTATTCCGGGATCGGGCACAGAACTTCTTATTAACAGAGAGCAGGAAAAAGAAGTTTACGATGCCATCCGTCCTTTAGGTATCACAGAACATGTGCTGTATCTGAATCCGAAGACTGGTTATAAGATCTCTGAATACTATGAAAATACCCGCAATGCCAGCGCCGATAACTGGGATGATATGAAGCTTTGTATGGATATGGTGCGAAAACTCCATGAAGCAGGCTTAAAAGTAGGCCACAGCTTTGATATCAGAGAACGGATCAACTCTTACGAGAAGCTTTGTCTGGAACATGGCGGTATTCCTTTTGAGGATTACAGCCAGGTCCGTGAATGGGTAAACCGGCTGCTGGATGCGCTGGATAAAATGCAACTTCCACAATGTTTGTGCCATATTGACGCAAATGTGGATAACTTCCTGATCTTCCCGGATCACAGTGCAAAACTTCTTGACTGGGAATATGCAGGCATGTGCGATCCGTTAATGGATGTTTCCATGTGCGCTATCTATTCTTATTATGAAGAAGAACAGACCGAAAAATTGCTGGAACTGTACTTACAGCGAAGACCGGATGACAGAGAGCGGTTCATTACCTATGCAGATGCGGCTTTGGGCGGTTTCCTCTGGTGCTTATGGGCTGTATACAAGGCAAGTCTGGGAGAAGAATTTGGAGAGTATACCATTATCATGTACCGGTATGCAAAACGGTATTATAAGAAACTGATGAAGGAACTGCCGCAGTTCTTTTAGAGATCCCAACTGCCAGGTTTCAGAAAATTGTAATAAAAATGTTAATCATGGAAAGTTCATTTGTGATATACTTGATTAAGAACAAAAAAACTGACCGAACAGTGAAAACAGATCAGTGGAAAGCAGATTAGCAAAAGCAGAACAGTGAAAAGCAGATTAGCAAAAGCAGAATAGTGAAAAGCAGATCAGCAAAAGCAGAACAGTGAAAAGCGGATCAGTGAAAAACATAGAAAAGAAAAAGAGATCACGATACACAAATAACAGGAGGAGAGACATGGGACGTAAAAAATATTTTGCAGCCCTTGCAGCAGCCGGTATGATCGGTGCTATGGCAGTGGGATCAGCGTTCAATTCATACGCCGCAGATGGCTGGACCAAGTCAAATGACCACTGGACCTACATTTATCAGGGCAAGACATATACAGGCTGGCTGGAAACCAGCGAGGGAAAATATTATATGGACCTTTCCGATGGACATATGACTACCGGATTTAAACAGATTGACGGAAAATGGTATTTCTTCCGTCCAAACGGCGTAATGGCACAGAATCGCTGGGCAAATCCGGAATATGGCAAATGGTATTACTTTTTAGATGACGGCACCATGGTTACTGGCTGGTTAAAAATCGGAAACGATTATTATTTTATGCGTGGTGATGGCTCTATGGGAACCGGCTGGCGCCAGATGGAAGGCTCCTGGTACTATTTCCAGAGCAACGGTAAGTGCGTGGTAAATTCCTGGGCACAGATCAAAAATAACTGGTATCTGTTCGGAACAGATGGAAAGATGATGACCGGCTGGGCAAAAGTCGACACAGATTACTATTATCTGAATACAGATGGCCGTATGCTTACTGGCTGGCTTACTGACAGCGAAGGCAGCAAATACTATATGGACCAGAGCAATGGAAAGATGAGCGTAGGCTGGAAACAGATCGATAATGCATGGTATTACTTTAATACCAATGGACATATGATGACCGGCTGGATCCAGGTAGATAATAAGATCTATTACATGAACCCGTCTAATGGTGGAAAGATGACTGCAGGAACCTCTCTGGAGATCAGCGGAACTACCTATAACTTTGATGCAAGCGGTGCATGCCAGAATGCAAGCGGCGTATCTGCACAGACACCGGCAAGCAGTACCTCCAGTTCCGGCGGTGTAACAGGTGAAAATGGCGGACCTGGCGTAAAGAAAAATTCTGCTTCCAGTAATGGACCTTCCGGAAGCAATCCGGCAAACCCGTCAGGGACCACATCCAGCTCTGATACCTTAGTGGCAGGACGTACAGACGGACCAGGCTGATAAGAGGGATTTCGTAAACAAAGGATCAGATGTTCTCCCGGAATCCGGGAGGACATTCATATAATGGGGGATGTCAGACAGGCGACATCCCCTTTTTCAGGAGAAAAATATGAATCGTACAGATAAAATGATAAAGCGCTGCCGGGCACTGGCATTGGCAGGCGTTTTGGGACTTGCAAGCCTGGGAAATGCTGTTCCTGCACTGGCAGCTGGTCCGGGAGATGACGCTTCCCGTGTAACAGAGATCTCTGCCGGAGGACCTGGAGATCCGGGAAATAAGACTTCTTCCAATTCCACACCAAATACCAATAATTCAAACAATAACAATAATACCAATAACAACAATAATACCAATAATTCAAACACTTCCTCCAGTGACACTACTGCAAATGCCAATGCCTGGAAGAAAGTAAACGGTACCTATCAGATGCCGGACGGAAGTGCCATCCAGAATGTGCTCCATCGTGGAATTGACGTATCCAGATGGCAGGAAGAGATCAACTGGAGCCAGGTGGCAAAGGATGATATTTCCTTTGTTATGCTGGGAACACGTTCAAAAGGGGCGGTAGATCCATATTTCCACAAAAATATCCAGAATGCAGCTGCCAATGGTATTAAAGTAGGCGTTTATATTTATTCCCTTGCAACTACCACAGATATGGCAGTCCAGGAAGCAGATTTTGTGTTAAACCTTATTAATGATTATCCCATTTCTTATCCCGTAGCCTTTGATATGGAAGATTCCACTCAGGGAAATCTCTCAAAGTCAGAGCTGGCAGCCATTGCTAATGCGTTCTGCAAGCGGATCTCACAAGCAGGTTATTACCCCATTATCTATGCAAATGAGAACTGGCTGAAAAACAAACTGGATATGAGCCAGATGAACTATCCTGTATGGGTAGCACGTTATTCTGCCCGCCCAACCTACCAGAATCCGGTGATGTGGCAGGCAACCAGCAGTGGCTCTGTAAATGGCATCAAAACAAGAGTGGATATTGACTTTCAGTTTAAGGACTTTTCTTCTGTGATCCCCGCTGATACCTGGCGTACTATTAACGGAAAGCGTTATTATTATGCAAATTACCAGAAGCAGAAAAATGCCTGGGCGAAAGATGGGGATGACTGGTATTACATGGACAAAGATGGCCTTGCATCCACCGGCTGGATCACAGTAGCAGGCGCAAGTTACTATCTGGACACCACTACCGGAAAAATGAAGACTGGATGGCAGGCAGAAAATGGAAAATGGTACTACCTTGGAAGTAGCGGCGCTGTGAAGAAAGGCTGGATCAATGATAATGGCACCTGGTACTATACCGGCAATGACGGCGTGATGCAGACTGGCTGGATCGAGGTCAGCGGCAAACGGTATTATCTGGAAAATTCCGGGAAAATGCTTACTGGCTGGACTGGCCAGAATGGCAAATGGTATTATCTTGGCAGCTCCGGTGATATGTTAAAGGGGTGGATCAATGATAATGGCATCTGGTACTATACTGGCAGTGACGGTGTGATGCAGACCGGCTGGCTTACAGAAGCAGGCAGTAAATATTACCTGAAAGGCTCAGGTGCTATGGCAACCGGCTGGAGACAGTTAGACGGCGCATGGTATTACTTTAATGGTGATGGGCGCATGGCAACCGGTATGATCGATGCAGGTGGAATCCATTATTATCTGGATCCTTCAGATGGCCGCATGGTCGCTGGCAGGTCAATAGAGATAAATGGAACTGTTTACCAGGCTGGTGCAGATGGAGCATTAAGTGTCCAGAGCCAGGAAAATAGTGACAGTAACCAGAATAGCCAGGATCCAGGAAATACAAATACCGGCAATAATGTTTCAGGCAGCAATACAGGTAATACAGGCAATAACGTACAGATCACCCCTGTAAATCCTTCTGAAGGTCCATCAGGCAACAGTAATTCAGGTTCCTCTTCTGATGATCAGAAAGTAACAGGCAAAAACGTAGGACCGGGAGTAAAGAAGGACTCCGCTAATACAGGAAACAGCAGTGAGATAACTACTGGTCAGGCACCAGGCTGATAAACAGGGCTGTGAAATAAGTCCCTAAAAGACATAGGACCATTCGTGCATGCGAAAGGTCCTATGTTTCTTTCAGATTGTTTAGACCTGCTGGATCCTGTTTTAACATTTGACATAAAAACAGTATTTTTCAATATTTTTCAGCATAAAATAAACAGATACCAGTCTTTAGGTGATCTGTGTCATGCATAACCGATATATAAAATATTTTCTCTTTTTACTTCTTACTACGGATCTTTTTCTGTCCGCCCTCTTCCTGAAAAATGGTCATACTGATACAGAAAAAATATTTTCCCTTCCGGTAATTTCAAAAACAGCAGGCACGCCAAAGTATATAGCGTTGACCTTTGATGATGGTCCAAGCCGGAAATATACCCCCATCTTATTAGACGGTCTGAAAGAACGTGGGGTCCATGCCACCTTTTTCCTTATGGGAAAGAACATAGAAGGAGAAGAAGACATTGTAAAGCGGATGAGTGAAGAAGGGCATCTGATCGGCAACCACAGTTATGAACATATCCAGCTGACGAAAGCAGGAGCGAAGGCGGTCTGTGAAGCGGTGGAACATACACAGGAACAGATTGAAGCTATTACAGGGAAACGCCCGGAATATATACGGCCGCCCTATGGAGACTGGAATGAAGAGCTGGAAGAAGAGATTGGAATGACACCTGTCCTGTGGTCACTGGATTCCCTGGACTGGAAGCTGAAAGATACAGGAAAGATCATTCGTCAGGTCTTGAAAGATGTAAAAGATGGGGATATTATATTATTACATGATATATTTCCTTCCTCTGTAGAAGCAGCTCTGGAATTGATCGATATACTGCAAAAGGAAGGATATGTTTTTGTAACGGCAGATGAATTACTGATCGAATGAGTCCGCAAGGAAAACAGGCGTCACTGTGCAGGTGGCATTTGTTTTTACCGGGTCATATTTTTACCGGGCCATATACGGAAGGTTCAGCCTGTGATGGCAGGCGGTGGAGCGTGTCAGCGTGGGAATCAAAGTGACGATCGGAGTAGTGATCTGAGTAATAATATCAGTGGCAACAAGTACATAGCGAAAAGGTATGGAGAGAAAATAAATGGATTTATTTGATTATATGAGAGAAAATGCCATGGAAAAAGAGTCCCCCCTGGCATCCAGGCTCCGTCCCCGGACACTGGACGAAGTAGTGGGGCAGCAGCATATCATTGGAAAAGATAAGCTGCTTTACCGGGCGATCAAGGCAGATAAACTGGGATCTGTTATATTTTATGGTCCCCCAGGCACAGGAAAGACCACTCTTGCAAAGGTCATTGCCAATACCACACAGGCTGATTTTAAACAGATCAATGCCACAGTAGCTGGCAAAAAAGATATGGAAGAAGTGGTTTCAGAGGCAAAAAACAATATGGGAATGTACGGACGGCGGACGATCCTCTTTGTAGACGAGATCCACCGTTTCAATAAAGGCCAGCAGGACTATCTTCTTCCCTTTGTAGAAGACGGTACCTTGACGCTGATCGGCGCAACAACGGAAAATCCCTACTTTGAGGTCAATGGGGCGCTTCTTTCCAGATCCCGTATTTTTGAGTTAAAGCCACTGGAAAAAGAGGATATCAAGGAGCTGATCCACAGGGCAGTTACTGATACAGAACGTGGTATGGGCACTTACCGGGTAAAGCTGGATGAGGATGCTGCAGATTTTCTGGCAGATACAGCCAACGGTGATGCCAGAGCAGCCTTAAATGCCATTGAACTGGGTGTTCTCACTACCGGGCGCAGTGAAGATGGTCTGATACATATTGACCTGGCAGCTGCCCAGGAATGTATACAGAAGCGGGCAGTGCGCTATGATAAAGACGGGGACAACCATTATGATACGGTTTCCGCCTTCATTAAAAGTATGCGGGGCTCAGACCCGGATGCAGCTGTTTATTATCTGGCCCGTATGCTGTATGCAGGGGAAGATATTAAATTTATTGCCAGGCGTATTATGATCTGCGCTTCCGAAGATGTGGGAAATGCAGATCCACAGGCGTTAAGCGTGGCAGTGAGTGCTTCCCTTGCAGCAGAGCGCATCGGACTTCCTGAAGCCCAGATCATCCTTTCCCAGGCGGCTTCCTATGTAGCCTGTGCCCCAAAGAGCAATGCTTCCTATATGGCGATCCAGAATGCCATGGAAAATGTAAAGACTACCCGCACCATGCCGGTACCTGTTCATCTTCAGGACCGTCATTATAAGGGTGCTGCAAAATTAGGACATGGCGAAGGCTACAAATATGCCCACGATTACCCGAAACATTATGTAAACCAACAATATCTTCCTGATGGTATGGAAGGCACGATTTTTTATGAACCATCGGATAATGGATACGAAAAGCAGATAAAAGAGCATATGAAATGGTTGAAAGAGTAGCATTTTCGTACTATAATAAGTAAAGAAAAACAGCCTGCAGTTCATTCTGCCTGCAGGCTCTGTCTATTTATTTTAAGGAAATTTCTGTATCTGGAAAAAATCCCGTTGTTTACAATATGAAAAATTATATACATTGCGATCATGAATGCATAACAGATAGGAGAATAATATGCGTGAAAAATTAGAAACATTGTCCCTTACTACCCTGAAGGATCTGGCAAAACAAGAGGGGATAAAAGGTATCAGCGGTCTCCGCAAGGCTGAGATCATCGACCTTTTATGCGAACAAGAAGAGAAAGGAAAGCAGGAAAAAGAGACAGCAGCACCAGCACCGGCAAAGCAGGTCCCGGCTCCCAAAACGCAGGAAAACCGTGTTCAGGAGACCCGCCCACAAAGCTCACGTTATCAGGAAAGTCATGAACAGGAGAACCGTTCCCAGGAAAACCGTGAAAACCGCAGTCAGGAGACCCGCCCACAGGAGAACCGCAGCCAGGACAACCGTTCCCGTGACAACCAGAGAAATAACAGAAGCTATGAGCGTTACGGTCAGACCCGTCCTCAGATCCGTACCTACGGAAACAACAATTACAACAATAATCGATACAACAATAATAACAATTACAGCAACAATAGCAATAACAGCAACAATAACAATAATTACAATAATAACAGCAATAATAATAACAATAGCGGAAATAGCAGCAGCTACCGTGACAATTCCGAATCTGGCACTGCGGTTTCCCAGTCCCAGACAGCAGCTTCTACCAGTCAGGGCTATTCTGCCCAGAATCAGACCTATGGACAGAATAACAGTCAGAATATGGACAATCAGGAGCGCATGACAAGACCTGAATACAGAAATGATGCCATGGGGCTGACTACACAGGACATGACGGAATTAGATAGTGGTATCGAGGCAAACGGTATCTTAGAGGTCATGCCTGACGGTTTCGGTTTCATTCGCTGTGAAAACTTCCTTCCAGGTGAAAATGACGTTTACGTAGCACCGTCCCAGATCCGCCGTTTCAACTTAAAGACCGGTGATATCATTATCGGAAACAGAAGAATAAAAGCAGCTACAGAAAAATTTGCCGCACTTCTTTATATTAAAACAGTCAATGGTTATCCCTTAAGTGCCACAGAAACAAGACCAAACTTCGAGGACCTGACCCCGATCTTCCCAAATCAGCGTCTCCACATGGAAAATCCAAGAGAGAAGACCACTGTTGCCATGCGCGTGTTAGATCTGCTGGCACCTATTGGTAAAGGACAGCGTGGTATGATCGTTTCCCCGCCAAAAGCAGGTAAGACTACTCTCTTAAAACAGGTGGCAAAGGCCATTACCACCAATCATCCGGATATGCATCTGATGATCCTGCTGATCGATGAGCGTCCTGAGGAAGTAACAGACATTAAGGAAGCTATTGTAGGGCCAAATGTAGAAGTTATTTATTCCACCTTTGACGAGCTTCCGGAGCGTCACAAGCGTGTATCTGAAATGGTCATTGAGCGGGCAAAACGTCTGGTAGAGCATGGAAGAGATGTTATCATCCTTTTAGACAGTATCACCCGTCTGGCAAGAGCCTACAACCTGACAGTTGCGCCAAGCGGCCGCACACTTTCCGGAGGTCTTGATCCGGCAGCGCTCCATATGCCGAAACGCTTCTTCGGTGCAGCAAGAAATATGCGTGAAAAAGGCAGTCTGACCATTCTTGCAACTGCCCTGGTAGATACCGGAAGCCGTATGGATGACGTAGTTTACGAGGAATTTAAGGGTACCGGCAATATGGAACTGGTACTGGACCGTAAGCTGTCTGAAAAACGTATATTCCCAGCCATTGACATTTTAAAATCAGGTACCAGAAGAGACGATCTGCTCCTTACAAAAGAAGAGGCAGAGGCAGTGGATATTATCCGCAAAGCTACCAATTCCCTAAAGCCGGATGAGGCAGTAGAAAAGATATTAGACCTCTTTGCAAAGACCAGAAACAACCGGGAATTTGTGGAGATGGTAAAGAAGATTCGCTTCTTCTAAGACTTTCTTTTTCATGTGCGTTATAGTACCTGTCTTTCGGAGTTGAACTGAAGAAATAGTGCTAAGCCATGGACTAAAATC
>UQJF01000054.1 GCA_900541315.1 uncultured Clostridium sp. | reverse complement strand
GATATCTAATCCATTTCGGAATAAATATCTTCTGCTTTTAAGTTAATGACATTGTGTAAAACACTGGTTTTCCCAACATTTACAAGGCTTTTCATAAGAAGCAGATAACGGGAATCGAACCCGCCTCCTCAGCTTGGGAAGCTGATGTTCTACCAATGAACTATATCTGCAACACAAAAAATATTATAGCAAAAACCATCGAGATTGGCAAGTGATTTTCTGATTCTTATCATCGATAGTTTTTGCATCTCACATATGGCTATTTTCCTGTATTCTCAGGTATTTCCCGTTCTTTTTCTGTATCGCCCCCTACAGCTGTATCCGGATCATTTATAGTTTCATTTTCTTCTTTTGACCACCGGTTCATGTTAACAAACTCTCCACTACGGGAATCTATATGATGGAGGCAACAGTAATCCGATGTATTTTCCGAATATTTTTTCTTTTTAAGAGCGCTATTAATATATAAGGACATGGTTCTGTAGATAACTGCAAATGTGGGTACTGCAATGATCATTCCCACGAATCCAAACAATCCACCAAATAACAGGATAGAAAATAATACCCAGAAGCTTGGGAGTCCCGTAGAATCCCCTAAGATTTTCGGACCAAGAATGTTTCCGTCAAACTGTTGGAGTACCAGAATGAAGATCAGAAAATACAGGCACTTCATAGGATCCACCAGAAGGATCAAAAATGCACTTGGAACTGCCCCAATAAATGGTCCAAAGAATGGGATCACATTGGTAACACCTACAATCACGCTGATCAAAAGTACATAAGGCATTTTTAAAAATTTCAGAGAAAAGAAACACATGATACCAATGATCAGTGAATCTAAGAGTTTGCCTGTAATAAAGCCTCCAAATATTTTGTGGGCAAAACGAACCTCTCCGATCATGCGGTTAGCAGCCTTCACATTTAAAAAGCCGTATACCATCTTCTTGGACTGGGCACATAAGGTATCCTTTATATTTAAAAAGTATACCATAACAATAAGACCGATCAGTATGTTCTTAAGAACCGTAACAAAACTGATCACGCCACTGGAAACCCGGTCAAAGATCAGGGAAATATTTGGCACCAAATCTGTGGCGATCCAATTCTGAAAACGCATAACCGCCTCATTATAATAGGGCATAATGCTTTCCCGAAGATGTTCATTGTCCTGAAGGAGCTTTCCGATCCAGAGAGTCAGATTGTTGATATATTCTGTCAGACTATCCTGGAAACCAATGATACTTTCATAAATCTGAGGAATCAACATAGAAAACAGACCAACGACAATAGCAAACAATACTGCAAGGCTGACCAGTGTAGCAATACTTTTTGCAAGTCTGCCGCGGCTGTCATTATTTTTAATGATCTTTCCAAATAAATGCTGAACATATCTTTCTGACGCATTGTAAACCGGCAGCATCAGATACGCCAGCACACCTCCATATATAATAGGCATAAGAACCGTAACAATCTTGCCTACTACAGTGGCTATTACAGAAAATTTTAACAATGCAAAACATAAAAGGACACTACTGGCAATCACTGCCAATGCAGTAAGACCCCAGTCCATAAAAAAACGAAATTTTGAGTTTTTCATATTTTTTTTTAACTCCTGCGGATGATTATGACAAAACAGATTTTACTCCTGTTTTCTCATTTATATGAGTATACCATACTATACCAGATTTTAAAAGCAGACCAGACGTTACAAAATTGTTTTTAATTCTGTTAAAACAGCACGTTCTGTGTTAAAATGTTATACGCATGTACTTTATATTAATCTAACAGAAAGAAGGAATTTTTTTGTCTTACATCATAAAAATGGCTCTGGATATTAAAGCACGCTTCAATCCACCAGCTCATATGTCTTCTCCTATTGAAGCTTACTGTGCCATTGGAACTGTTGCAAAAGCCCTTGGGCTTTCCTGTCCTGAACGCAAAGATACTTTATTTGAAATGCGCCAGGAGCTTTCTGATACTGAGACCGGCAAAATATTTCCCTCTGACCGTATTGAAAAGATCAATCAAATTCTTATGAGTTTTATCCGTAATGAAAAAACGACAGACACCATGATGGATTATGTTACTTATGGCTATGAAAATGAAAATGGGAATGCCGTCAAATAGACATTCCCGTTTTTATCGAATATTTTTGAATTGCAAGAGCACAAAGCACGTAGCAATTCGGTATCAGAGGGGTTAAAATACCTTCTTACCCCAACATCTTATCATTTAGCTTCTTAACTCAATTCCATAAGTCTTATTTAACTGCTTTAAGATTTTCTTCACATATCCGTCTACTGTATCAGCCTGGAATTCTTCTTCCTTTGGTGTGAACAGTACAGTAAATGCCATAGACTTCTTATCATCAGCAATCTGCTTGCCCTCATATACATCAAAGAGTGTTACGTCTTTAACAAAAGAGCTTGCCTGGTAAATGCATTCTTCTACCTGTCCACAGGTAATACCTTTATCCATTACCAGTGCCAGATCACGCTTTTCTTCTGCGAATTTTGGAAGCGGCTCAAATACAGGTGCCTTGCCATACCATTTCTCCAGGGCCTGCATATTGATCTCCAGAACGTAGGCATCTTCACGCATTGCCTCTTCTTTCATGATCTCATATTTAACCTGTCCCAGATAACCGATCACTTCTCCTTCACAAAGGATAGCGGCAGTTCTGTATGGATGCAGAAATGGCTTTTGTGTTCTTTCATAAGTAAAAGTAAGATGAAGCACGTCTGCTACTGTCTCTGCCATGCCCTTTAAAGTGTAGAAGGACTCATCCTTACCAAAGGCACCGATACATAAAGTCTCACGCTCATTTGGATACTCTGTTAATGGAAGAGACTTTGGAATAAATGCATTTCCGATCTCGAAAATACGTCCCTCAAAAATGCCTCTCTTCTGGTTGCGTCCCATTGCATGGATCATCTGAGGCGCCAAAGTAGTTCTCATCAGTGAAAGATCCTCATTGATCGGATTCATAATGCGGATTGCTTTACGCTCCATTGCATCCTCTGGGAATTCCATTTCATCTAAATCAGCCGGTGAAAAGAAGGAGTAATGCATTCCTTCAAATGCGCCTACACTGCAAAGAGCTCTTTTTACTTTTAAAATTGTCTTCTGACGGATATTAGTTCCACCGATAGTCACCTTGGCAGTTGGAAGAAATGTAGACTTAATATGATCATATCCGTACATACGGATCACTTCCTCTGCTACATCCGGATAATCTTCCATATCTTCACGATATGCAGGGAAATGTAAAGTCAGCTCATCGCCCTTGATCTCAGGATCAAAATCCAGACCTTTCAGGATACGAAGGATATCTTCATCCGGAACAGTGATACCTAATACACCATTTACCTTCTTAATGCTGGTCTTAAAAGTTTTCGGCTCCAGGGAATTTCCTGTATTTACGTTCTTGTGAGTTCTTGAAACCTTTCCTGCTCCCAGCTCTTCTACCAGGTGCAGTACACGCTTCATAGCCATTTCTGTTGCATACTCGTCAACACCCTTTGCATATCTCTGACTTGCATCAGAGGACTGTCCTAATGCGCGGGAACTCTTGCGGATGTTGTCACGGGCAAACTTAGCAGCCTCAAACATTACTTCCGTAGTGGTATCGCGGATCTCAGAGTTTAAACCACCCATAATACCTGCAAGTGCTACTGGCTTTTTACCATCACAGATCACCAGATTATTTGTATTTAAGGTAAATTCCTTCTCATCCAGAGTAACTATCTTTTCGCCTTCTGCTGCACGTCTTACGCAGATAGCGTTGCCTTCCAGATAATCACAGTCAAATGCATGCAATGGCTGTCCTAACTCACGCATAATGTAGTTGGTGATATCTACGATATTGGAAATAGAGTTATTTCCAACCAGAGCCAGACGTCTTCTCATCCATGCCGGAGACTGCGCCAGTTTTACATCATATACATAGTGGGCAATATAACGGGGGCACAGATCTGGTGCTTCTACAGTTACATCAAAGCCTGGTTTTTCTACTTCTGTCTCAGTATAGTCTAAAGCAGGCATCTTTAATGGCTGTCCCAAAGCTGCTGCTACTTCTCTTGCAAGACCAAAGATACTCTGGCAGTCTGGACGGTTTGCAGTAATGGAAACATCAAAGATCCAGTCATTTAAACCAGTGATCTCTTTTACATCTGAACCTATTTCTGCATCCTCTGGCAGTACCAGAAGTCCGTTATAACCAGCGCCTGGATACAGGTCTTCATTTAAACCAAGCTCTGTTCCGGAACACAGCATACCATAGGACTCATAGCCTCTTAATTTGCCCTTTTTGATCGTAACTACACCTTCGATCGTAACATGGTCTTTTGCAGTTGCATAAACCTGGGCACCGATCATTGCTACAGGGAACTTTCCACCTGCTTTTACATTATCTGCACCACAGCAGATCTGTAATAATTCTGGTCCGCCTACATTGACCTGGCATACATGAAGGTGAGTCTCAGGAATCGGCTCACAGGACTCAACATAACCAACTACAATACCGCTGATATCCTTTCCTACCTGCCATTTTTCTTCTACTTCAAATCCACAGTCAAACAGCTTTTTCTCTAATTCGTCTGCGGAAACATTAATATCTACATAATCATTTAACCAGCTTAACGGTACAAGCATTTCTAATCCTCCTGTCCTGATCGAACCTATTTAATCATCGATCTGATCTAACACACGCAGATCAGACTCAAACAGCATCTTAATGTTGTTGATGCCGTATTTTAACATTGCGATACGCTCCAGACCAAGTCCAAAAGCAAAACCGCTGTATTTCTCAGAGTCGATGCCGCAGTTTTCGAGTACCTTCTTATTTACTACACCTGCGCCCAAAACCTCGATCCAGCCTGTTCCCTTGCACAGTCTGCAGCCTTTACCTCCACACTGGAAGCAGCTTACATCTACCTCTACAGATGGCTCTGTAAATGGGAAATAGGAAGGACGGAGCCTGGTCCTTGTAGATTCACCGAAAATCCTCTGGACAAACATATCCAGCATTCCCTTTAAGTCACATAAAGTAATACCTTCATCTACTACAAGGCCTTCCATCTGGCTGAACATTGGTGAGTGGGTAGCATCATCATCAGAACGGAATACTTTACCTGGCGAAACAACCTTGATCGGTGGTTTCTTTGCTTCCATTACATGAACCTGTCCTGCAGATGTCTGGGTACGCAGTAAAAACTCAGGGGACAGATAGAAGGTATCCTGCATATCACGGGCCGGATGATCCTTTGGTGTATTTAAAGCAGTGAAGTTATAATAGTCTGTCTCGATCTCAGTTCCTTCGTATACCTCAAATCCCATAGATGCGAAGATATCAGTCAGCTGATTGCGGACAGTCGTTACCGGATGAAGATTTCCGTAACGAATCTTCTTTGGAGGCATAGAAATATCAATCTTTTCAGATTCATAACGCTGCTGCTGCTCTTTTTCCTTCAATTTCTGATCCAGTTCATCAAAAAACTGGTTTGCCCATTCTTTTGCACCGTTAATGGTCTTACCAAACTCTGCCTTCTGATTGTTCGGTACATTGCGCATCTCCTTCATCAAAAGACCGATCCGGCCCTGCTTGTTGTCTAAAAAGGTTTTCTTGAATTCATAAACACCTCTGGAAGTAGTGAGAGTTTCTGCACCTTTGCAGATCTCATCTTTGATCCCAGCGATCACTTCATTCAGTTCTTTTAAATCCTGCATGATTTCTCTCCTTTACCTGTCTTTATTGGTGTTTTCCCCACAGCTCCACTCACAGCCTCGTGCTCCCCACTCTGCTGCCTGCTTACGCAGGCGGGTTGTTTATTAATATGTTCGTTAATGGTTTTAAAAAAACAAATGCTGCCATTGATGCCGCTTGTTTTTTCTGCACGTACAAAAAATCCCCCTGCATTTACATGCAGAGGGACGATAATTCACCGTGGTACCACCCAGTTTCCCGCAAACAGACTTTCCCATTTGCAGACACTTTCCAGTATGTAACGTATACTATACGGCAATGCCTACTGTACCCTTCAGCAATGCAGCTCCCGTGGGAAATTCGGATATCTGTCTGAACGGAAAAAGGCTCACAGCCGATGACCTTTTCTCTCTGGCCGAAAACAGTATCTTAAAAACACGATCTTCGCTTTTGATCTCATTTATGATTCAGGTATGTCTGTCCTGCTCGGACATCCATAGTCTGTAAATCATTTTAGTCATTTTGCCCAAAAAAGTCAAGGCTTTTTTCGTTTCTTCAATTCTCCCACATACTCTAATACGCATTCTTTTAACTTTTTCACGCTATCTGAAGGCTCTTCCCCTTTTTTCATTCCCATCCCCAGTTCCCGGATACATTCCGGTGTCACAGGAATACATTGCACATCATCTGTATTTCCCCGGATCATAAATTCTGACATCATAGAGATACCAAGTCCCTTCCCCACCATGCGGATCACTGTTTCATCATCTACATAAACTGTCTGTTCATTCGCTTTAACTCCCGCTTTTCCAAAAGCGGCATGAACGTCAATATCAAAACGGCCATAGGGCATAAGAAAGTCTTTTCCTTCAAATTCTTTTAACGGAAACAGGGTACGTCCATTTAACGGATAATTTTTTGGCAGAATAGCATACAGTAATTCATCATAAAGGGGCATCCATTCACAGCTTTCACTGCTTTGCCTGCTGGCAAAGATCACATCTGTTTTCCCTTCCTGAAGCAGTTCAAAAGGCTCCAATGCATGGTCCACCATACGCAGGTCTACATCTACCTTAGGGCAGATTCTCCGGAAACGGTATAAAATCTCAGGCAGCCAGAACATTGCCATACTTGCATAGGCAGCAATGCGTATGGTCTCTCCCTGCTGCTTTGCCATAGCCTGAATGCGGTTTTCCAGACTGGCATTTGCCTGAAGGAACTGTCTGATATCCGGCACCAGCTCTTTTCCCTGTTCTGTGAGGGAAACCCCATTATGACTCCTCATAATAAGGGGAAAACCAATCTCCCGTTCTAAGCTGTTTACCAGATGGGTAAGGCCGGACTGGGTATAACCTACTACCTCAGAGGCCTTTGAAAAACTTCCAAGATCCACTGCTGTCATTAATATTTCCAGTTTCTTTGCATCCATTTTATTATTATTTTTCCCTTCACTGATTTATATTGGTCTGCACTACTCTATATTGCCCTGCATACTAATGTATTACATTTTGTCATAGTTCTATTATAAATATGGATTTCACAAACTGCAAGGTGAGCCGTACAATTGTATTACATAAGATTATAAGAGGTGATCCGTAATTATGAATAAAAAGAAACTTTCACTCCATCAGCGCCTTCTGGTAGCTGCCACACTTTTCGGCATGTTCTTTGGTGCCGGAAATCTGATCTTCCCGGTACACCTTGGACAGCTTGCAGGAAGAAACCTGATCCCGGCCATGACCGGTTTTATCATTACTGCAGTAGGTATCCCCATTTTGGGAGTTGCTGCCATCGGTAATACACACTCTGACGGTTTAAAGGCACTGTCTGCCAGGATTGGAAAACACTATAGCTACTTTTTCACCTGTCTGCTGTATCTGACCATAGGTCCCTGCTTTGCTATTCCAAGATGTGCCACTACATCTTTTACCACAGGCATTGAACCACTCCTTGTAAACCAGATTTCAGAAAAGACAGCACTCCTTATTTTTTCAGTGATCTTTTTCACCCTGGTATTGTTTTTCTCTTTAAAACCGGGAAATATCACACTATGGATCGGCAAAGTGATCAATCCGCTGTTTTTATTCTTTCTGGCGATCCTGATCCTCTTTGCATTGCTTCATCCCAGCATCGCCGTATGGGAAGCACAGCCAGACGCTGCTTATGAAACAGGAGCCATGTTCCACGCCTTATCGGAAGGCTACGGCACCATGGATGCCATTGCAGGTCTTGCTTTTGGCATCGTTGTTGTAAATGTGATCCGGCAGATGGGTGTTACCGATGATACAGCTGTTGCTGGTGAAGTTCTCCACTCTGGTATTCTCGCTGGTATTTTAATGGCTTTTATTTATATCCTGACTATCCTCATGGGTGCACAATCTCTGGGACTGTTTGCAGTTTCCGAAAATGGCGGCATCGCGTTATCCCAGCTCTCCAGCCACTACCTTGGCAGAGCCGGTCTTGTGATCCTGGCAGTTACCATTACCTTTGCCTGCTTAAAAACCTCTATAGGGCTGGTAACCAGCTGCGCTGAAACTTTTGTACAGATGTTCCCGGATAAACTGTCCTACCGGACCTGGGCAATGATCTTTACACTGTTTTCCTTTATTGTGTCCAACATGGGACTTTCCACCATTATCCGCTACTCTATACCGGTTCTGATGCTGATCTATCCACCAGCCATTTCCCTGGTGCTTCTGGCATTGTTCGGAAAATATTTTCATCATGACCAAAAAGTATATGCATGGGTAACAGTCTTCACCTGGGCAGCATCTCTGTTCGACTTCTTTAAAACACTGCCAGAACAGATACAGCTCCTGTTCCATCTGGATAAAGCAGTGGGATTTGCAGAAAATTTCCTTCCTTTCTTTAATCTGAATCTTGGCTGGATCATACCGGCAATGTTAGGACTTATCATCGGGCTTAGTTTTAAGAAAAGCAGAAAAAGAGTGCAGGCGCTTTACTATTAAAAAAGATCCGGGAATTCTGTATCCACAAAATTCCCGGACCTTTTTATTACTGCATATCCAGACTACACCAATGCAGATTTTCCTGATACCCGGCTTTCCTGCACCTGACCATATTATTTACTACCGGCAATAATCGTTCGTCTGTGATTTTTTCCAGCATTTTCAGCCTTCTCTCTGAAAGTATCTCCTGCGACTGGCAGACCTTATAATCTTCCTCTGCCATATGCCAATAAGTAAATCTTCCCGGATAAAACCTGGAAAGCTTCTGAGCGATCAGCATTCCTTCCGGATCGAGATCACCAGAATAAAACACATGAGTTCCTGATCTTGCCAATAATTCAAGTACCATAAGACAGGACAGCCTCGGCTGGCCATTCATGCACATACATGACTTTTCTTCACATATCATTGCAAATACAGAAGGATTTTCTACAATATAGATCTCATTGTCCCTGCACCGGATCTGACTTAGCCTGGCTATTACATTTAGCGAAAGCTGGAGTATATCCTTTTCCCGAAAAAATCCTTCAATTCCTCCATGTAATGTTCCATCTTTTTTTAAAGCCTGCACATGATAAAGCATAGCATAATTGGAAATATCATTGATCAGTATTCCTGCCAACAGATAGCTTTTCTGTTTTTTATAAGCTGGAAACAGCTTTGAATCTTCTATCTGTTGATTTCTTGACTCCAGGTCTATTTCTATGATCTGATACAAGATTTTTCCCTCTGAAGTTTCTGCATCAAAGGCATGAGGATTTCCAGTTATTTTGGCAGCAAAAAAAGCCAGATACATTTCCTTATCATAACGATACGGAAGTTCATTATATATTTTTGCACAAAGCCACAGCCAGCGTTTCCACTCTGCAAAATCCATGGATCTGCACACATCATCCATATCCTGCTGCATAGGATCATTTCTCTTATTCCGTATAAGAGTCTTAAATTTTTCAAGCTGGTAATACGCCGGAGTAAACTCAAAGATCTTCTTAAATTCACCTTCAATCTCCGTGATCTTCTGCTCATGCATTTCCTTTATTTCCACCTTTGCATACAAAGGCATTCCAAAATACCCCGTAAGGATCTCCAGTGGCTGTATTTCTTTAAACCTGCTGTCTGCCAGAGCTTTTGCAAATTTCTCCGCTGATATGGTAACACTTCTTTGACCATGAAAATTCTGTCCGAAAAATCCTTCCAGCTCTTCAATTTCTTCAGCTGAAAGCTTTTTTATAACAATCTTCCCGGCAAAACGCCCATAAGATAAATATTTATCCCTGAAACCAGTAAACACACGTTTCCATACAGGGCACTTTTTAAAATAATCTATACACTCATTTCTCTGTTCAACTTTCTGATGTTTCAAGTTCTATCCCCCGTTGCTCCACACTTTCTTCATCATCCAGAAGTTCTTTTCCATGACCATTCCATAAGTAAGGCATGACTGTAACAAATTTGGCATTTTCCGGACGGATCAGCTGGTAAATTGCAAGGGCATCCAGCGTATCGCAATCTCCCCATAATACCTGGGAGTTGATAATAAAATCAAATCCAAACTGTGTCATTAAACGGAACATATCTCTTATATTTCTGTTATCTACTCCCGCAAATGCCTCATCTAAGGAAATCAGCCTTGGGGCATCTTCTCTTCCGCCCTGATATTTGGCAACAACAGCAGAAAATAACGGTACATACATAGACATGGCTTTTTCTCCACCACTGAATGTACCAAATACACTATTGGTAAGCTCCTTCTGCCGTTCTCCGCTTTTCTGTGAAAACAACTGGAATTCAAACCATTTTCTGTAATCAAGTGTTTCCTTCATGATCTGGTAAAATGAGATCATACCGCTGCTTTCCCGGGCGCTTCTCCTTGCTTCATCCACTTTTGACCGAAAATGTGACGATAACTTCGCAGCCTCTTCCTCACTCATCAGACGGTAATCTTTCTTTAAAAGTTCCACCAGTTCCCTGGTATCCAGCTGGTCTTCCTTTTCTGCGGTCTTACTTCTCCACCTGAGGCTAAGCTTTAATCCGCTTGATGTGTCCATGCCATTCATCAAACGGTTCATTTTCTGGACCCATATGTTGGATGCATTGATCTTGCCTCTTATCTTGCGGCTTACAGTATTAGCCAGGATATCTTCAAATAATTCCCTGTCACCATCCTTTATCAGATTTTCCAATTCCAGAATATCCTCTTCCAGATGGGTAAGAAGACTTGTGAAAGATACTTTTATCCCCTGATATCTGGCACTTATATCCAAACGTTTTGCTGAAAATCCTTCTATCTTTTCTTCTTTGTCAAAATCCTCAAATAAAGAACTCTGGGTAAGCTGATGATCAGTCAGAAAAATCCTGTTCTCAAAATACACCTGGTTCAGATTTGTTATCACACTGTCTTTATCCATTCCCTTTACATCAGTCGCCAGATATTCCTGTATATGTTTTACATCATCTACGATCTGATCAGGTAATTTTACATATGCAAGTCCTTTTTCACTTTCATAACACTTTGCAAAAAATCCTGCTCTGTGCTCATATAAACTTATCTTATCTTCATTGGTCTTCTGATCTTTTTCAATCTGCTGCGCTTTATCTATTGTCTGTGTTTTTTCAGCTACCTGTTTCTGCAGTTCCTGCGGAAATATCTTCAGCCAACTAACACATGTATCCAGACGTTCCCTGATCGCTTCATAATCAGTCAGCGCCAGCTGCCCCAGAATCGATTCTCTTTCTTCCTGCTGCCTTTTGATCTGCCTTTCCTGTTCTCCTATATCATAACGGATCTGATCCAGATCATCATCCAGATCTTCCAGATGCTGTTTTCTGTCCTTCAGATAACGCACGCTGTGCACCAGCATTTCATGATCTGACTTTAAACCAACAAGTGCTTTATCATATCCTTCTGCTGCATTTTTTGCTTCAAAAAATACTTCATAAGAACAGGTCAGATACAATTTTTCTGCAATTTCAAGAACTGCCCTCTTCTTATTTTTAATATTCTCCAAAAATGCAGTCAACTGTTCTTCCAGCTTTCTGTTTGCAATACGAAGCTGCTCCTGCTCCCGTTCCTGCTCCATAAGGCTGTTAAGTGCTTCCCTCATATCAGTATCATCCGGAAGGCACTTATATTCCTCTTCTAACCTGCATTTTCTCTGCTGCAAGATCTCACATTCACATTGGATCAATGCGATGTTTTCTTCTATCTCTGCAATCCGTTTTTTACATTCTTCTATTCTGACCAGACGATTTCGTTCTCTTGCCTTTATGCCTAAATAACCGGCCTGGTACTCCCCTGTGACCGTTCCGGTCAGAACCCCCATATGATAGGTGCCATCAGAGGTTATTGATACCATTTCCTCACCACCGTAAGAAATATTACTTAGTATTCCGGTAAGCCTCTGATTGGAAAAAATATCATTTACATTTTCATTCAGTTCAAGAACATCCAGCAGGCTTTTTCCTTCTGCCGGTTTACCTGCAAAAAGGTAATGATCCTCACATCCCTTTACCGGAACCAGCACCTGTTCTTTATACTGTTCCTCTACTACAATGGCATCCAGGATCCCCATTTTAAGAAGGGCTTCTTCCAGATGATCGCAGGTCTCATCATCCAGTCCTGCTCCAAATTCGATCACTTTATAAAATTCCTGATATGGTATTCCCGCTTTTTTCAGACGTTCACGGTTCCTTACCACTGTATCCGGCCGTTCAGGCTGCGGCTCTTTCTGATCTTCCCATTCCGCAAGCTCTATTTTCACCCTGGAAAGTTCCTCTTTTTCCAGATTCCATTCATGCTTTTTTGCACCGATATCTGTAACGATCCCAGCATTCTTTTCAGCCCATTTATCTCCCACTTTCTGGCGGACCGTCACAAAATCAGAAGTTTTATCATAATGATCTGCAAATGTACTCAGTCTTCCTAAAAGATCCCGGTCAAGCTTCAGTTCCGTATTATCCTCATTCCATTTATAAAAAGCCTCTTTCCATTCATTTTCTACCTGGATCAGAAGATCTTCCAGCTCCGCTATTTTTCTCTGCACCTGATCCAGTTCCCGTATCTGTTTTTCCCGCGCCTGGAGCATTTCATCTTTCTGCTTTTCAAGGATCTTCAGTTCTTCCAATATTTGAAATCCACTTTGTATATTTTTACGTACACCATCAAATTGCTGCCTGTGAAGATCAAATTTGTAGGGTTCATCCAGCTTTTCACAAAGTTCATCCTTCATAAAAACAAACTCCTGAAAAGCCATCTGCTCAGCTTCATCCTGCATTTCCTCTAACAGCGCATCTATCTCTTTTTCTTTTTCGTATTTTCTGTCTTCCTCTTCTTTTACCTGCTTTTTCACATCGCGGTACTGTTCCTCTTTAGAAGCAAGAAATTTATTTTTTTCTGCCAGGATCTTACTGTGCTGAGCGATTTCCTCAACCAGCTGCACTTCTCTTGTTTTTAACGCTACTGCATCACTTTTACTTAAGGATTCTTTTTCTTTTTCAAATGTCTCTCTTTTGCCATTCAAATCCTGGATCCGAAGCTCCAGCTGCCGGATCTTTTCTGTGCAGTCAGCATATTTATCCTGGTATTCTTTTTGTTCTTTCAGCGCTTCCTGCAGCTTCTGCTGTGCCTGCATATAGCGGTCTGCTTTATCGTACAACAGGATTTTATTATACTTATTAAATACCGTATATATCTTCTCCGCTGCCTGTTTCGCTTCCCTGCGTCCTTTCAGGTTCATATTCATGGTATCCATGTTTTCAATAGCTTCGGACATAGGACGCAGATCTTCATCTGACAATGACTGAAGAGAATCGCTTAATATATCATTGATCACAGATGGTTTAAAATCTTTTGACAATTTCGGTGTACGAAGCTGGATCAGAAGATCTACCATTTCCTTATATTCGTCCGCTGTTTCAAAACCAAATATCTGGCGGTTTACATATTCCATATATTCCACCTGCCGTTCAAACACACGGCCTCCGTCAGCAACCCTGTTTTCCAGCTCTTTCTTTGAAAGTGTTACTTTTTCACCTATATCTTTGTAAAGAAAAAAATCTTTGCCAATACGCCGCCCATCTGTCAGACTGAAATACCATTTATCCAAAGGTTTTCCACGTCTGGCCCTGATCCCCATACCGATAGTCAGGTATGTCTCACTGTCTTTTCGTTTAAATTCCAAATAAAGATAGCCTGTTCTTTCCTCTCTGCCGTCATTTTCCTCCAGGAGATAACTGCTCATTTTACGGTCTCTTGAACCAAAGGGATCAAGTCTTTCAGGACTCATGTTTCCATCTAGCAAAAGCGGTACTACGCTTTGCATAGTAACTGATTTTCCTGATCCATTAGATCCACGGAGTAATATACGTCCTTTTACAAAGGGAAATTCCTGTTCATCATAATACCAGAAATTAATCAGCCCTATTTTATTCGCCTGCCATCTGCTGTTCATCTTCTGTTCCTCCCATGTAATCCTGTGGATAACTGCCCTGTATTTTTCCTGTAAGCGGACATATTTTTATCTGATGCATATCATCTTCCTTCTTCAGAAACATCCAGCGTTCCATTTCTTCTGTTACGTTTTCTACAAACTCTCCCTCGGGCATATCCCGGTACATCTTGGCAAACCCGGATCCGTATGTATGCTTTACTTCTTTTATCAGTGTTTCAAATGTGATCTTATCTACAATGCACATTTCTTCCGGTGTAGTCTTCCATTCTTCACTTTCTATTTTTCTGCGGATCTCCCCAAAACATAATAACAAAATGTCTGCCAGTGAATTATTTCCAGGAAATACCGTACCTATTTTACACTCATCACCTGCCAGAAAATAGGCACTTCCTCTATGGATATGTACATGACAGTCAAATAACTGTTCTAATTCATCGATCAGTCTGCCTCTGTAATTTTTCAGATATTCAAAGTCCTCACCAGACCCGTCTTCTCTGTACATTGCAGGTGCAAACAGCAGTCTCTTATACACTCTGTGGCGTCTGGCAAATCCACGGTCTTCATCTACTTCAAACCATTCACTTTCCCTGAAATCTTCCGGACTGGCATAGCTTATGATATCTTTGGGGAAATTTCTTACAAACCATTTGGAAGCTCCTGTATTTTCATATAATACTTCCCCCCGGACATCATCCATAAAGCTGTCATCTGCACCATCTGTCACTTTTATGATCCCCTGTTCCACAGCATACCGCAGCACCCGGATCATCCTTCGTCTGTTTGTATATAGAGTCCAGTCTGTAATGCTTCCCGGCAGCACGGTGGTCATATACTCAGTTAGCTGTGAAAGGATAAACTGTTCCCCTGCATCCTTATCTTCCAGAAACATTAACAGCACACATAAATATGCATATTCTTCTTTTGAGTCAAAGACTTCAATTCCCATAAATTTTTCCGGAACAACCGGTATTTTTTCCATTTTTACAAGCAGGGAATTATCTATGATCTGGCATCCCAGTTTATCTGTAGAATATTTTCTGATCTCACCTACTGCGTCCCTGATTTTATAATATAATTCTTTATCCTCTGATTTTAGGATCCAGCGTCTGTTTAATAAGGTTTCCAGTTCTTTCATGCCTCTGCCTCCTGAAATACCAGTCTCATTTTAGGCATCGTAAAATTTCCATCTTCGCAATGAATCACACATTTCTCATCAGCTCTGCCTCTATCCAGCCTGTAACCTCTTCCATCATCTGTCCTTGCAGAAAAATCAGCTGATTCCATTGCATCTGATATCCATTTCAGTAATATCTCCCTCAGCCTCGGCGTTAAAACAGGCAGATCTGAAAAGTCAATTACCCCATTTTTTTCAAGCTGGCGTATTTTCTGCATTTCTTCTTTTTGCTGTTCCAGCAGCTGCCTGCGTATTTCCATTTTTTTCTCTTTTGCTTCTATGATCGAGCTTCTTCTTGTTTTTTCACGGTAAGTACGTACTCTCGGCTTTAACTCCACCAAAAATGGATTTTCTTCATATACACCTTTATTAATGCTGTCTGTTTCCCGGATGCTGTCTGCTGCTATGTGAAATGGTTTCTCTAATCCAAATACCATGGCTGCCATCTTGTGAGCATCTGCAAGATCTTCACATTTCATGAAAATTTCCGCGATTTTTTTATACTCTTCCTTCCTGTTCGCTCCCAGAGTGTTTTTTTCACTAAGCTGGGTTGCATATCTGGTAATACGACGTATTATCTCATTGGTCGCATCAAATAATTTTGCCGCTTCATTTTCCTGCTCTTCATTTCCGGCAAACCAGTTGTAAATGCTCTGATATCTGCCCCGGATCTTTTTCTGTATCATATCTTCAGATATTTCAACATCCATACGTGGGATCAGCAGCTCATATTCAACAATCTTGTGAAAGATCTGGTCCTGCATTTCCTTGTCCTGCATTCTTAAACATTCTTCTATTACCCCCACATTGCGCTGCAGCCCTTTAATAAAACTGCGTAAATATTCGATCAGACGGTCCTTAAAAACAAGAAATTGTTTTGTATGCATCATTTCTTCCGCTTTTACACTATTCAGATCACGGATATAATCCTGATAATTCTGATTTAATCTTATAAAATCATTATTTAGATCCGTCCACCAGGTATATACTGTATTGGTATCCTTATCAAGCATATCTGGAAATTTTTCTATATTCCGCCTTATGCGCTCCAACAAAGTAGGTTCAAGAGATGCACCTTCAATAAACAGATTCTCCAGCCGTATTACCAGACGTTCTATCTCAACACTATATTCTGACATCTGGTATCTGTATTTTTTATGCTTAAACTCTTCTATTGAGGAAACTTTTCTGGTGTCCTGTATTGTATTCAGATTCTTCCATTCTGTCAGCATGGCAAGATCCTGCTGACACTGTTCCTGCTTATAATCTGCCCATAATGAATCTGCTGACATCTGCTCATAGACCTCTTCCTGATACAACCAGTATTTCAATTTCTCATAATTTTCAAAAAAAATACGCATAATACAGCGATATCTGCTGACATTATCCGCATTTAAATATTTAGCTTCTGTTAATGGCTTTATTAATTTATCTGTGGCCTGCACCTGTTTTCTCCCTTGTGTTTATATTTGTCCGCACAATTTTAACTCGTTTTTTAAAATCTGATCCCAATCCCGGAAACATTTGAAGGTTTTCAAATTTACCGTCTTTCCCCTCTCCTTCAGCTGCTTCCTTGGATTTCACATTGTTTCAGCTGCTTTTATTATACATGAAAAGCTATAATATTCAATGTGGATTTTTACATACAACTTTATTCCGCCACAGTTCAGCCATATGCTGGTTTAAATGAGAAAGTGTGTTACAAGCTTGCTTGCATAAGCACGTTTTCATCCAGATCAGCATATGGTGGACGCCATGCTTCTTGTTTTCACGGATCACACCACATACTAAGAGCCAGGATCCCACTATCCAAGCAGTTTCCCGGTTCTTAGTTTACTATTCAAATTTCTTTGCGGACTGCGTTTCACAACACCCCAAGACTATGATCCGTGGTTTTGTGCCTCATACATGTTCTGTTTCCATTCTTTCCGTATCATTTTGCTGTCCTTTCTAATGGCAGCTGTGACTTCCGCATCCATGCTCTCCACATGTATGTCCTTCCCCGTGGCTGTGCTCATGATGAGAACACTTTACATCTGGATCATAATCAAGTGTTTCATTAATAAATGCTTCTACTGCCTTATCCGCATCCCCGGAAACTCCTCCGAAAAGCTTAATGCCTGCTGCCGCTAACGCTGCCTGTGCACCGCCTCCGATCCCGCCACAGATCAACACATCTGCATTTAATGCATTAAGAACTCCTGCTAATGCGCCATGTCCGTTTCCATTCGTATCTACTACTTCTGAATGTACTATTTTTCCTTCCTCTACATCATAAATCTTAAATGACTCTGTGTGTCCAAAGTGCTGGAAAATCTGTCCATTCTCATATGTTACTGCTATTCTCATGATACCTTCTCCTTTTTCTACTGCATATTTTTGATAAAACTCCTGCTTGTAACATCCTCCAAGGCTGCAGTTACTGCTCTGACCATTACAGATCCTAAAATCCCCGCCTTCAATTTTGAGCGGATGCCCATCAATAAGTGCATCTGCTATTTTCTTCCTGGCAATCTCGTAGATCCGTTGAACTGTTGTTCTTGCGATCTGCATAGATACTGCACACTGCTCCTGGCTATAACCATTCTTGTCCAAAAGACGGATCGTCTCATACTCATCCACGGTCAGGATAATAGGCTGTCTCTTATACACATCTCCGAGCCCACGAGACGGAGCTACATCTCGTA
>UQJF01000053.1 GCA_900541315.1 uncultured Clostridium sp. | reverse complement strand
GAGCAATCCGGTTACATCAGTGAGTGGCAAAATTTACTTTTGACACTCACATCATCAATATTACAATGTGATCAATATGCCTTTAAGCAATTCTACATCCTCTTTCTGGTGGGTGGAGATCAGTAGAAAACGGTTGTTTCTGTATTCCTGTAAAAATCTTATAACATCTATCTTCGTTTCTTCATCCAGCCCCGTAAATGGTTCATCTAATAAAAGCATATCGGATTTAGTAAGAAGTGCCCGTAAAATCGCAGTCCGTCGTTTCATACCCCCGCTTAAGGTAGATACCGGCCGGTTTAAACATTCTTCCGGCAGCAGACGGCACATAGTGGTGCGGATCTCTTCCATGGAAAACTCAGAAGATTTTCCTTTTTGCACCATCATCACATTTTCTAAAGGTGAAAATGTGGGGCAGAGCCGGTCTTCCTGGAAAACAGTGGAAATACGCAGAGGCCGGGAAACATCCCTATCAGAGCCAAAACAGGAACCAGAACTGGCATTCCAGACAATTTCTCCCTCGTCTGCCTTTTCTAACCCCATAAGAATGCGGAATAAAGTGGTCTTTCCTGTTCCTGAAGGGCTCATCAGGCAGTAAGTCTGATCCCGGTCCAGCGTAAGGTCCACATTTTTCAAAACGGTCAGGGAATCATAAGATTTCCACAGGTTTTTAATAATGATCTGTTCCATATCAGTGCCGTACTTTCTTTAATAATGTTAGGAAAACTAATTCAAAAACTGCGCTTATAAGGATAATAGAAAAGGTCCAGGCAAAAAGCCCGGAAGTATCCAGATACAGTTTTGTATAGTATAGCTGTTCCCCAATGGAAGCTTTAGGGATACCGATGACTTCTGCTGCAACTCCTGATTTCCAGCTCATTCCCAAGGCAGTTCGGCAGCTGCTTATCAGATATGGGTGGACAGCCGGGACAAAGAGAAAGCGTACTTTTTTCAGAAATGGCATGGAAAATACCTGGGACATTTCTAAAAGCTTTTTATCCATGTTTTCAAGTCCTGCCAGTGTGGCACCGTAGATCATAGGAACGACCACCAGAAAGGAAATAAAAACAGACAGGTTTTCTGATCCGATCCATATCAGTGCCAGAATGACGAAAGAGGCCACTGGTACGCAGCGGATCATCAGCATAGGTGGTTTTAAAAATTCTTTTACCAGAGGAAAGGCCCACCCAAGGCTTCCAAGAAGGATACCAAGGAAAAAAGCACTTAAAAAGCCTGAACAGATACGAAAGGCAGAGTGGAGCAGACTTAGCCAGAAATCCCCATCTTTTAACAGGCCGGCAAGTGTCACTGCCATGTTAACAGGTCCGGCAAAAATCACATTGTTATGGATAAAAAGATCTGCCAGCTGCCAGATCCCGATCCAGATCAGCCAGCAGATCCAGTTTTTTCCATATTTTTTCATCATATTTTTCATTATGGAAAGGATCCTGTAAGTTATTTATGGAAGATAGTAGAAGTCATCAGCAGGTAACTGTCCACCTACAGATTTTGCATCAGCAGCTTCCAGTACAGATAAATAGCCTGAAAGAGCAGACTTCATCTCATCCCCAGTAATGCATACAATGTTGCAGGCCGGCATAGCCTTTTTCGCAACCGGTGCTTTTTCAACGATGCCCAGTGCAGCTACCATTTCAGCAGCCTCATCCGGATGTTCGCTGGTATAGGCAGCAGATGCCTTGTGGTCTTCTATAAACAGTTTTACTGCATCTTCATGTTCCTTTAAAAAGTCACTGCGTACAATAGTAACGCCTGTTACTAACTGGCTTCCGTTTTCCTTATTTAAAAGGTTCCACTGTTCAGTCAGGTCAAGAACCGGCTTTAAAGCTTCGTTCTGGATGCAGGCTGCAGTTGCAAAAGGCTGGGGAAGGACACCTACAGCAGATGGATCTTCTTTTAATACAGAAGCAACTTCCGCAGCTTCAGACTTAAATTCCAGAGTAACATCCCCATCTGTAAGGCCATTTTCAGAAAGGAGATAGTTCATTACATATTCCGGGGTAGTACCTTTTCCGGTCATGTAAAGGGTCTTTCCCTTCAGGTCTTTCATGGAGGAAATGGAGTCATCAGAAGCAACTACATAGAGAACACCAAGCGTATTGATATCGATCACATTTACATTGCCCTGGGTCTTGGTATACAGGATACTTGCAACATTGGCAGGTACTAAAACAATATCCAGATCGCCGTTTGCAACAGAACCAACCAGTTCATCGGCTTTTCCAGCCATGGTAAAGGTGTAGTCATTTTCTGTTTCGCCCTTTTTGGCACGGTCCATCAGCTGGGCCAGTCCCATAGAGGTAGGTCCCTTTAAAGAGCCGACACGGACAGAAGTATTGTCGCTGTTTTTGGAAGCGTCGGTGGACGGGTCAGCAGTTTTCTGGGAACTTTCTGCTTCGTCAGAGCTTTTTGCTGTTGTTTCAGCAGCGGTTTGTAAAGCAGCTGTCGTAGAGGCAGCTGTCCCGGCAGAAGCAGTCTGTTTGTCAGCGTTATTTGCGCAGCCGCTTAAAACAAAAGTGCCTGCAAGGGCCATAGCCAGAAGTTTCATGGATTTTTTCATAATGTATTTTCCTCCTTGAAGATGATATGCTCTCTTAAAACAAGAAAGCATTCATAATAACAGGACTATCTTACCATAAAAATCCCTTGCTGTGGTAGATAAGTGCTGTTAAAATAGTTCTATTGATAAAAATAAAAGAAGATTGGAAAAAATAAAAGGAAATTGGGAAAAAATGGGAAAATTATACGGGATCGGAGTAGGACCGGGGGATCCGGAACTGCTTACACTGAAAGCATATAAAATATTACAGAAAGCAGATGTGATCTTTTGTCCGGAAAAGAAAAAAGGGGCGGGAAGCTTTGCTTTCGATATTATAAAAGAACACATAAAAGACAGTAAAGCCCGGATCGTAGATCTGGAATATCCCATGCATTATCATGGGGATGAATTAAAAAAAATGTGGCAGGAAAATGGCCGCATTATCTCTGAATATTTAAAAGGTGAGAAAACAGGCGCATTTATCACGCTGGGAGATCCTTCTGTATACAGCACTTTTATGTACACTCTTCCTTATATAGAAGCTTTTGGGACAGAGATAGAAGTGATCCCCGGGATCCCGTCTTTCTGTGCATCAGCAGCTATTTCCAGAACGCCTCTTACAGCCTGGGACGAGGACCTGCTTGTGGCACCGGTACGGAAAAACAGCCCAGAAGACCTGACAAAGCTTCTTAAAGAACATGACAATGTAGTATTTATGAAGCCTTCTTCTGATAAGGAAGCTCTCTTAACAGCCATCAAAGAAAGCGGACGGGAGAATTCCTTTGTACTGGTGGAAAAGGTAGGAACAAAGGAGCAGCGCCTGATCTGTGATTATAATGAATTAAAGGAAAATGACATTCCTTATCTGTCTTTGATGATACTTAAGGGTCAGAAGCAGTAAGCTGCATTTTTCTGCGGTATTCTCCGGGAAGACAGTCATAGCGTTTAAAAAAGGATTTTGCAAAAGCACGGCTGTTTGGAAATCCATTATTAATGGCAATATCATTTAAACTGCGGTCAGTGTGGAGCATTTCGCGGAAAGCATATTCTGTGCGCAGGTTTAAAAGATAGGTTTTGTAGCTGATCCCTGCATATAGACGGAACATACGTGACAAATAATTGGGGGAAAATCCAAAGGTTTCAGCGACACTTTCCAGGGTAATAGGCTGGTTATAATGTTTCTTCATATAAGAGGTGATCCTGGAGAGACGGTCTAGGTGCCGTTTTTGCCGTAAGGTTCCCTCATCTGCTTCTGTTTTCATAAAATTAGTGGTCATCTGGTATAAAAGTTCGTAGAAAAGGCTTTGCATCTTTAAAAGATAAGCCTTTTCTTTTTTTGTATACACATGATACATTTGTTCAATAAGAATGGCCAGAGTACGGTTTTTCTCCTGGGACTGGCTTATAAATACAGCATAGTCCTCTTTTCCCATATAAGGGGCAAAATAGGAAGCCGGGATCTGGAGAACAAGAGTCAGATTTGGCTTTGGTGCCTCAATGGAGTGGATCTCATTGGAATTGACGATGATCAGTTCCCCGGCGCTTAAAGGCTGGGACTGATTATTAATATAAAATCTCAATTCTCCTTCCAGGACCAGGAATATCTCTACAGACTGGTGCCAGTGGTTGGCGCGGCGGTAATTGCCGTTTTTTCCTTCAAAAATAAAAAATTTGCAGGGAAGGTCTTCGTTTGGCACGACCATTTCATAAGTAAAATCTTTAAGAGCCATTGGGCAGTCCTCCTTTTACAGATAAAATATACCATATAATAAGAAAATATAAAAGGATAAGAAAGTGACATTATAAGGATAAGAATTGCTCTGGAATGATAGTTTAGGATAAGTTATAATCATTTTAGAATATAGTTGGCTTAGAGAAGGGAGAATCGGGGGATCATGAATTATCTCTTGGGAATTGATGTGGGGACTTCCGCAACAAAGACAGTGCTGTTTGATGAAAATGGAAGAGTGACCGCCTCTGCTTCACAGGAATATCCGTTGTATCAGCCAGAGAACGGATGGGCAGAGCAGAGGCCTGAGGACTGGGCAGATGCAGTTCTTAATACTATAAAAGAAGTTATTTCCAAGTCAGGCGCAGGCAAAGATGACGTAAAGGGAATCGGTATTTCCGGACAGATGCATGGTCTGGTCATGTTAGATGAGATGGGAGAAGTGATCCGTCCATCTATTATATGGTGCGACCAGAGGACCGGAGCAGAGGTAGAGGACATGTTAAAGATCATGCCCAGGGAAGAATGGATCCGGATTACTGCAAATCCGCCGCTGACCGGCTGGACTGCTGCAAAGATCCTCTGGGTACGGAAGAATGAGCCGGAAAATTATAACCGCTGCCGTCATATTTTACTGCCCAAGGATTATATCCGTTATATATTGACAGGTGTATTTGCCACAGAAGTTTCTGATGCAAGCGGTATGCAGCTTTTAGATGTTCCGGGCCGCTGCTGGTCAGATGAAGTGCTGAAAGCATTAAATATTGATAAGGATCTTTTAGGAAAGGTATATGAATCCTGTGAAGCAACAGGGGCACTGCTTGCGGATGTGGCAAAAAGGACAGGTCTTTCTGAAAAATGTATGGTAGCAGGCGGTGCCGGTGACAACGCAGCAGCAGCAGTGGGAACCGGTGTTGTAAAAGACGGGACTGCCTTTACAACCATTGGTACCTCAGGTGTTGTATTTGCCCATACCAGCAAGCCTGCCATTGATCCAAAGGGAAGGATCCATACCTGCTGCTGCGCAGTACCAGGGGCATGGCATATGATGGGCGTGACCCAGGCAGCAGGTCTTTCTTTAAAATGGTTCAAGGATCAGTTCTGCCAGGATCTGGTAAAAGAGGCAGAGGAAACAGGCGCAGATGTATATGACCAGATCAATAAAGATGTGGCAGCTGTAGCACCGGGAAGCAACCGTCTGTTGTATCTTCCTTATTTAATGGGAGAAAGGACTCCTCACCTTGATCCGGACTGCAGAGGCGTATTTTTCGGACTGTCTGCCATCCATACAAGAAAGAATCTGCTGCGGGCCGTCATGGAAGGTGTTGCATATTCTCTCTGTGACTGCAATGAGATACTTAAGGAAATGGGGATCCGGGTAGACTGTATGAAAGCCTGCGGAGGCGGTGGAAAAAGCCCGGTATGGCGTCAGATGTTAGCAGATCTGTACAACTGTTCTGTGGAACGTATAGTGCAGGATGAAGGCCCGGCACTGGGAGCTGCCATTTTAGCAGGTGTTGCCTGCGGTATTTATGAAAGTGTGGAAAAGGCATGTGACCAGCTGATCACATCCAGGGACAGCACAGAACCAAAGGCAGAAGAAGTGGTTGTTTATGAAAAATATCACAGATTGTACCAGAAAGTGTATACAAGTCTGAAAAATGATTATAAGGAGCTGGCAGAATTATCATGATCAAACAGATAAGTGTAATGGATACGGAATTTAAAAAGTACGGCAAGGTCATCGAAGGCTATGACCTGAAAGAAATTTTACAGAAAATGGAAGAAACCCCATGTCCGGATGATGTGGTGTATGTGGCTTCCGTAAAGGAACTGGAAGAGTTAAAGATCGCAGAAGAACTGGCAGACGGGGTTTACGGCCAGATGCCTGTCCAGATCGGTTACTGTAACGGACATAACCGCAGATTAAATGCACTGGAATATCACAGGGATTCAGAGATTAATATTGCAGTCACTGATATGGTACTGCTTTTGGCCAAAGAAGAGGAAATAGAAGATGATCATACATTAGATACATCTAAGGTAAAAGCATTTTTTGTTCCGGCAGGTACTATGATCGAAGTGTATGCAACTACTCTTCATTATGCGCCATGTCAGACCAGTGCTAAAGGTTTCCGCTGCGTAGTGGTCCTTCCAAAGGGGACAAACGGTGAATTAAGCCACAGACCGGAAAATAAGAGTGGTGAAGAGAAACTGTTGGCAGCTGTGAATAAATGGCTTATCGGCCATGAAGAAGGCGGACTTCCTGAGGGCAGTTTTATTGGACTGAAAGGTGAAAATATAGAAGTTTAAAAGGCAGAATTACAAAAACATTAGAAAGAGCATAGGGGCATTAAGAGAATAAATAAGGGCTGTGGTGAAGCAGACCTGTAAATATGGAGGAAAAAACATGTTTGAGAATATCCCGAAAGTAAAAATTGGCATTGTGGCAGTCAGCCGTGACTGTTTCCCGGAGTCTTTATCTGTAAACCGCAGAAAAGCCCTGGTAGATGCTTACAAGGCAAAATATGAGGCAGAGGACATTTATGAGTGCCCGGTCTGTATCGTAGAGAGTGAGATCCATATGGTACAGGCATTAGAAGATATTAAGAAAGAGGGCTGCAATGCTTTAGTTGTTTATCTTGGAAACTTCGGACCCGAGATCTCTGAAACATTACTTGCAAAACACTTTGAAGGGCCAAAGATGTTTGTTGCAGCAGCAGAAGAGACCGGAAATAATCTGGTATCCGGCAGAGGCGATGCATATTGCGGTATGTTAAATGCAAGCTATAATCTTCAGCTGCGAAATATCAAGGCTTATATCCCTGAATATCCTGTAGGAACGGCAGCAGAATGCGCAGATATGATCCATGATTTCCTGCCAATTGCAAGAACCGTTATCGGTCTGTCGGATCTGAAGATCATCAGCTTTGGCCCAAGACCGTTAAATTTCCTGGCATGCAATGCCCCGATCAAACAGCTGTATAACCTTGGGGTTGAGATTGAAGAAAACTCAGAGCTTGATCTGTTTGAAGCATATAATAAGCATGCAGGTGATCCAAGAATTGCAGAAGTAGCAGCAGATATGGCAGCAGAGCTGGGAGAAGGAAATAAAAAGCCTGAGATCCTGGCAAAGCTGTCCCAGTATGAGCTTACTTTATCAGACTGGATCCGTGACCACAGAGGCTGCCGCAAATATGTTGCCATTGCAGGAAAATGCTGGCCTGCATTCCAGACCCAGTTTGGCTTTGTCCCCTGTTATGTAAACAGCCGCCTGACCGGACGCGGCATTCCAGTGTCCTGTGAAGTAGATATTTATGGTGCATTAAGTGAATTTATCGGAACCTGTATCAGCCAGGACGCAGTAACCCTTTTAGATATTAACAACTCTGTACCGGAAGACCTTTACAATGAGGATATCAAGGGCAAATTTAACTATGATTTAAAGGAGACCTTCATGGGCTTCCATTGTGGAAATACCAACTCAGGGAAGCTGGCATTCTGTGAAATGAAGTATCAGTTCATAATGGCCCGTTCTCTTCCGGAAGAAGTTACACAGGGAACTCTGGAAGGTGATATCATGCCTGGTGATATTACGTTTTACCGTTTACAGAGTACAGCTGACAACATTCTGCGCGCTTATGTAGCACAGGGCGAGGTACTGCCAGTGGCAACCCGGTCATTTGGTTCCATCGGCATCTTTGCAATTCCCCAGATGGGACGTTTCTACCGTCATGTACTGATCGAGAAGGGCTTCCCGCATCACGGTGCAGTTGCATTCGGTCACTTCGGCAAGAGCCTGTATGAGGTATTTAAGTATATTGGCGTTGATGTAGAAGAGATCGGCTTTAACCAGCCGGCAGGAATGCTTTATAAGACAGAAAATCCATTTGCATAAAAACATATCCGATGTCCGATTTGTGAATTTGTCCCCTTTCTGTGGAAGTTTTGCCACAGAAAGGGGACTTTTTTCGATTTACAGGTGCCACACTTGCATCAGAGCCGCTGTTTCGCTATACTAGTATAGCTGTGGATCATTTGCAGGAATATGAGGTTTACATCATGAAATACCAGATAAAAGACGGCACCGTTACCTTAGGCGGTGAAACTATATTATCCCATATTGATTTTGAAATACAGGGAAATCAGAAAATTGCAGTAGTTGGAAGAAATGGCGCGGGAAAGACTACGCTTTTGCGGCTGATCGCAGGAGAGTTGAGCCTGGACCGGGATGACAGACGTCAGGGACTGGGGATCCTGGCTTCCAGACAGCTGACGGTGGAGATGCTTGGACAGCAGGCTTTGGCAGAGGAAGAACGGACAGTAGAAGAGCTTATGATGCTTCATTGTCCTACAAAAGGCCTTTTTGACAGGGAACGTTTTGAATATGAGCGGGAATATGACACCCTTTTTACAGGTCTGGGATTTCAGAAAGAGGACAAAAAGCGTTCTGTAGCAGCCTTTTCCGGAGGCCAGAAGACTAAGATCGCCCTGATCCGGCTTCTTCTTCAAAAGCCGGATCTGTTATTGCTGGATGAGCCTACGAACCATCTGGATATGGAAACAGCCTGTTGGCTGGAAGGTTATCTGAAGCAGTATCAGGGAGCTGTAGTCATGGTCAGCCACGACCGCTTTTTTATGGACCGTACTGCGGATATTATTTATGAGCTGGATCAGGGGAAGACCACCCGGTATCCGGGAAATTATACCCAGTATCGTGAACAGAAACGTAAAAACTATGAGATCCAGATGAAGTCATATCTGCGCCAGCAGGAGGAGATAGAACGTCAGGAAGAACTGATCAAAAGGTTTAAAAATAAGCCTTCAAAGGCCGCTTTCGCCCGTTCCAGGAAGAAGATATTAGAGCGGATGCATCCTGTGGAAAAGCCAAGGGAAGATATGGCACATATTTTTACAGGGACGATCACTCCGCTGGTATCAGGAAGTAAGTGGGTCTTTGAAGCAGAGCATTTAAAGATCGGTTATGATAAACATCCCTTGTTAGAACTGAGCCTGCGTATACGCAAAGGCCAGAAGATCGGGCTTTTAGGTGTAAATGGTTCTGGAAAAACTACATTTTTAAAGACAGTGGCAGGTTTCCTGCCTGCTGTAGCAGGAGACTGTTCACTGGGAAATAATATTACCATTGGATATTTTGACCAGTATTCAGCGGCGATCCAGTCAGAAAAAACAGTGGTGGAACATTTTTCAGACCTGTTTCCGTCTCTGACGGATAAGGAAGTGAGGACTATTTTAGGCGCCTATCTTTTTAAAGGGAAGGATGGTGCAAAACGGGTGGATGACCTGTCCGGTGGTGAAAAAGCAAGGCTGGTACTGGCAGAACTTTTGCAGAGCCGGCCAAATTTCCTGATCCTGGACGAGCCTACCAACCATATGGACATTCAGGCAAAGGAGACCCTGGAATCAGCATTCCAGGCATATGAAGGCACCATTCTTTTTGTATCCCATGACCGGTATTTTATCCGCCAGGTAGCCAGGTCTGTGCTTATTTTTGAAAATAACGCTGCTTTTTATTATCCTTTTGGATATGAGCATTATCTGGAGCGGAAGGAAAAAGAAGCTTCCGGAGAGCCTTTGGCGGCCCGTATCAAAGCAGAGGAACAGGCACTGATCGAAGGTTTAAAAGCTGTGCCAAGGGCAGAACGTCACAGGCTGCGGGAGATCCCGGAGGAAGAAGCTTATGACCAGTGGAGACTGCGCCTGGCTGCAGAGGCTATAGAAAATGCTGCAGAGCGTGCAGCGTCATTGTATCAGCAGATTCTGGAAAAAAATGGAAATAGAGAAGAATGGGAGCTGGAACACTGGTGTGAGACAGCAGATGCTGAAAATAAGCAGTTTTGGTCTGGGGACAGGGAAGAACCGGCAGAGGGAGAAATGGCTGCTCTTACAGAGCAATATGAAACTGCCCAGTCTGCATGGAAGGATGCCTGTCTTTTCTGGTACGATATCTGGTGTGAATCTCATCAGGAACCAGAGCCCTCCAGTACAGACGGCTCTGGAACGTCAGGTTTTAAACAAGCAGAGGCACAGAATTAGAGTAGCTTTGTAAAGTTGATCTTGACATATTTGGCATCAGCATACGGGATTATTGTGTATTTACCAGTGCTCCCAGTTCTGTGATCTCACAGCCGCCCCGGGTCCTGTGGATCTTAATATATCCGGCATTTGCCAGCCGCTGCAGGCTGGTGCGGATATTGGCCTGGGTCAGCTGCAGCCCTTCTTCATTTAGCTTGTCGCAGAGGAAAGAACGTCCGCTGCGGGGATTAGCAGCGATCAGGGATAAGATCCGGTGCTCTGTTATATCAAGCTGCTGTTCACGCCTGCGGATCTGATTTAAAATATAGCCCGGCAGATCACTTAAAGACAGTGGTTCTCTGTGATAGATACAGGAAAAGTAAGTACAAACATTTTTAAGCTCCAGTACATTTCCCGGCCAGTCGTACTGGTTTAAGAAAGTGAGTACCGGCTCTGTAAGCAGCTGTTTGGAGGTCAGTCCCGGTTCCTGGAAGGCCCGTTTTAAGAAGGTTTCCAAAAGCAGGGGGATATCATTTCTGCGCTGTCTTAAAGGGATGGTATACAAAGATACCGTACTTAACAGGAAAAACAGCTCATCTAAGAATTTCCCTTCCAGAACGCGGGAGTACAGATCGCTGACAGAGGTAACGATCAGGCGCAGGTCCAGAGGCTGGGGGGAACAATTATTTCCCAGCGGGATAAAAAAGCCATTTTTTAAGATACTTAAAAGAAGGCGCTGCAGTTCTGAATCTGCATACTGAAGATTATTGATCAGTAGTGTTCCTCCTTTTGCAGCTTCCAGTGCGCCGGTTTTTTTACGGACACCATTTTCCTGCTGTTCATAGCTGCCAATGAGGGCTGCTTCAGCGGACTCTGACTTCAGGGAAGAAATATTTAAGGAAATAAATGGCCCGTCGTGACGGCGGGAATTTAAGTGGATGGCCTGGGCCAAAAGTTCCTTTTCCGTGCCGCTTTCCCCTTCTATAATAATAGGAAAATCATTGACAGATACTCTTCGTGCTGTGTCTAACATATGCAGCTGCAGTGGGTTTGCAGTAGAAAAGTAACTGAAATCGCATAATTTCGTAATACGGGTAGGAAACTGGGCATCCTGGAGTGGGTTTGTATGGATCAGGCGTACCTGACGGCTGTCTGCAATGCTGAAGTCCTGAAACCACATGCGGAAAGCTTCTTCTCCATTGTGTACAGCAATTCCGTCATTCTGGCTGGGATAATCGTAAATGATCCCGGCCTCTTCTAACAATCTTGAAAAATTTTTTTCCTGAATATCCCGTTCTTTGATTCCGGTCATCCTCAGAAAAAGGGAATTACACAGCTCTATTTTGCCGGACTGGTTTAGCAGGCACAGGCCTTCTGAGGCATTCTCCAAAATTCCCCGCGTGATCTCTTTCATATCCAGAGCCTGGCTTAACTGCTGGTTGGAAAGCTTCTGTATCTGGATAATATGGTTTAAGTAATTTTTTGTAACCTCATCGGCCAGGCTGGAAGGAAGTTTGAAAACGGCGATCAGCTCGTTAATAGTAGAAATATCTACAATACGGTTGCCAATATCGATTACCTGATGGATGAAAGAAGGAACCAGATGAACTTCTCCCGGAGTTACACAATACTGGATATCTTTCCGTACCTCTCCAGTACCCGGAAGATAGGGGAGAAAATGGTACTGGGAAAAGCCATATTCTTTTAACTGTTCCATGATCTCATAGGTGGTGTCCACTGTATCATTGACCAGGTATACAAAAGACCCAGGCGGGATCTGAAGGATGCGCTGGAGATAGGTATGGTTAAATGTACGCATACATACCAGCTGTTTTACAGAATCCGGAATGGAAAAAGGCATCTGCTCTTTTAATTCACCTGCTGTATACAGGATACAGCCTGCATCTTCCATATCCTCCGGCTTCAGGTCAGCAATTCTGGTAGACACAATGGTAAGGTATTGTCCAAAAAGGGAAGAAAGGTAAGAAGCGATCCCTACTTTTGCCACCGGATTCCGGGTCAGGATCAATAGTTTATGCTTCATGTAAGTAATCCTCCTTATTAGGTTGATTATATATCAATAAAACAAATAAAACAACCTAAAGACAATAAAAAATAAATTTTAATAAGAAAAGTGTTGTATTTTCTGTACGGACATTTGACAGCGATATAAAGAATCGTATAGAATGGTCACTAAAGCAAGGGCGCTTTGAAAACAGTCAGGGAACTGTGCATGCGAGAAGTGTGCCCTGCTTTTTCTATATAGTCTTCCCGCAAGGAAGGCTGGCGGAAAAAGTAAGATAGAGGAGGATATGAAAAATGAAGAAAAGAGCTTTATTAGTAGCACTTGCAGCAGCAATGGCAGCAAGCCTTGCAGGCTGCGGCGGATCTTCTGCATCCAGCACCACAGCAGCTGGCAGCGCAGCAGAAAGCAGTGAAGCAGCTGGAAACACAGCAGCAGACGCTTCTGGAAAGGACAGCCTGGTTATCGTAACATCATCTGATGTACTGTCTATGGACCCATACAGATATGATGAGGGACCTACAAACCAGATCATGCTCCATATCTATGAGGCAATGGTTGCCCAGAATGCAGATATGTCCTTTGGACCAAGTCTGGCAGAAAGCTGGGAGACCTCTGAGGATGGTTTAACCTGGACCTTCCATTTAAGAGAAGGCGTTAAGTTCCATGATGGTGATGTAATGGATTCCGGCGACGTTGTTGCATCTATCAATCTGGCTTCCAATCCTGATTCCCCATCTGCATACAGCAGCTACACATCCAGCTTTGAGTCTGTGGAAGCACCTGATGCAAATACCGTTGTTATTAAGACTGAAACCCCAAACCCTTTAATGCTGTTTAACGTTGCCCAGCTGTATGTATTAAAACAGGAAATTGCAGAAGTTGGCACAGAAGAGCAGGTTGCAGACAATGTAATTGGTACCGGCCGTTACAAATTCGTAGAGCAGGTTAAGGAAGACCATATCGACCTGGCAGCAAACGAAGATTACTGGGGCGAAGTTCCGGCTATTAAGAATGTACGTTTCCGTCCTATTACAAATGAAGCAACCAGAACCGCTACCATGCTGACTGGCGATGTTGATTTTACTATTGACGTATCTGCAAGAGATATTGACCGTCTGGATGCAACTGAGGGTATCAGCGTGATCAAGCAGAAGGGTCTTCGTGAGATCTACCTGAACCTGGACAGCCGTGAGGATTCTCCTCTGTTCCCTGGACAGAAAAATCCAATGTCTGATGTCAAAGTAAGACAGGCTATGTATCTGGCAATTGATGAAGGAACCATTATCAAGAACATCATGAATGGATGCGCATATGAAATGAACTCTGTTGTTCCGGAAGATTATGTAGGCTACACCGAAGTTACCCGTGAAGCATATGATCCTGAAAAGGCAAAACAGCTGTTAGCAGAAGCTGGATATCCAGATGGTTTTGAAGTAACCTTAGATGCTCCAAATGACCGTTACATGAACGATGAGCAGATCGCCCAGGCAGTAGCAGGTTATCTTGAAAAAGTAGGTATCAAGGTTAATTTAAACCTGATGCCAAAGGCTAACTTCTTCAGCTACATTAAACCATTAGAGAATAAATCCATGTTCTTAATGACCGGATGGTCTGATGCTTCTGGTGATGGACTTTCTCTTATGCACGATATGCTTTACACCTATAACCGTGAGGCAGGTGATGGCGGTGTCAACAGAGGTCATTACTCCAACGCACAGGTAGATGCCTTAGTTGATCAGGCATTCACTGAGATGGATGATACCAAGAGAGGTGAACTGGTAGCAGAGGCTGACAAGATCTCAAGAGAAGATTATGCATACATTCCGCTTCACTTTGAGCAGGATACATATGCGATCAAGGATACTTTAAATTACACCCCAAGAATGAACAAGTATGTATATGCATGGGAGTTCTCTTATAAATAAACGTTAGGTAACAAAGTAAAGGGGCCGTGTAAAATTAAACGGCTCCTTTTCATTAAAATATGCTCCCGGGATCCGCCGGAGCCCCAACATCCTCTCTGTACCTGCGTGTGCAGCTGACGGTGATGATCCAAACCAGCCGCAAAGGCAGGTGAAGATGAGGATAAAAGGAATATTAGATACTCTGATGATAACAGGAGGTAAGATTTTATGATAAAGTATGTTGTAAAACGGTTTGTGCAGATGATCGTGGTACTTTTTATAGTATCTCTTCTCGTATTTCTGCTGACCAACTTTATCGGTGACCCGGTTGATATGCTGGTACCGGAAAATGCAACCCTTGAACAGATCGAATCCGCAAGAGCCAGACTGGGACTTGATAAGCCCCTTCCCGTTCAGTATGGTATTTTTATCAGAGATGTGCTTCATGGCAATTTTGGTAAATCTTATACATATGGAAAACCAGCCATGGATCTGATCTTTGAACGTATGCCTGCGACTCTTGAATTAGTTGCTGTTGCAGCCTGTCTTGTACTGTGTATTGCCATTCCTTTAGGTGTATATGCAGGCGCTTATCCTAAGAGAGCCAGCAGCAAGCTCATTATGTCCGGTTCTATTTTAGGTATTTCTCTTCCTTCCTTCTGGGTCGGCATGATGATGATCTACATTTTTGCAGTTGTTTTAAGACTGCTTCCGGCTTCCGGCCGTGGAAATACGGTAATGGTGGGAAATGTAGCTTTAAGCATTTTTGCTCCCGGAGGTATCCGTTATGTCATTCTTCCGGCAATAACACTGGCCCTGACCAATGTGGCTACCATGCTTCGACTGACCCGTTCCGGTATCCTGGAAAATATGCGTCAGGATTATATTAAGTTTGCAAGAGCAAAAGGTGTTCCTGCCAAGTCCATTCTTTTTGGACATGCTTTAAAGAATGCGCTGATCCCGGTTGTTACTATTTTCGGTATGGATCTGGGAAATATGATCGCGTTCACCACCATTACAGAGACCATTTTTGCATGGCCTGGCATGGGCAAGCTGCTTATTGATGCTATTAATAAATCAGACAGACCTATTATCGTGGCTTATCTGATGGCAGCAGCCTGCATGTTTGTGGTGCTGAACTTTATCGTTGATATCTTATATACACTCATTGATCCTAGAATTGAATTGAGGTGATGAACATGGAAGAGAAAGTAACCATTGAAAAAACAGGATGGTGGAAAAGCTTTTTAAAGTCTGAGTTTTTCTATCACTATAAACACAATATTCCAGCCATCATCGGAAGTATCCTGGTGGTAGTTGCAATCCTGGTTGCAGTATTTGGACGTTTCCTGGCTCCGCAGAACCCATACGACCTGACTGCCATCAGTCTGGCAGATTCTTATCTTCCACCTGTATGGTTAGACGGCGGAAAAGCCGGATTTTTTCTGGGAAGTGATGAACAGGGCCGTGATATTTTAAGTGCCATTATCTATGGTAGCGCAAGTTCCATTATGATCGGTCTGGTAGGCATGATCTGTTCCTGTGCCATTGGCACCACACTGGGACTGTTAGCAGGATATTTTGGCGGCAAAGTAGATGCGCGTATTGCAGATGTACAGCTGTCTTTCCCATCAATGCTGATCGCATTATTCATCATGTCCGTATTTGGACGGGGTGTTGGAAAACTGCTCATCGCCCTGACTATGGTAGGCTGGGTAACTTATGCAAGAACAGTCCGCGGTGAAACACTTTCCGTTAAAAAAATGGAATATGTGGAAGCAGCACGTACCATCGGCCTTCCAAACCGTATTATCATTATAAAACATGTACTTCCAAACGTTATCAATTCCATTATCGTTTTAGCAACTATCCAGATCGGAAGCTTTATCCTGACAGAGGCAACCTTAAGCTTTTTAGGTGTTGGTGTGCCGATCACACAGCCTTCTTTGGGACTGCTTGTAAAAACTGGTTTTGATGTATTGTTCTCAGGCCTGTGGTGGGCATCTGTGTTCCCAGGTCTGTATATCATGCTGATCGTATTCGGTATCAATCTTTTAGGTGACTTCTTAAGAGATGAGCTGAACCCGAATCTGAAATAGGAGGTGCGGTATGGAAGATAAAGTATTATTAGACGTACAGGGATTAAAAACATATTTCCACACCTTCAAGGGCGTGGTAAAAGCAGTAGATAATGTAAGCTTCAGCTTAAAAGAAGGTGAGATCTTAGGTATCGTAGGTGAGTCCGGAAGTGGAAAGTCTGTTACCAGTTTCTCTATTTTAAAGCTGGTAGAAGATCCGGGTGTGGTAGATGCAGACCATATCATGTTTGATGGAAAAGACCTGGCAAAGATCAGTGAAAGAGATATGTCAAAGATCCGTGGAAAAGACATTTCCATGGTATTCCAGGATCCTATGACATCTTTAAATCCTCTTTATACCATCCAGAGACAGATGGAAGAAGTGCTGATCCTTCATGAGCCACAGATGAACAAGGCACAGAGAAGAGAGCGCTGTATTGAGCTGCTCCATGCAGTAGGCATCCCAAATCCGGAAGAACGCTTAAAAGAATATCCAAACCAGTTTTCCGGTGGTATGCGCCAGCGTGTTATCATTGCCATTGCACTGGCTACTAATCCGAAGCTGCTGATCGCAGATGAGCCTACTACTGCCCTGGATGTTACCATTCAGGAACAGATATTAAAGCTGATGAAAAAGCTGGTGAAGGAGCATAATACCTCTCTGATGCTGATCACTCATGACCTGGCAGTTGTATCCCAGATGGTTGACAAGATCAATGTTATGTACTGTGGAAAACTGGTAGAGACCGGAAAAACAGAGGATATTATTTATCATAATGCACATCCATACACAGAGGGACTTTTAAATTCCATTCCAAAGCTGTATGAGGACAGAGACCGTCTGGACTATATTCCTGGTATGGTTCCAAATATGTTTGAGCTGCCGGAAGGCTGTTATTTTGCACCAAGATGTAAATACTGCCAGGAGATATGCCGCCATGAAAAGCCGCAGATGCAGGAAGTGGGACCGGGCCATATGGCTGCATGTCACTTCCCACTGTTAAAGAAAAAAGAACAGGAGGAAGCATAAATGGAAACATCCAAGACTCTCATTGAAGTAAAAAATGTATGTCAGGAGTTCCACCTTACAAAAGGCCTCCTGCAGTCCCTTCGTTTTGAAAAGGGAAAGCTTGTAAAAGAAGATAAAGTAGTTCATGCTGTAAATGATGTAAGCTTTGAGATTAAAAAAGGGGAAGTTTTCAGTCTGGTAGGAGAAAGCGGCTGCGGTAAATCTACTACAGCAAGAACCGTTATCCGCCTCCTGGAGCCAACCTCCGGACAGGTACTCTATAAAGGAAAAGATATCAGCCACTTAGGACCAAATGAGCTTCTTCCTTACCGCAAGAGCATGCAGATGATCTTCCAGGATCCTTATGCATCCTTAAATCCGAGACAGAGAGTTGCTGACATCATTATGGAACCCCTTCTGTTCCATGGCATTGCAAAGACCAAAGAAGAAGCAAGAGAACGCTGCATGAGTATTTTAGCCCGTGTTGGTTTAAGACCGGAGCAGGCTGGAAGATACCCTCATCAGTTCTCCGGCGGACAGAGACAGCGTATTGGTATTGCAAGAGCCTTAGCTGTAAATCCAGAGTTCATCATTGCCGATGAGCCGGTATCCGCTCTGGACGTATCCATTCAGGCCCAGATCTTAAACCTGTTAATGGATCTGAAAGATGAATTTAATTTCTCTTATCTGTTTATTGCACATGACTTATCAGTTGTACGTCACATCAGTGACAGACTGGGCGTTATGTATCTGGGAAGTATTGTGGAAATGGGAGATAAACACACCCTTTTCACCAATCCGGTACATCCGTATACCAAGGTGCTGTTTGCAGCAGTTCCTACTGTAGGCGAAAAGCCGCTGGTTCAGGGAATTGATGCAAAGGGAGAGATCCCAAGCCCTGTAAACCTTCCAAAGGGCTGTTATTTCAGCGACCGATGCCCATATGCTACCGACCGCTGCCGTCAGGAAAAGCCGGTGCTGCGTGAAGTAGAACCAGGACATATGGCTGCTTGTCATCTGCTTTAAGCTGTAATTAAGTAAGGCTGCAGGCGCCATTTGGATACGTCTGCAGCTTTTTGTATACACATTTTATGATGTGAGTGTCAAAAGTAAATTTTGCCACTCACTGATGTAACCGGATTGCT
>UQJF01000052.1 GCA_900541315.1 uncultured Clostridium sp. | reverse complement strand
GGAGCAATCGGCTTTCATGAATGGTGATGCCTGCGTCAGCAGGCATGTCCGTTTAATTCCGGTCTCTGCCTGCGTCACCAGCCACACACTGACATCCGCTTTTTAATTCTGCATAAAAGGCCTTAAGCTGTTTTTCCATAACCCACTTCATATACTCCCCTTCCAGATACCTTCCCGGCCGGACAGACTGCATGGCATCATTTCGCTTTATATCCTTTTTCAGCCATTCCTCTAACTGCTCCAGGCTCATTTTTCCAGCTCGCGCCTTTATCTTCTCCTGATACCGGGAATAAAGGCTCATATAATATTCTTCCAGTTGTCCGCTCCAGCGTTCTTCCAATGAAAACAACCGGTCAAATTCCTTTATTTTTTCCCCTGTGTCCGGATCCGCCTCCAGGACCGGGAGCAGACTTACCACTTCGCTGTCTTTATTTCCCGGATTTTCAAACTCCAGCTGTACCTGATCTTTTACTGTTTCCAGATAAGGTAAAAATATACTTCCAATATTTCTCTGCTTTCCCTTTAAAGGACTTTTTCTTCCCTTTAACCGGCTTCTGCAGGCAGAACAGCAAAAATACAGGTTATACGGATGCAGGCACAGACAAGGATACCTGGACTTTGGAAAATAATGCTCCACCTCCTCATCTGTTTCCCCATTTGAGATTATATTTAAACATACCGGGCAGATCCTGCGTATCTTCTTGTTTTTCCCCTTAAAATAGTCTTTAGCCAATTCCCTTCTGCTGTACATGGGACTGGAAAGTTCCTTTAAATGAAAATGGGCAGTGCAAAAGACCACATCATAAAAATATCCGAAAAAATCCTTTAATATCTTCTGGGCTGCATCAGAAAGCTGGTCACTTTCCAGGCTGAACCTGCCATTTTCCCAGGCTTCTTTATCCATAAATTCCATATCATGCTTTATGGCTTCCCAGATCCTTTCCCGCTGTTCCTGCTCCATGCGGAACAGCCGGTCCACTGCCCGGTGCATATTCTTTCCATTCTCTGTATCACGCTCATAAAGCCTGTAAAACCAGGCTCCATTCTCCGGTGCGAAAGCCAGCCAATCTTCTTTCAGGAACACATTTCCCGGCTGATCTGCTGCAAATTCAAAAACAGATAACAGAAAATGGCTGACCGCCATTAAATCCTGCTCTTGTTCTTTAACATCTATATTCCAGAACATCTTTCATCACCTCTTTTAGTTGTTAGAAGTGCCTGCGCCTATACCTTATTCCCTTTTTCCAACAGCGCATACAGCTGTTCCTGCAGACGGAAACGCTGATAACCGGGACCCACTTTTGAAATGATCTCTTCCAGCTTATCCGGATCTTTTTCTTCCATGTATGCTTTCACAGAATCCGATGCAAATCTGCCAATGGCAGATGCCTTAAATACCTGTCTGGAAATACTGTCCCGGCCAGCTGCAAAAGTAGAGATCTCCAGATCCTTTACTTCTGTCTTAGAACCTGTGGGATTCTCAAACAGGTGGATCTGCTCCCACATGGCATCTGTTAAGATCAGGTCTGAATGGGTGGCTATCAGGAACTCATTCCCACTTTTCCCGTCCATGCTGCACATAGCATACACAAAGCGGACAAAATCCCGGCTCCATTCATCATTAAAATGCACATCTGGTTCATCATAGAGGAACAATGTATTTTCCCCACAGTGGTTCTGGGCCATAAGGATCAGGCCAATGCGGGCCAACCACATTAATTCCCCGTCACTTAAATCTTCCATTTCATAAAGCCCACGTTCATCCCCGTTGCGATAGGAAAAATGGATCTCCCGGATCACGCCTTCTCTCCATGCTGTAAGGAGAGTGGAGATAAGGGCAAATGGATTTCCATCAAAGTAGCGCTGGAGCATGGGGTGATAAAATACCTTTTCTCCCTCTGCTTCCCAGGAATCAAACAAAAATACTGCTGCTGTTTCCCCTGCAAGGCTTCCATCTTCTTCCACCCGGTCTGCAGAAGTCCTGTGGATCACACAGTTGCTTAAAGAACCGCCCTTTGTATCCTGGTTTAAAAACCGCCGTAAAATGCTCATCTGCGGCCTGTCTGCAGCCGCTTCCAGCCTTGTATCATCAATGCGAAGGGAAAAAGCTGCCGGGATCAGACGGATATTTAACCGTTTCAGAAGTTTTTTCCTAAGGGATGCATAGTGCAGCGCCTTTGTGCTGATATTGTCATCCTGCATATCAAAGGGCATTACAGCAAACAATGCCGGTAAGATAAATTTTGATGTGACCGCATCCAGAAACAGCACCCTTGGATTTACATCCAGACGCTCATAAAAGGATAATATCTCCTCTGCCGCCTCGCCCTGGGCCACGCTGCTTTCTCCCGGATATCCTTCATTACCGGAAATCCGGCTTTCTCCGTTTTCATCATTTATAGCCAGTGACAGATCATACAGATCGCTGGCAAGAGATGCCCTTGGAGACCGGATCAGGATATCTTCCATAGAACTATTAGCCCCGGAGCAATAAGAAATGATCCGGTCCGGCAGGTACTCATCTGGTATAGAATATAGCTGCCGGGTTTTCCCATTTTTTTCCAGTTCCACATATAGCTTTCTCCTCCGCCCGGAAGCATCGCAAAAACCCTTTTTCTGGGGCTTTACATAAATTCCCGTTCCATCCGGCATCCTGTATTTTAACTCAAAAATAAATCCCGGCAGCTCATTTTGCATAATACGGGTAAAAATAAGTCCCACTGCCTCTAACACACTGGACTTTCCCGAACCATTGCAGCCAATGAGAAAATCCACGGGTACAGCCCCCGTCTGCTCCTTAAACTGCAATTTCAGCCGCTTCAGTCCTTTATAACCATCTATATATAAGTATTCCAGCTTCATGTTGTATCTCAGACCTCCCTGGTGTCCAGAATCTGATATTTCTGTATGGTAATGGGATGACCTGCACTGTCCTGCACTTCTTTTTCTCCCATATAAAGCTTCTGTGGAACCGTCTTTTCCAGAAATCCCAGAGCTTCTAACAATCTTGCAGATGCCAGGGCATCCTGCACGGAATATCCTTTTTTGTGGATCTGCTTAAACACTGTATGTACCGGCAGCGCTTCCGATGACTGGGCATAGATCCGCAGGATCTCCATCTGAAAATCAGAAAGCATGGTAAAAAGGGACTGAAGCTCCTGAGGGATACGTCTCTGCCAGTCTGTAATGCCTTCTGTAGGCTGACTGACACTTTGCACTGTACCGATCCCATAACTTTCTTTAAATAAAGATGGGGACGGATCAGTCAGGGCTTCCTGTTTTCTGAACGCCTCTGTCAGTCCGGATGTAAATGCCAGAGACAGCATGGATTTAAAATACCGTTCACCTAACTGCTGCATTTTATGTAACCGTTTTCTTATATTTTCTGCTTTCCGGATCGTTTTTGTAAAAACTGTCTGTTCTGCCTGAGAAAGTACCGGTACAAAAAAGTCATTATCTGTATTTTCCGGCAATACCCGTTTCTGTAAAGATGTCCATACAGACCGGAGTTCAGGAGAAAGAAGTTCTTCATCCCGGCTTATTTTACCTTCTTTTAAAGCAGCCTGGACCTGTTTTAAAAGAGCATTTTCAAGGATCCTGTTTAATGCAGCCTCAGATGACTGACCATATTTTACAAGCTGCCTGGCCCGCTTTAATCTATCTACAATGACCTTCTGTTCTTTTAAGCAGGGAAATACCACAGGAATACCCGATAATTGCTCCTTGGTCAGATTAGGGATCGTCACTGCATTGGCCCGTTCTATAAGCCATGGGCGGTAAAATTCCAGATAAAAGCAGGCATATTCCGGCAAGATCTGCTCTTCATCGAAAACCATTGCCTGTATTGCCTGGTTCACCGTCATGTCACAGCCTGCAATAGCCGCTTTTCCAATCGTTCCTGATACGGAGAGCAGCACAGCGCCCTTTGGCACTACCAGCCACGGGATCTGGTCTGCCCCTTCTTTGGTAAGATAATTTTCTGTCTGGGAAATATATTCTTCTTTTATGTCCCCAACTCTTGCCCATGGAAGGCTTTCCGGCTGGGAAGTTTTTGTATAATAATCTGTCTTTGAACGATTTAAAGTAGTTCCCCTGATCCACCTGGATACCACCTGGCTTAAAGGTCTCTGCTTCCAGTTCTCCAATTTTTCCAATTCAGCCGACCTCCTTAAGAAGTTCTTTTAACTCCTTTGTGATCTCTTCCTGTTCTCTTAACATTTCCTGTAAAAGAAGGGCCGGATCCTCTATTTCCAGATTGATCTGTTCCTCTGGTCTGTAATTTTCCGGCAGCAGGTTCCATTTTGCAGCCTCGATCCCAGCAGCGCCTGCAAACCAGAAGCTGTTGTACTGCCAGTTTGCAGGAACCTTTATGCCATTGCGGTTTTCCACTGTTTTTTCCCTACGGCAGCGTTCCCATTTTCCATAATAGCTGTCTCTCTGGCTCCAGACCTCTTCCAGACGTTCATATTCCTGCTTCTGTTTTTCTTTATCTTCCTGTTTTTCCAGACTGTAATACAGCACTCTCTGGGTATGTCCTTCCCAGCCACTGGACATAAATGGCTTACTGAATATCATGACACTGGAGCGGACACCACTGTACAGGAAAGTATCTTCCGGCAGCGCGATCACTGCTTCCAGTGAATAAGACTGGAGAAGCCATTTACGCACCTTTATACTCTCTGTACGGTTTGCAAATAAAAAGCTGTTTGGAACAATGAGCATGGCCTTTCCATCGTATTTTAAGGCCAGCATGCCACGGATCAGTTCCAGGTGATAGCGGCCTCTTACAGTTCTCAGTTCCGATGGAAGTTCCTCTGCCAGTGAATCATCTTTGATGGTATCCGTTCCATATACCGGATTGCTGATCACCAGATCGCAGGACTCATATAAGCAGGCTGGTACTTCCTCCTGCAAATGAAGTTCCATTTTAAGTTCTGAAAGCCTGGATATGATAATACCTGCTGCCCACAGTTCCTCATCCAGCTCATAGCCCATAAGCTTTGGATTTTTTAAATACTTACAAGCTGTCATCAGAGTGCTTCCTGCGCCGCACTGGGTATCTAAGACCGTTTCTCCTTCACCAGGGCTTAACATTCCTTCCGGACGGGTTACAAGGACAAGAAGTGGCTTTGCGATCTCCACAGGAAGAAGATACCGGTTCTTGCCGCCCTTGCTGTAAAGGCAGAAATCAAATATCCCAGAAAGGGCCGTCTGGAACATCTCACCGGAAACCGGAGCTTTCCACAAACCGGCCAGCTCTTCTGCTATAACTGTAAGCTGGCGCTTTACCGTACCTCTTAGCACCTGCCGGTACCCAAAAAGCTGCTTTATCTCCGGATCATCTTCTGCATTTATCCCACAGGCTTCAAGCAGCATACACCCAAACTCCCGGAACATCCCCATAAGATCCTGTGAATACTCCATGCGGTAAAAATCTGCCGCTTCCTTAAATCCCTGAACCTTCTCATTTATCTTTATTTTCTGGTCTGATGTCAGCATATTTTGTTACTCCTTTATATGAGATTACCAAAAAGCAAATGTCTGCTCCGCAGCCATTTTTTCGTACACGCTTACTACATTATATCCCACATAAGAATTACTTGAAAGAGAAAAAAGCACCCGACAAGAGAATTTATATAATTCCCATACAGGCGCTTTTTTATTATTTTTCTTTTATTGTTCTTTCTTTTTTCCGGCAAACATAAACACACGCATTAATCCACTAAACAACAGTAACTATGTAATTTTCAGCTACATTCACACTTTTTCCGCATTCTTTTATCTTCATACATCTTTTCATCTGCTTCACGGTACATTTTATCATAATCTACTGCGCCGTAAGCCATGCTGCTTCCCATAGAGAACCTCAGATCAACGGTAAGTCCGTCCCGCAACCGAGCCTTCTGCCCGCTCTGAAGTGCCTTTAAAGCTTCTATTTTCTGTATAAGAACTTCTTTCTCATACTTATAATAGAACAATGTAAATTCATCACCGCCCTGACGGCACAGAATACAGTTTTCACCAGCTTCCTGTTTCAGCATTTCTGCAATCTTTTTAAGGTACTCATCACCATTTTCATGTCCGTAAGTGTCATTGACCATTTTCAGATCGTCAGCATCTACCATAACAGCAGCGCAGTAATATGGCTCCCTGCATTCTTCCAGTATTTTAGAAAGTCTGGCATCTCTGCCAGTCCGGTTAAACAGCCCCGTCAGCTGGTCATGATCTCTCTGGTATTCGATCTCCCTGCGCTTGCGGATCTCCTCTGTAACGTCCGTAATAACACCGAAGATCTCTTCGCCCTCCTGGATCTCTTCAATTTTTAAATATTTACCATTTCCTACAGCAAATATCTCTTTTTCACCTGCAACCGGCTCTTTTTGCATGGTTCTAATATATTTCCTGAAATCTTCCCAGTCAGAAGGCAGCTTCCAGGCAGCTTCTGTGCCGGTCTTTAAGATCTGGAGAACATCACCGGTAAAGCGGACTCCCTTCATTTGCCGGTTGTATTCATATACGCCAATTCGCATATCTGTTTTTCCAAGCACATAACTCATTTTCCTGTCATTGACTAACAGGCTCTGAAGCATTTCATTAATATAACGGCTCAGTTCAAAAAATTCCCTGCTGCTGTGGACATCTATCTTGACGTTTAAGTCACCCATGGTTATCTTATGCAGCTTTCCGTTTACTTCCCCGATCTTCTGGACTACCTCCCGGTCCAGATACCGGGTCACTGCCTTAAACAATGCCAGCGCAATGAGTACAAGACATACCGCCAGATACAGCATATTTAACGGTATGCGTTCATAAAGTGCCTTGTTGGTCACTGCCACACCGATATAATTATCTGCTACCTTTTTAAATACAATATAGGAACGTTTTCCATTGATCATACCGGAAAAACCTTTTGTACTCTGGATCTTTTCAGTATTTAAACCAACCTCCTTCATATCCATTCCTACCAATTCTGTGTCCGTAGCACCTACGATCTTTTCTGTTTCTGCATTTACCGCAAAGTAGCTGGTATCCGGGTTGACACAAAGCTGGGAAAAAATATAAGGCAGTTCATTTTTTTCTGTTACTTTGGATACATTTACCGGTTCAATTCCCACTTGCACGATAAATTCCCCGGTGCTGTTCCACATAGCTGAATACTGCATCAGCTTATGCTCTGCTGTATTCGGCTCAATATCCTGGACCATTTTCAGGGATTTGTCCTTAAGCATGGGCTTAAAATAATTCATCTGCTTCCCAGAGTCAAAGCTATAACCATAATACTGGGGATGAGTTCCGGAAACGATCTCTCCTGCTGCATCAATAATGTGGATCTCATCTACTTCCATAAATTCTGCGATCTTACGCAGTTCATACAGATCATTTCCCACCCCGGTGTTCTTCTCCAGAATATAGGCAATGGCCTCTGTATTATGAAGACATTTCGCAGCATATTCCTGACGCAGCCTGGTAAGTTCTTTCTGATTCTCCTCCAGCATCTTATCCATCTGCTCAAAGATCTTATCCGCCGTCCCCTGCGCCCGGCTCTGCTCATTTACTATATTCAATGCCATAATGCTAATAAGGATCACACTTACCAACGCAAATGTGACCTTATACATGTAACTCCATATGGATTTCTTTAAAGTACGCACAACTTCTCCTTACTGCTATATGCACACCTACGCCCGTGTACACATACTTGCTTCTTCCCTTTTTTGAGAAAGATCATCACACCTTCGGTTACAAGAATTATAGCAACTTTAGAGAAGTTAGGCAAGTTTTCATCGGTTTTAATTGGATGAATTTTCAATTTGTCTTATGATTAAAAAATTTAAAATATATCTGTTGATAAATCCGATTTTTTTGCGTATACTATAGTTGAAAGAAGCCATTAATGGCTTAACAGCAGGTATATCTCGACCTTTAACTGAGACAGTTATCAGCGGGCGTATCTCAGCCCCCAAGCGAGACAGTTAAAAGAGAGTATTTCGCCACTCTAAGTGCGAACTTAACAGCAGGGCGGTTTTATCCGCCCTATTTTAATACGGAGATGAATTTTGTCAATCAGACTATATGAAGTAAACTCTAAATATATCGACTATCTTATCCCCTATGCACCACATTTATTTCACAACAAAAAGCCCTGTCAGCATAACGAGCGAAAATATATTGGTATTATTTTAATCGTAAATAATATGAACTATTTTGCCCCTCTATCATCTTATAAACCTAAACATGACAAAATGAAAAACTGTTTAGATTTTCTTAAAATTGGAAATTATGCCGTTATAAATATCAATAACATGTTTCCAGTTCCTGAAGGCGAATATCAATATGTACATATCCCAGAAATCAAAAACACCCAGTATCAAAAATTGTTAATGGCAGAATATCGACTCATAAAAAAATTGCAGGATAGAATAAAGAAAAATGCTGCTCTTACCTGCAATCTAAGAAATAATCTTTCAGCTCACCAGCGGCAGAATCTAATTTATCCACAGCCAGCTCATAGGCATGACCATGATCATTGCGGGAATCATATCTACAATGGGATAATTTTTAAACTTATCGCGCATATCAACGCCCTGCGTACGTGTTGCTGCGATGGTAGTATCAGAATCTTTTTGTACTTGATTTTGCGAAAAGATTTTTTGTCAGTTGCACCCAAGGTACATTTTTACTGATAGGACCAGTATGTCAGATATAGCGACTATACACGCAAGGATGCATTTTTACCAAAAAGGTATGTTCATTTTATTTTCAACAGCATCTCTTTTAAATACTCCAACATTATCCCCGACACCACAGAATTGGCTGTCTTTGAAAATGCCAGTCCCAGCGTCCGGTGTGAAGCTGGCTCTAAGGGTCTGGATTCTACATCGTCTCTGGCAAAGGCTTTTAGTACCATTTCCTGGGAAATGGTAACGCCTAATCCACTTTTTACAAAGGCCATGATCAGTGTATCATCCCGGAAGCTGTAGGTGATCTTCGGCTTTACGGGACATTTTGCTAATAAATGCTGGATATCGTTGTCACAACCAGGTGTTTCTATGATCAATGGATACGCAAACAGTTCCGGCAGCGTAACCCGTTCTTTTTCTGTAAGTGGATGTCCTTTAGGCATCACTGCACACAGTGGATCATCCATCAGTGGATAAAATTTCAGGTCGTCTGCCACAATAGATGACAGGAAACCACAGTCCACCTGTCCATGGATGATCCAGTCACGGATCTCATCATAATTGCCGTCAAAGATCTCTACCTGCACCTTTGGATAATGCTCTTTGAAGAAATGGATCACTCCCGGCATCCACAGTGCTGTAATACTGGAAAAGCTTCCTACCCGCAGCTTTCCTTCGATCTTATGATTAATATTAAAGGCCGCCTGGCGCAGCTTTGTCTTCTGGTTTACCATTTCCTGGATATAAGGGATCAGTCTGGCTCCGTTGTCTGTAAGTATGACTCCTTTTTTTACTCTGGCAAACAGCCGGACTTCCAGTTCTTCCTCCAATCCAGCCATCATCTGACTGATGCCGGACTGTGTGTAATTTAATGCCTCTGCCGCCCCGGAAAAGCTGCCGGTCTCGCACACTTTCAGAAAAATCTCATATTTGTCTTTCTGTTCCTTCATAAATTCCACCACCCCATATGATACCAGATTGTTCCCCACGACCTGGCATCATACACATTACTAAAAATTATATATAATCATAAAAACATTTGTTTTACTGATATTATAACATGTGCTATTCTGGTATGACAAGCAAGTTCAGCTATAGATAATTTTAGGGGGATTCTTTTTCATGAATAAGAAAAAAAGTAGTTTTTCCGGACAGTTAGGTTTTGTTTTAGCTGCTGCCGGTAGTGCCGTAGGCGTTGGAAACCTGTGGCGTTTTCCGTATCTGGCTGCAAAGGACGGCGGAGGACTGTTCTTAGTCATTTATCTGGCACTGGTTTTAACATTTGGATTCACACTGCTGGCATCTGACATTGCCATTGGCCGCAGAACAAAGGAAAGCGCCATCGGTGCTTATACCCAGATGTCGCCTAAATGGAAATTTTTAGGAGTTTTAACCTTTCTTGTTCCAGTCCTGATCATGACCTACTATGCTGTTATCGGCGGCTGGGTCACAAAATACGCTGTTGTCTATCTCACCGGACAGACTGCCGCTGCTGCCCAGGACAATTATTTTACCTCATTTATCACTTCACCTGTATCACCAGTCCTGTTTGCCCTTTTATTTATGGGTGTAACAGCATTTATTGTATACAATGGTGTGGAAGGTGGTATTGAGCGTGTTTCCCGTTGCATGATGCCCATCCTTCTGGTTCTGGTGGTTGTGATCGCAGGCTATTCCCTGACACTGCACCATGTAGACGAAAGCGGACAGATGCGTACCGGTATGGACGGCCTTCTTTATTATATAACCCCTCATTTTGAGGGACTGATCTTTAGCCGCTTCCTTCAGATCTTACTTGATGCCATGAGCCAGCTGTTCTTTTCCTTAAGTGTTTCCATGGGTATCATGATCACCTATGGCTCTTATGTGAAACCGGAAGTTAATTTAAATAAAGCTGTTAATCAGATTGAGATCTTCGACACAGGTGTTGCTCTTTTAGCAGGCGCCATGATCATCCCGGCAGTTTTTGTTTTCTCCGGCACTGACGGAATGAGCGCAGGTCCAAGTTTAATGTTCATTTCCCTTCCTAAGGTATTTGCAGCCATGGGAAAAGCTGGTACCTTTGTTGGTCTTTTGTTCTTTGTAACAACTATTTTCGCCACTCTTACGTCCTGTATTTCCGTGCTGGAGTCTATCACTGCCAACTGCATGGAGATCTTCCACACAGGCCGCAAGAAAACAGTCCTTGTGCTGACCGTGATCTATCTGGCTGCCTCTGCTATTATTGCCCTTGGCTACAGTATCTTCTATATTGAAGTAAAACTGCCAAACGGCTCTGTGGGACAGTTATTAGACATCATGGACTATATCAGCAACAGCGTTATGATGCCGTTTATCGCACTGCTCTCTGCCTTTCTGATCGGCTGGATCAAAACACCGGACTATGTGATCGAAGAAATGGAAAGCACCGGAGATACTTTCCGCCGTAAAAAGCTGTACCGTGTCATGATCCGCTATGTGGTCCCGGTTATGATGTTTGTACTGTTTTTACAGTCTACAGGAATACTCTGACAACCGCCTGCGTCAGCAGGCAGTGGATCACAAGTTTACAAAGCAAACGGACGCGTCAGCCGGCGCGTCCATTTTTTGTTCTCTGTTTTATTTTACAGCACCCATTCCTCCAGGAAATGAGCCGCCCCGTCCTCTTCATTATGCCCGGCCACAAATTTCGCAGCCTGCTTTACATCATCTTCTGCGTTTTCCATTGCTGCGGAGATGCCTGCAGCCTGAAGCATGGAAATATCGTTTTCGTTATCCCCAATAGCCAGCACATTTTCCATACTTATCCCCAATTTTTTACAAAGTGTACACAGTGCATTTCCTTTAGAGGCATGGATAGAGTTTAATTCTATGATCCCATCTCCGGTGCGCAGAAATACGATACCCGGTATGGGGCTTCCTTTTTCCAGAAGTTCCTGTGCCAGTCCATCTTTTAAGACAAAAGCACCCATTTTCATCACTTTTACTCCGCTGGTCCTTAAAAACTCTCCCAGATCTTTTACATTTCCCTCGCTGAACCTGATATAAGGATATTTCTCAGAAAGCCCTGTTTTCTCCCATCCCTCTGCCCGGAAAGTACCTCTGTCTGTATGGACATATACAGCCACTGGGAATTGTTCCAGATACGCAATGGCTTCCACTGCTTTTTCTGTGGAGATCCCTGTTTCACAGATACTTTTTTCCTCCGGTACATCCATAAGCACGGCACCATTGGAGCAGATAGCATACTGAACGCCGTCTACATTATTTAATACTGCTTCTTTCATTCCTCCGATCGGTCTTCCTGAGGCAGGTACCAGGATCACACCTTTTTTTACAATCTTTCTTAAAACATCTAATGTATAGTCTGATATACTCTTATCATCATGAAGAAGAGTTCCGTCCATGTCTACGGCTGCCAGCCGGATCGTTGTTTTTTCACTGTGCATATTGATTTCCTCCTGTAATGTTCTCCCGGGATCTTTCTGTGCCTGATCTTGATCCTGACATCTGATTTTAAGTATAGCACATATTTCCCCCTTAAAAGTGTCAATCCTAGTGTCGAACCCCATTCTCCCACTCTGGGCACCTCCCCTTTTTTCTCACCGCTACTGCCGAAACCCTTTTCAAACTGGCGAAATTATTCAAAACATCTTTCTTTTCAGACTATTTTTTGTATAATTACACTTGTTATCAGGTAGACATAAAACACGCGCGAAAAGAATTCAAGTTAAATCAACAAACAGGAGAATCATGTACATGCTCAGCACAAAAGAAGAACTCTATCTTTACCTGGAAAAAATAAGCCGGGGCTATGCCCTGAAAGATCTGAAATATTTTACGGCGAACCATATCAGCGAATCACTGAATATTTCCCGTAATCTGGCCAGTCAGTATCTGAACGAGCTGGTAAAAGAAGGGCGGGCCATTAAGGTCAACTCCCGTCCTGTTTATTTCTTCCATAAGAAAAATGTTGAACGCGAGGCCCAGGTCGCCCTGGAAACCTGCGTATTCTCCGGTATGGACGATTTTCAGCGGAAATGCCGAAGCGATGAAAATAAAAGAGATTTTCAGAAAGCCATCGGTTATTACCTGAGTTTAAGTTCCTGCATCGAGCAGTGTAAAGCAGCTGTTAAATACCCGCCAAATGGTCTTCCGGCCTTGTTTAACGGAGCTGGCGGAACAGGAAAGGCTTTTCTTTCCAGGCTGATGTATGAATATGCTGTAAATGAACGGGTAATAGGAACTGCAGGCGCAGCTTCTCTCCCGCCTTACATCACAGTAGACTGCTCCGAATATGCCCAGAATGAAGAAAAATTTGCTATTTCCCTTTGCGGCAGCGAAGACGGAAAAGGCTGGCTTGCAAAGGCAAACGGCGGCATCCTTTTCTTTGATGAAATTGACAGGCTTCCATTTTCAGGACAGGAACTGATCTATTCCTACTTAATTTCGGGACAATATAAAGGATATCATGATGACGAACATGTTTTTGAGTCCAATGCAAGACTGGTATTTTCCACCACAAAAGTACCGGCGGAAACACTTTATAAACCACTTGCAAGGATGATCCCCATTGTGATCCCGGTCCCAACATTGCATGAACGCACAGCCGATGAAAAAGAGGAAATGTTAGTCTCCTTCTTAAAAGCAGAAGGGCGGCGCATGGGCGTAGATGTAAGCATCAGCCAGAACGCCTTCCACTGTATGCTGGAATTTTCCTACGAAAACAACATCGACGAATTAAAAACCTGCGTTACCAGCAGCTGTGCCGGAGCTTATCTGGAAAAAACCAGCGATGGTATCGCTATCCACAGTTATCACCTTCCGGAATATATGCTCTCCTCCTTAAAACTGGAGGTTGAAGACAAAGACAAACGTATGATCCACTTAAACAGTTACAGCCGTGACACCTCTTTGGGGCAGACGGTACAGTATTTCCAGATCATGTTAGATGTCTTTGAAGATTACTGTCAGGATATGCTCAGTTTTGACGGCCTGATGATGGAATTCCGGAAACAATTAAATGATTATTACGACTATCTGATCTACGGACAGAAGCTTGTAAACATCAAGATCTCCACTTACGAACAGCTGATCAATCAGATTTTTGAAAATGTAGGTGAAATGTATGGCATCAGCCTTTCCAAAAAATACAGCCACTTACTTGCCCGCCGCTTATATATACAGCTTCAGGGCGACCATCTGATCGACAACTGGATGAAACAAAACCATGACGAGATTGAAGAAATGTTTCAGGCTGTAAGCGCTGTTCTTGAAAAAGAATCAGTCATCTGTTCCAGGATCGTAAACCTGATCAAACTGAATCTGGACATTGAAGCAGACAGTTTAAACCAGCTGTTTTTGCTTTTAGATATAAAAAACCAGAACCAGAAGATCCAGGGACTTTCCGCAGCCGGTATTATCTTAAGCCACGGCTATGCAACAGCTTCCAGTATTGCAGATGCCGCTAACCAGATCATCGGGCGAAAGGTATTCGATGCCATTGATATGCCTCTTGACATGCAGATGAGTGACATCACCGGGCTGCTGGAAAAACACATTGAACGATTTATCACCTGTCAGGACGTAGTACTTCTGGTGGATATGGGTTCTTTAGAGCAGATCCACAGCCAGATGGGCGGCCTGCGAAACTTAAATATCGGCATCATCAACAATATTTCCACTGCCTTAGCTGTTGATATCGGCCTTGGCATCTGTGGGAACCAGAAGCTGGAAGACATCCTGAAACGGGCCAGCGAAAGCAATGTCTGCACCTACCGTATCATCCACAATGTACAGAAGGAAGACGCCGTGATCTTCAGCGGAGAAAACGGCATTGACACAACGGAAAAGCTAAAAGAGCTGATCTTAAAGACTTCCGCCACTTCCATTCCTGTAAAATTTGTGGCTTATGATTATTACCGGCTGATGAAAAACGGCAGCCATGATGAGATTTTCCAGCAATACCATGTAAAATGCATCATCGGGCTTTTCAATCCGGAGATCGAGGGAATTCCTTTTATCTCACTGGAAGACATTATTTCCATGAATTCCGCAGAAAAGCTGACAAACATTTTCTCAGAGTATCTGGATGAAGAACAAATGGAAATATTTAACCAGAACCTGGTAAAGAATTTCTCCCTGCAGAATGTAGTTGAATCCATTACCATTTTAAATCCTGACAAGCTTTTAGATGAAGTGGAACAGGCAGTGGGACGGCTTCAGAAGATCACAGGAAGAAAGATCGCAGGACGTATCATGATCGGGCTTTATGTCCACCTGTGTTGTCTGGTGGAACGTCTGGTCACAAAAACACCCATTGATAATTATCAGGATCTGGAAGAATTTGAACAAAAACATGCCGACTTTATCAGGCAGGTAAGGGACAGCTTTCAGGATATCTCCCGGCATTACCGGGTGGCTCTGCCTGTAAGTGAGATTGCTTACATTTATGATTACATGCATTTGAATTCAAAAAATAAGCTTTCCGGGCAGGCAGAAAGCCCGGCCGTCCGTGAGGACGAATAGGAGGTAAATATGGGTATTGTACTTGCAAGAATTGATAACCGTCTTCTTCATGGTATCGTGGCTACACAGTGGGCCGGACGTTCCGGTGCACAGCGTATCATGATCATTGATGACACTGTTGCCAATAATGAACTGACCAAAGCCAGCATGAAGCTTGCCAGACCTACCGGAATGGCTATTTCCATCATTACCGAGGAAACAGCTTTAAATAACTTCAAAGCCGGAAAATACAATGACCACACTGTATTTGTACTGGTTAAGAAGCCGGAAACACTGGTTAAGCTGTCTGAGATCGGCGTAAAGATCCCGGAACTGGTCATTGGCGGAACTGTAAAGCCTGCTGAAGGCGAAGAAGCTGTAAAGCTTTCCCAGAGAGCTTACGCAAAGCCGGACGACATTGAGGCTTACAAGAAATTAAAGGCTGCGGGAACCAAGCTCTATGCACAGTATGTACCTGCAGACGCAGAAGTTTCTATTGACGAATTTCTGAAATAACCAAAGGGGGAAATTGTTATGCAATTAAGTGCTTTACAAATTGTACTGCTTGTCCTGGTGGCTGCTGAGATCAACGTTGACCGCCGCGGATTATCACTGACACATGCAAGACCTGTTATCGTAGGTTTCCTGTGCGGACTGATCTTAGGCGACATGAACAGCGGTCTTTACATCGGCGGTACTTTCACACTGATGTCCTTAGGTGTTGCCGCTCTTGGCGGTTCTTCTGTACCTGATTACGGCGTTGCAACCATTATTGCATGCGCATTTGCAAAAACAACTGGACAGGGACCGGAAGTTGGTATGACCATTGGTCTTCCTGTTGGTATGCTGGGCGTACAGATGGACGTTTTATATAAGATCTGCAACTCCTTCATTGCCCAGAAATCCCAGAAATATGCCAATGAAAAACAGTTTGGCAAAATGTATGCTATCCTTTACCTTTGCCCTGTTATGGTAGCTGTATTCATGGCATTCCCAACCGCTGTTGCATTAACAGCAGGCGCTCCTTTAGTTCAGGCTATCCTGGATGTGCTTCCTTCCTGGGTAACAGGCGGTCTGTCTGTAGCAGGAAAGCTTCTTCCTGGTCTTGGTATTGCCATGCTGCTCCACTACATGCCGGCAAAGAAGTACTTCAACTACATTCTGATCGGCTTTGTACTCAGCGCATACATGGGCGTACCGATCCTCGGTATCGCATTCCTTGGTGTAGCTTTAGCTTACAAGTTCTATATGGATGAAGAAGCAAAGGAAAATGTAGGATTTGCAGGAGGTCTTGAAGATGAATAATGAGAATGAAGTAATGGAAAAAGCTCCCGTTTTAACAAAAAAAGACTGTGTGAAAGGTGCTATCCGCTGGTCCTTAATGGCAATAACAACCTTTAACTACGATACTCAGCTTGCTCCAGCCGTTGTTTTCGGTATTGGACCTCTGCTGCGTAAGATCTATAAAGATGATGACGAATACGTTGAAGCATTAAACAACCATTATAAATACTTCAACACCATGCCATGGCTGGCAAATATCGTTCTTGGTGCTACTCTGGCTCTGGAAGACAAAGAGGGAATCACTTCCCTGGATGCTGTACAGAATATCAAGGTCAGCTTAATGGGACCTTTAGCTGGTATCGGTGATACCTTATTCTGGACACTGCTTCCTACTATCATGGGCTCCATCGCAGGATATATGGCTCTGGAAGGCAACCCCATCGGTGTTATCCTGTGGCTCATTGTAAACCTTATCTTCATCTGCATCCGTACCCAGTTAATGTGGATCGGATACCGTGAAGGTACCAAACTGATCACCAAAGTGGGCAGTAAACTTGCCCGCATCACAGATGCTGCTTCTGTTCTGGGCCTTACTGTTGTAGGTGCTCTGTCCGCAACTGTTGTAACTGCAAAAACACCTCTGGCATTCCAGATGGGTGAAGTCAATCTGGCAGTTGCAGATCTGTTAGACAAGATCATGCCTTCTATGATCTCTGTAGCTACTGTCCTGGTACTGTATAAGCTTCTTGGAAAGAAGGGCATGAAGATCACTACCCTGATCCTCATTGTTATCATCTTCTCCATGATCTGCTCTGCACTGGGAATCCTGGCTTGATCATTTATAACTAACATAACTAAACGGACATGTCGCCTGATGGTGACATCACCATAATGACGGTTCTGCCTGTCTTATTTGGCAGGCAGAGCCATTTTTTATTCAACTAAGGGGAGATTATCATATGGTTGAAGTAAGCGCAGCAAAACGTAATATCACACCTCCATTTCCTATGTACATGCGCGGTTATGCCATGAGAACAGGAAAATCTATTGGTGTTTTAGATGAACTTTACTGCAGGACTTTAGTCCTGCGCATTGACGGGGAGATTTTTATATGGTCCACCCTGGATCTGTGCCGGTTAGAAGAACCGATCTCTGATTATGCCCGCACAGTCCTTGCCGGAAAATATTCTGTTCCAAAGGAAAATATCATTATCGGAACCATTCATACACACTCTGGCCCTGATATCAGCTTTGAAGATGAAGGGGAAGACAGAAATCATCGCAAGGCAGTTTACAGGGAACTGGTAATGAAACAGCTTTTTGACGCTGTAGATGAATGCTTTGACCGTGGCTTCTTAGAGGTAACACCTTATATGGTAAAGGGAACAATAGAAGGTGTATACGGAAACCGCAATTATATTGACAAACCAAGTGATAAAGATATCAACATGATCCTGTTCCGCAATGAAAATCATGTAGTTGCAGGTATGTTCCAGTTTACCTGCCATCCAACTGTCCTTGGCATCCACAACATGAAGATCAGCTCTGATCTTTTAGGAAATGTAGGAAAGGCCCTGGATGAAAAATACAATACCATTTTCATTACCATGCAGGGAGCCTGCGGTGATATGGGCAACCGCCAGTACCGTCAGGGAAATGACGAAAACGAGCTGTGGCGCGTACGTGATGAAGTAATGAAGCAGGTAAATGTTTTCGCAGAAGCGGAAACTCCTATGGAGTTAAAAGCTGGCTCTGTAAAAACTGCAGAATACACCATCCACCAGACTTATGATCTGGATGCCATGAAGGCACAGTTAGCTGAAGATGAAAAGAAGCTGGCTGCTGCTGTTACAGAGGATGATAAAAAGCTTCTCTGGTCCGGTGTCCGCCATATGAGAAGAAAGATCCAGTCAGGCGGTATCAATGTTACGCTCCGCTCTGTTATCTTCCATTTAGGCGACCTGGAGATGATCACGATCCCCGGAGAGCTGTTCTCCACCTTCGGAATGGAAATCAAAAAGAACTTTAATGCTCCTATGCGCATCGTATGGGGCTATGCAAACTACAGCGCAGGTTATATCGTAGAGAAAGATGAATTCGGAAAAGGTTATGAAAGCATGCAGACTCCTTTCCTCCAGGGAGAAGCAGAACTTTACGTAGATCATCTGATCAAATCCCTGTAGTATCTGATGATACCAGGGTCAAAAGTTCATAAATCCGATGCAAGCTTGCTTGCAGGAGGATTTTTGAACTTGGGACCCGCC
>UQJF01000051.1 GCA_900541315.1 uncultured Clostridium sp. | reverse complement strand
ACGAGATGTAGCTCCGTCTCGTGGGCTCGGAGATGTGTATAAGAGACAGATACTAGATCATACGGTAAATGATAAGGGCAATGGCAATACCGATGATGCTGGCCATGGTGATCTTGATGGTAAGTCCCAAAGTGATGACAAGTATGCCAAAGTTGATGACTAAAGGTGAATCAAGACCAAAAGACTGGCCAAAATTCAGCCAGCTAAGCCATGAAATGCCATTGGCCAGCTGACCCATAAAGCCTCCTAATACAATGCCTGCAAGCAACATGATCAGAAGGATCCAGAAATTCTTACGTCCCATAACACTCTCCTTAAGTTATCATATTATCATAAGTCTTTTTTTATGTCATCTTAAAATTTTCAAAACCCCGTCATCGATAAGCTGTTGTAAAGACTTAAGGATTCCAAGTTTTGCGTGATACCAAGTAAGACCGCCCTGAAAGTAAACGGCGTACGGTGGTTTGATCGGGCCGTCTGCGCTTAATTCAATGGAAGATCCCTGGACAAAAGCGCCGGCTGCCATGATGACCTGGCTGTCATATCCCGGCATATCCCATGGCTCAGGAGTAACAAAGCTGTCTACAGGAGCAGCTGCCTGGATGCCTTTGCAGAAAGAAATAACACCCTGGGCAGTACCGAAAGTAATGGCCTGAATGATGTCGTGGCGGGATTCACTTCCGTTTGGGACAACACCACAGCCTAATCTTTCATATACATTAGCTGCAAAAATGGCTCCTTTTAATGCAGCTGCAACAACCGTTGGGGATAAGAAAAATCCCTGGTATAACTGCTGGTTTAAGCCAAGGCTTGCGCCGACTTCTTTTCCAAGTCCTGGAGCGCTTAAACGGTAAGAGGCTCTGTCTACACATTCTTTCTTACCTGCAATATAACCGCCGATAGGTGCAAGACCACCGCCTGGGTTCTTGATCAGGGAACCAACGATCATATCTGCCCCTACATCAGTAGGTTCAATGGTTTCTACAAATTCACCATAGCAGTTATCTACCATGCAGATAATCTCTGGTTTGATCTTCTTTACAAAAGCGATCAGCTCACCGATCTGTTTTACAGAAAAGGTAGGACGTGGATCATAGCCTTTGGAACGCTGGATGGTCACCAATTTGGTTTTTTCGTTAATAGCCTTTGCAATGTTCTCATAGTCAAAGGTGCCGTCAGGGAGAAGGTCTACCTGACGGTAGCTGACACCATATTCCTTTAAAGAGCCTACAGAATCACGGATTCCGATGACCTCTTCCAATGTGTCATATGGTTTTCCCACAGGAGATAAAAGTTCATCTCCAGGGCGTAAATTTCCGGACAAGGCAATATGCAGTGCATGAGTTCCGGAGATAAGCTGGGGACGTACCAAGGCGCTTTCAGTATGGAAAACACTGGCATATACATCTTCCAATGTATCACGCCCCAGATCATTGTATCCATAACCGGTAGTTGCGGCAAAATGGATATCGCTGACTTTATTGTCCTGCATGCCCTTTAAAACCTTTAGCTGGTTGTATTCAGCAACCTGGTCGATCCCTTCAAAACGTTCTTTCAGGCTTTCTTCTATATCTGCGGCATAGTCAAGAACCTCTTTGCTGATACCCAGCTGTTCATACATGCCGTCTAAGATCTGCTGTTCCATTGTTTTATAACTCCTCTTAAATAAATAATTGATTTTCGGTTTGCTATTTTAGCACGATTCGTTTTTCTTCGCAATCCTTTAATATATCCTTAAGGATCAGATCCGTATTTCCCTGGTACCTGTCAAGGTCTAACCAGCGTACATCCCGCTCCCTGCGAAACCAGGTCAGCTGCCTTTTGGCAAAATGTCTTGTATCTCGTTTAAGGATATAAACAGCCTCATCAAGGGTACAACTGCCGTCCAGATAGTCTAATATTTCCTTGTAGCCAAGTCCCTGCATGGAAGTCTGGCCTCTGTGACAGCCCATAGCTTTTAATTTCTCTATTTCTTTTACCAGACCGTTTGCTATCATAATATCTACACGTTTGTCAATGCGTTCGTAAAGAGTCTTACGGTCTCTGGTGAGAACATAATATAAGAAATTATAAGGAGATTCCTTCTGATGCATTTCTTCATTATGCTCTGAGATTTTTTCACCTGTCTGTTCGAAATATTCAATAGCACGGATCACACGCTTTATATTATTGGCATGGATCTGCCTGGCAGCCTCCGGATCTATATGAGATAATTTCTCGTGAAGAGCCCCTGGTGCCTTGTCCCCAAGTTCCTTTGCAAGCTGTTCTAATTCTTTACGGATAGGATTTTTCTCATTATTCTCTTTGAAGTCAATATCATACAACAGAGCCTGGATATAAAATCCGGTTCCGCCTGTGATAATAGGAATATTCCCATGAGAATAAATCTCATTCATTGCCTGGCGGGCAAGTGTCTGAAAGGTGGCTACATTAAAATCATCCTGGGGATCCAGTACATCAATAAGATAATGAGGAATTCCTTCCATTTCTTCCTCCGTTACCTTTGCGGAACCTATGTCCATATGCCGGTATACCTGCATGGAATCTGCACTTACTATCTCTCCGCCTACTGCTTTTGCAAGCTGGATGGAAAGAGCTGTTTTGCCTACAGCTGTAGGCCCTGTAAGGATAAGAAGGGGCTTTTTCTCTGTATTCATATGCTCTCCTTTATACAATGCGCTTAAATTTCTTTTCCAGTTCATAGCGGCTCATGGAGATAATGGTGGGACGTCCATGAGGGCAGGCGTAAGGATTGTCTAACTTCAATAACTGGTCGATCAGTTCATTTGCTTCCATAGCTGATAATTGATTACCGCCTTTCACAGCCGCCTTACATGACATGGATGCGATCTTTTCATAAATACTGTCTGGGCTGTGTGCAGCCATCTCATCAGACAACCCATCGATCATCTCTAAAAGCAGATCCTTTTTTGCAACGGAAAACAGATTGGCTGGTACTGCCCGGACAGCAAACTCCCGGCCGCCAAAAGGTTCGATCTCAAAGCCGATGTGGGCAAAGTATTCCATATATTTATTTAACAGAAGCTCTTCATTTGGATTTAAAGTTAAAATGATAGGCGGTTCCACCATCTGAGAATTGTAATCGCGGTCTTTTAAGCTTTTTACCGTCTTTTCATAAAGAACCTTTTCATGGGCTGCATGCTGGTCAATAATATATAAGTGGTCATTATATTCAATCAGCCAGTAAGTGTCAAAGAGCTGTCCGATCAACTTATGTTTCAGGCGGGAAGATGGATCCAGCAGCTTTTCCCCAAAGAGATCTAATTGTTTGGGAGCCGTAGCTGCAGGCATATCAGGAATGGGTTTATCCATAATATTCTTTGATGCAAAATCCGGCTGTGTATTTCTGTTAACAGAAGTCTGCGCGCTATTACCTGAACTTGTATTGCTTTGAGATATTTTCTCATTAATTGTATTGTTGTCCTGCTTTCTAAAAGCTTTCAGGTCCTCTTCTTCCGCTTTTTTTCTTTCCTTCAGCCATTCCGGCATCATATCCGAAATATCCGGTTCTTTTACAAAAGAAGGTTTCGGCGGCGCGATCTGGCGATAACTTCCTTCAGCAGAAACAGCCGCGGATTTTTCCGCTGAAGGAAACTTCTGCTGTTCCAGTACATCTTTTCGTTTTGTCTCAAAAGGCTCCGGTCTTGGGGCTTTTTTCACCTCAAAACGCCTTGTATCCTGCTCACCTTTTTCGTTTAAGTTTACATCCGGGATCAGTTCTTTGTGTGCCAGGGCATTTGACACTGCGTTTACTGTCTGCTCATAGATAAATTCACCATCACTGAAGCGCAGCTCCATTTTGGTTGGATGGACATTTACATCCAGTGTCTGCGGATCGATCTGGAAATGCAGCATGGTAAAGGGATACTTATGCTGCATCATGAAAGGCTTGTAAGCCTCTTCTATGGCTTTAGAAAGGATATTGCTGCGTACAAACCGGCCATTGACAAAATAGTTCTCATAATTGCGGTTAGAACGTGCTATCACCGGTTTTCCAATATAGCCGGTAATGGTGATCCCAGGTCCTTGTGCATGGACTTCTAACAGATTGGCAGTGATCTCCCGGCCAAATACTGTGTAGATCAGATCCTTCAGATTATTATTACCGGAAGTATAGAGCTTGTTCTGGTTATTCTGGATAAAACGGATGGAAATATCCGGGTGGGATAATGCGATCTTTTCCACTACAGAAGCCACATGAGTCCCTTCTGTAACAGGGGTTTTTAAAAACTTCTTTCTGGCCGGAGTATTAAAAAACAAGTTTCTTGCGATGATAGTGGTCCCTTCAGGAGCACCGATCTCCTCTAAGCTTTTTTCTCTCCCGCCTTCGATCTGGTAACGGATACCAGTAAGAGTCTGGGCTGTTTTTGAGATCAGCTCTACCTGTGAAACTGCGGCAATACTGGCTAAAGCTTCTCCGCGAAAGCCAAGGGAATCGATGGTCATCAAGTCATCTACTGTATGTATTTTGCTGGTGGCATGTCTTAAAAAGGCTGTGGCAACCTGATCTTTGGGGATACCGCAACCATTATCAGTGATGCGGATCAGACTGCAGCCACCATCACGTATTTCTACGGTAACAGCTGTGGCCTGGGCATCAATGGCATTTTCCAGAAGCTCTTTTACAACAGAAGCAGGCCGTTCGATCACTTCTCCGGCTGCGATCTTATTAATGGTGGTCTCGTCTAAAACAGTGATGGTGGGCATAGCATCAAGTCCTTTCTTACAGATCCATTAAACCATCCAGGATATGAACTGTCATTTCACCATTTTCCATATCCACATTCAGGATACAGTCTTTAATAGCAGGCAGGAGGAGCTCCTTTCCATTTGGAAGAGCTACTACATATACATCATTTGCCCCTGTTTCCAGTACATCTTTGATAGTGCCTACTTCATTTCCTTCATCATCATTTACCTGCAGACCAATCAGATCTGTGATAAAGTATTCATCTGGTTTTAAGGCAACGGCCTGTTCTCTGGTAATAAGAAGGTCTTTCTGGCGCCAGGTTTCTACATCATTGATATTATCATAGCCTTTAAACTTTAAGATGACCATATTTTTGAAGAATTTTACCTGTTCGATCTCTAAAGCAGTCTGTCCTTTTCCAGTGTCCAGAATAACCGTTTTCAACTTTTTAAAACGCTTGGCATCGTCCGTGGTAGGAAAAACCTTTACTTCGCCTCTTACACCATGAGTAGATGTCACTACACCTACACGCAGCATGTTTTCCATAAATATAAGATCCTTTCTGTATATAAATATATAACATGTACTCTCGGAGTCTTTCATGCACTTGCCTTTGCGGCCGATTTTTCGCCAGTCGCACCCGAATTTTATCAACGTACGCACCGCGTACGCCTCAAAAATTTGGGCACAACTGACAAAAAATCTTCTCGCAAAATCAAGTACAAAAAGATTCCGAGAGTACATTAACTAAAAAGGGCTGCCGCAAAATAGCTGTATCTATTCTGCGGCAGCCCCTCCTTTTTTACTGAATCTCTACGATTACTTTCTTGTCTTCCTTTGAGGCAGCGGCCTTGACTACGGAACGGATTGCTTTTGCGATCCTGCCTTGTTTGCCAATGACCTTGCCCATATCGGCAGGAGCTACCGTAAGTTCGATCAGTGTGTCGTCACCTTTCAGGGATTCATTGACTACAACCGCATCCGGGTTATCGACTAATGCTTTCGCAATCACTTCGACTAATTCCTTCATCTCTCCACCTCATTTGATTAAAGATTACTGAATACCAGCGATCTTTAACAGCTTTCCTACAGTTTCGGTTGGCTGAGCGCCATTTGCTAACCACTTCTTGGTAGCTTCTTCATCAAACTTGATCACGCTAGGATCCTTGGTGGAATCATAATATCCAACTTCCTCGATGAACTTTCCGTCTCTTGGGGATCTGGAATCAGAAACTACGATTCTATAAAAAGGAGCCTTCTTCTGTCCCATTCTTCTTAATCTCATCTTTACTGCCATTGTTACATACCTCCGTAAAATTAATCTTTTCTATTTGTTTTCGTTTTTATATGTTAGACATACAGGAACACCTGTCTGACTATCTAAGTTTGCCAGAAGCTTAAAATGGAAGCTTCATCTTGCCGCCCATAAGACCGCCTAAACCGCCAAGACCTTTCATGCCTTTGCGCTTGCCGCCGCCCATGAGTCCCGGCATCTGTTTCATCATTTTTTTCATCTGGTCAAACTGCTTTACCAGACGGTTTACTTCGCCAATATCTACGCCAGCGCCTTTTGCAATACGCTGTTTGCGGGATGGATTTATCAGTCCCGGATTAGCCCGTTCCTCTTTTGTCATGGAAAGGATAATAGATTCTACACGGTGCATAGACCGTTCGCCTTCATCCATATCTACACCAGCTAACTGGCTTCCCACACCAGGCATCATGGAAAGGATACTTCCCATACCGCCCATTTTCCTGATCTGCTGCATCTGGTTTAAGAAATCATTGTAATCAAACTCTGCCTTGCGCAGCTTCTGGGATAACTCTTTGGCCTGTTCCTCATCTACCTGGGCTGCTGCTTTCTCAATGAGAGACTGGATATCACCCATTCCAAGGATTCTGGAGGCCATACGGTCTGGATAAAACTGCTCCAGGTCAGAGAGCTTTTCTCCCATACCGATGTATAAAATAGGTTTTCCGGTGACAGAGCGGATAGAAAGGGCTGCACCGCCTCGGGTATCGCCATCCAGCTTTGTAAGGATCACACCATCAATACCGATCTTATCATTAAAGGTTCCGGAAACATTGACTGCATCCTGACCAGTCATGGCATCAACTACCAGTATGGTCTGATATACATTGACTGCTTCCTTGATCTGCTCCAGCTCTTCCATCATGTTTTCATCTACATGAAGACGGCCGGCTGTATCCAGGATCACTACATTAAAATTGTTCTTGGAAGCATGTTCCACAGCGGCTTTGGCAATATCCACCGGGCTGATCTTATCGCCCATGGAGAATACAGGCACATCAACTTTCTCGCCGTTGATCTGCAGCTGTTTAATAGCAGCCGGACGATATACATCGCAGGCAACTAACAGCGGTTTTCTTCCTTTTGCTTTTAACTTGGCAGCAATCTTGGCTGTTGTTGTGGTTTTACCGGCACCCTGAAGACCTGCCATCATAATGACTGTGATCTCATTGCCCGGTTTTAAGGCTATTTCTGTGGTTTCAGAGCCCATCAGCTTTACCAGTTCTTCTGTTACGATCTTAATAACAGTCTGTCCTGGTGTCAGGCTTCCGAATACCTCTTCCCCTACAGCTCTTTCCTGAATGGAGCTGATGAACTGCTTAACTACTTTAAAGCTTACATCTGCTTCCAGAAGTGCCATTTTAACTTCCTTTAAGGCAGCTTTTACATCTGCTTCAGAAAGCCGGCCTTTGCCACGTAGGTTTTTGAAAATATTCTGCAATTTGTCGGATAAGCTTTCAAAAGCCATTCATAACCTCCTAAAGTGTGGCTGTAATCTCTCCGGAAAGTTTCCGGATCTGGTCGATCAGAGCCATATCTCTGGTTTTTGCACAGGTATCAGCAAGATCATCTAATTCCCGGATCATCTCCCGGATCTTCATAAACTTGGCTACCAGCTGCAATTTTGTTTCATATTCTTCCAGTATCTTGTCGCACCGTTTCTTAAGATCGTGAACACTCTGACGGCTGATCCCCTGCTCCTTTGCAATCTCGCTGGGCGAAAGATCATTTAACACCATATCTTCGTAAATACGACGCTGGTGTTCCGTCAGCAGTTCTCCATAGAAATCAAACAACAGACCCTGTTCAACGATTTTTTCCATTTCAACCACCTGTGCTATCATACACGATGTGGAAAGCAATGTCAAGTATTTTTACTTGACGTTTTTAAGATTTTTATAAATTTCAATGACCGCCTTCATATCCTCTCTGTCAAGAGTCAGATTTTCAGTGAGAGGATTGATAACGATGTTGTCACCGCCGGTTGCCCGAATGGCATCTGCCATGGTAAAGACAACACAGCCCCAGTCGTTGCGCTTATAAGCTTTCTCAAATTCCATCCAGTCTGTAAACAGTGGAAGGAAGGACTGCTTCTGCTTATTGGTGATCCGCGGAAGGATCAGGCCCTGTCCCTGTTCTGCACTTAAACTGTTCTGCCCTACATTTAAGTCACCATTGTATTTAACAGGAACCAGTAATTTACTCTTAACCAGTTCATTTAATACAGCATTTTTCTTTGCTGCAAGTTTTTCTTCTCTTTCAGGGTAAGTTACAGGCCATCTTACTTCACCCATAAGATCTGCCATTTCAAAGCGCAGAGCCGGGTTGAATACAGGAACCGGAAGCTCTGCTCCTTTTTCTTCAGTAATATCTTCTAAGAAGTCAGAGCGTTTCATTAACAACTGGTAGGATCCGTTATTAACAAGAATGTTATCCATTCCCAGATAGTACAGCCATGCAAACAGGCTGATCCGTCCTGGAAGCCCGGTACTCTTCTTTGGAATTTCTTTTAATACTAAAGATTTATGGTACTGGTTCTCATAAAAATGCAGGGCATGTTTTGCCAGGATCTCTTCAGAGTAAACATCAATGGTCCCCTCAATAATATAAGGAAGACCGGTAGCTTTATCTAAAAGCACATACAGGGAAGGTGCCATTTTTAACTTTTCAACAATAGCATCGTAGATCAGCTGTCCTTTTTCGTTGTAGTCTGGCATTTCTGCCTGTTCATTCATCTGCTGTAAGCGGCACATCATGAAAATGCATTCTTTTACAGACATAGGCACCAGTAAAGCTTCGGAAAGACTTCCTTCTCCTGCAACCAGGATAGAAAGTTCATCTTCCCTCTTCTTTGGTAGAAGGGCTGCCAGGTTTTCATCCCGTTCTCCTGCTTTTTTAACTGCTTCCAGATCAGCTTCATTTGCTTCTGGCACACCGGTAAAATCATCCATGGTAAGACCGGAGAACTTTGCAAAATCAATGATCTTTGGAGCAGGAACAGCTGTAAACGCCGGTTCTTCAGTTTCGCTTACTGTTTCTAACAGTTCATCAGTAACAGGAACTAAAACTGCGCCTTTGGGAACATCTTCTTTTACAGTGCCCCTTAATTTAAAGCCATAATGTGGTCCATAAGTTCCCTTCATATCAGCAGAAGCTATCTTCATTAACTTGGTTCCCTGCTCGATCCCTTCGATGGTGCAGTGGAAAGCCGGCTTTCCTTCTTCGTCTAAACAGATAGCAGCCGTTCCCGGAGTTACTTTTCCACTTGTCATCTTGCCGGTAACAACTACGCTTTTTCCTTCTTTTAATGCATAAACTTCATCTACAGCAAATGAAAATCCATCTGCCTGAGCTTTTTTATTTGAAAATAATCCCATTGTTTCCTCCTAAAATCGGGCATGATATGAAGATTATACACCAGCCCGGTTAAAATGAAAAGCGTTTTATACAAGGAAAGATACTGCAATGGATTCAATACCTTCCGGATTCTTTGCAAACCAGGTTTTAAAATCTGTGCCACTGTTACTTACTGTATGTCCCAATGTACATAAAAAGTCAGGGATCTGTTCTTCTAACATAGTTCCAATTTCTTTTCCCATACGTTCCTGGCCCTGGACATCACTGCCGTTGATATAAAGATTAAATGCTGGTTTAAGCACGTTATCTACAGTTTTGGCACCGCCTCTGAAACCGATCACGCCAATCTGATGGGTACCGCAGGAAGATGGGCAGCCGGAAATATGGATCTTTGGCAGAATTCCGTCAGCAAACTGTTCTTTTCGTTCCATTTCCACTAGTTTCTGTAAAAGTCCCTGGGAATCACGGATGCCCTGCTGGCATACATGGGCTCCAATGCAGGCTACAGATTCTTCAAAAACAGTTTTAGCCCCACCCTTTGTTGCGTGCAGAACAGGTCCTAAATCTTCTTCGCGGCAGTTAATTACATAGAATGATTCATCTGGACAAAGGCGAAGCTGTGCACCTGGAATATCACAGATTACTTTGTACAGGTTTACAAATAAAACAGGATCCGGTGTTCCGCCTACCGGATGACAGAGCACACTATAGAGCCCAGGCTGTTTCTGGGCATATACGCGATTTCTTCCAGGTGCAGTAAATACAGCAGTCGGGCCGTTATTTTCCTGCTCAGTATCGTGGCTGAAGGTGCTTAAGCCTGCAGCAGTGCCACATTCCATTTCATCCTCAGAAAGCTGTAGGGTCAGATCTTTCCTTTGCGTTTTTACTTCTTTTAATTTCTCTAAAAATGCTGCTTTATATTGCTCAGCACCTCCTAAGGTCTGCTGCATATACCGGCTTCTTGCCTTTGCACGGTTTTCATAATTACCATAAGTTAAAAACATCTGATGCATAGCTTCAATGTAGTAAAGGATCTGGTCTTTTTCAACTTTTTCAGCTACTTTTACGGCAAAAGCAGGGTTATTTCCCAGACCACCTGCACTGTAAACATCAAAAGTCCCGTCTTCTCTTGCTGCAAAGCCCAGATCACGGAAGGTTGCATGGGTCAGGTTTGCAGGTGTATTGGAAAAACCAACTTTTAACTTTCTTGGAAGCTTCGGTCCTTTAATATAAGTCATCAGGTAGTCTGCAGCAGCCAGTGCCCATGGAAGTACATTAAAATATTCTCCGTTTTCAATTCCGGATAAGGGAGAAACTGTTACATTCCTTGGAAAGTCTCCACCACCACCTCTGGTAACGATGCCGCATTTCAAGGCTTCTACTGCAAGAATCTTTACAGTCTCTTCATCCAGGTCGTGAAGCTGTAAAGTCTGGCAGGTGGTTAGATGGACTCTTTTAATGTGGTATGTCTCAATAGCGTCAGCAATGAATTTAAGCTTCTTCAGATCCATAACACCGCCGGACATACGCAGACGGAGCATACTGGCATTTCCGCCTCTTTGGGCATAGCTTCCGAAGCCGCCAGAAATGCCCTTATAGGTTTTTGCATCCATTTTCCCCCTGTAAAACTTTTCTGTTGCTTCGTCAAATTCTTTGTAGTCTTCTTTCCAGTCTTCTGGCTGGATCTTCCACTGTGTCATAAGTGTCTTCTCCTTTTCTTAGCTTTATGCATCTGTAACATTTCTATACATCTAAGCCTCATTATCCACTTCTGCAGCCAGATCCTTCATTCTGTCCTTTTCAAAGGCTTGAATAGAAATGGATTTTTTACTTGGATTTGCAAATACAAAGGTTTTGTCTACGTTTTCCACATAATTCTGGATCTTGTCATTGGTAGCGCTGATAATGGCCTGGAAGCCAAGTCCTCTTATAAGTTCAATGCAGCTTGCTACTTTTTCCGCATCCATTTTGGAAAATGCCTCATCCAGGATAACTAAACGGATGGATGGCCTCTGCCGTACTGCCGGTGAATGACCAATATGGTAAGCCTGTGCAAAGCTTGCAAGAAGGGCCACGTACAGAGGATTCTGGCCTTCACCACCGGAGTTTTTGCGGATCATACGGCTTAAACCAATACGGATCACCTCATCATCATTTTTGATCAGCTGCTGCATATCAAAGGAAAGATAGGTGCGGTAGTCTGCGTATTTTTCCATGTTTCTTCGGGCTTCTTCTAGCTGGGCTGCTGTAGCGTTTTCCGGCGGGATGAAAATAGAGATCAGCTCGTTTATAAGATCCCCATACCGGTTTTCATGTTCTATGGAAAACAGGTTCAGCTGATTATCCATGCCGCCGCTAAGACTGCCTGGATCAATCTCTAAGGATTCATCCATGAACATGTCATAAAATCTTCCGTCTGTCCCTTTACACTTGCTGATGACGAACTGATACTTGTCTTTACCAAAGTCCAGGCGGCTGATGATACGGTTTAGTTCATCCTTGCGCAGCATGGCATCTTTAATAGCACTTCGTACCTTATACATAAAGTCATCCTTAAAATGCTCTACCGCTGCTTTTACCTGTTTTCCGGCCTGCTCTCTGTAAATTTCCAGGTCATCGCAGGCAAGACGGTCTAATATCTTATCATAAGCGGCATTGTCACTGCTGCTTACAGGCACATTTCTTCCTGGGTAAAGGCGGATGTATTCGCTGCGCAGTCCCATTAAATGCTCTTTGGCCTGAGTGCTTTTTTGCTCTAAGATCTGACATTTGGACTGGTAAGCATCTTTTTCCTGGTCAAAACGTGGATGATCCTTGTCCGCCAGATAAGCATTTAATTCCCGCTCATGTTCCTCGTTTTCAGGAACATCTCTTCCTTGTCCTGCTGCTTCTGTTTCCAGCTTTATAATGGTCTGGGAAAAACGCTCCAGTTCATTTTTCTTATTTAGTGTTTGTTCCTGGATGGCATCCCGCTCCCGCTTTTTACCGTCTGTCAGCTCTAAAACAGCTTTTCTGTCAGCTTCTAACTGTTTTACATCCTTTTGGCGCAGAGTTTCCATGCGTTCTGAAAGTTTTTCCTTTTCTTTTAACTTTTCCTGTCTGGCATCCATATCAGAAAGCCACTGGAAATATTCATCAGTTTCCTCTTTTAAAGTCTCAAGGGATAAAATACGTTTGCAGTCGGCTAAGGTTTCCTCTAACGGAGCCCGTTTTTTTGCAGTTTCTTCCAGCTCCTTATCCAGAAGCTTTACTCTCTTTCGCATACTGTCCTTACCAATATAGGCAAGACGGGTGTAATTTTCCGGATTGATATACTGGAGCCGGAAAGTATGGTAAAGAAGACAGTCCGGGGTAATGCCAATGGCATTTTTCTGCAGTTCCTCTATGGAAGTACATTTTATCACCTTTCCAAGAAGCAGGCTGATATATGGTTTTAAATAAGCTTCACGGACAGAAACTTCCTCTGCCAGAGAGTCCTTTAGCGCCTCATTACTGTATTCAGAAGCCCTTTCTGTATCCAGAACCGCTGTATTCCAGAACTTCTTCTTATCCAGTTCCCTGTAAATGCCTAAGGCTATTTTAGCATATTTTGGGGCCACTACCAGATTTAATTTATTTCCGCCCAGGTAGCCTTCCACTGCATTGCGCCACTGATCGTCCCGGATGTCCAACAGGTCTGCCAGGATATACACATCCACGCTTTTTCCAGTTTCTTCCAGTAAGCGGCGCTGTAAAAAGCCTCTGGCTTCCTCCAAATAACCAGGATAGGCCTTATTTCCTGCTTTTAACTGCTCTAATTCCAGTTTTTTAAGCTTCTCTGCCTTTTTCAGTTCATTGATCTGGCTGACTGTTTCCTGGCGCAGCTTTTCTGTATCCGCTTCCATAGAGGAAAGCGATGCTTTTAAACGTCTTAACGTAGCCTTATCAATGCTCCTGTTTTCAAATTCCTCAATATCCCATAAGGTCTGGTTGGAAACGATCTCTTCTTCTTCCCATTTCTTCAAAGCATTTAAGGTCTTCTGCCATTTGGCTTCGCTGTGGCCTAACTGCTCGCAGAGAGCATTTAAAGAAGAAAGCTGCTCCTTTAATTCTTCATATCCAGTAGATGCGATCCTCTTTAAAAGTTCGTCACTGTCCTTTGTAAGATCAGCGATCTGCCGTTCTACCGATCTTTTTGCCTCTCCCAGACGATCCAGATCTTCTTTACCCTGATCTATCTTATCAGAAAACATACGGATCTTTGCCCGGGTATCTAAAAGGTCTAATTTCTTCACAAACCAGCTGTATTTTTCCTGCTTTTCTCTTAACAGATCATATTCGTTAAAAGCTTCTTTCATGGCCTTTAACTGGCGGATCTCTTCACAGGTGTCCTCGATCTTTTTCTGCATCCGTCCATACTGCATGACGCTTTCTTGCATGTCCTCAATATGGATATTCTGCTCGGTGCAGATATATTCCTTTACAAAGTCCTCTAAGCGGATGTTCATCCTGAATGGGATAGCCCGTTTAAACAGCAGAGGAAATTTCTCGCTGTCAAGACCGCCTAAATAGCTGTCATAAAGGATCCGGCGGAACCGTTCATTGTGGGAAGTGGAAAAATAATCTTCTTTGCTGTAGTTCTCTCTTAAATACTGCTCCACCTCGCTGATAGACATAGGTCTTGAAGCTGTGCGGTATTCATTTTCCCATAAAGATCCCTTGTGCCAGAAGAAACGTCTTGAAACTTCGTTAGAAGCGGTATTTACATCAAATACAATGCCGATGCACTGAAAATTTTCTGTACCTGTCAGCTGCATCTCCAGAACAATAGTAGAACTGAAATTCTGGTTCCTCAAATAAGAAAATTCGTTGTTTTCACCAATATTTACCATACCACGCAGGTATTCGATCAGGCTTCGGTCTGAGTCATCAGCTGCGGCTTTGTTAAAGAATCCCCGGCCGTCTGTATTGGCATACAGTACCAGCTGCATAGCGTCGATCACAGTGGATTTTCCGCTTCCGGAATGGCCGGTAAAAAAGTTGATTTCCCTGTTTAAAAAAAGGACTTTCCTGGAAATATAGTGCCAGTTGTTTAAGGCGATCCTTGTAAATGCCAGAAAAGGAGTATTATTCATCACTTCCATCATCCATTCCTCCTTCACTGTCATCACCAAAATCTTCTAATAAGGCCCGCACATCATCTCCTAACAGTACTACATTGATGCAGGGATAGATGATAAAAGGGATTTTGCTGTTTAAGTCATCTAAAAGCTCTAAAGGCTCGATGATCTGGTATTTTCTAAGTAATGCCAGTGTCCTTCGGATATCCGTAGGCGCAGGCTGGCGTTTAAATAAGCGGTAATTTCCCAGCTTTTCCTGTATTTCCCCTAAAGTGGTATATACATTTACACTGGTAGAAACATTTTCCATCTGTTCGTCATAGATCAGCTTTAACGCTAACAGATAAAGGGTAGCCAGTTTTGAAAGCTTTTCTCCCAACAGGTCTTCTCCCTGGACATAGAAAATGCCCATGTGGCTGTTCTCCATCAGTTCAATGCCGGATACTGCCAGATAATGGCGGATAAATGGAAAATGCCTGGTAATGATACGGTAAGAGGAAGTATACTGTAGACGCTCTGTTTTCTTATCGTATTTCCGTTCCAGGACAAAGGTCTGACGAAGGAGCAGTCGGATCGAGTCTGTGATCTCCTTTTGCTGTTCTTCAGTCATGTTGTCATAATAGGGAATGCTCCAGTCTGTTTCTGGTCCATTATTCAGATCATCTATAATATCATTCATGGGTGTTCCTCCTTACAAACTGAAGCTTTGGATAGGTATAAGGGCCGTTTTTTACAGGATCTTCCTCTTCTTCCATTGCCAGATAACGGCTTTTGGTACGTGTGGAATAATCATAAGCCAGTATCAGTTTTTCAAAATCTTCATCGCTGCCTACAGTGGTCTCGTCTACTTCCATGGAGCCTTCTTTCATGTGGCCCTGGATAAAGTCCTCGATCTCCTTGCGGCTGTAGCGGTTCTTTACTTTATTATAATTTAATATCTCTTCTTCAGAAAGCTCTGGCAGTGCCTTTTCATCTGGCAGCTGCTTTGCAAAATCCGTTCTTGGACGGCGGCGTTTGTAAAGAGCTTCTTCTGATAACAGACTGGTCTGGGAAAGGTTCATCCGGTTTCCTACTGCCTGTATCATGGCCTCGTCTCCACGGTTTGCGCTGAGCTTATTTAAAAGCTGGATCACAAGGCCTTTCATGTCATCTTCCTGATTTAGAAGATATCCAAGCCTTGTAACCGTTGCCTTTACATAGCGGGAATGTTCCCTGTCAATATTGGTAATGCGGTGTTCAATATCGTCAAAGCCACGCTCTAACTGATCCAGCTTTTCAAAGATCACCTCTGAGGGCGTAGTCTCGCCTGCTCGGGCAAGCCAGTTTCCATCTTCCCTCATGGAGCGGATGCAGGCTTTTATGTCCGTCTTATAAAGATAAAAGTTGTCCGATGTCTTTAAAATATGATACTTTTTATTGACGATCTCCTGGACATAACCTTCTAAATGGTCTTTTAACAGCTGGGCATAGTCTTTCTGTGCCAGCAGGTTTCCAAAAAAGGTGTCCATGTTGTGAAGCAGATCCTGAAGAGATTTGTTTAATTTCCTCGTATTTACAATGGCAGTATCTAAAAGTCCAATACCAGCGCGGCTGTCGTTTTTTAAAGAGAATAAAATGGCATATACGTTTTGAATGTAAATATTGGTTTCATCTGCCTGCTCACTGGAAAGGCGGGAAAATGCCTCTATCATCACCGCTGCATAGTCCGGTATGACAATGTTCACGGTCATGGCAGAATAATCGTCTACTTTCCGCAGCCAGCCGGTCTTTAACAGCCAGTTTAAAACACGGGTAGCAGGCGGTTCTAACTGATCTTCTTCCTCTTCCAGCTCGTCCTGCCAGATCACGCACCGTTTTTGGGCAAAATAGCTGCTTAAAAGCTGGATGCACATTTCACGGCTTAAAAAGTAATTGCTGTATTCATATTCTTCATTTATCTTTAAAAGAGCTTCTATATAGGTGGAACGGTTCACAGAGCGGAATAAGCTCCAGAAGCGTTCCGGTATTTCCTGCATCAAATTTGTTCTCAATCTGTTTTACTTCCCTTCCAGCTGGCCCTTAAGGTAAAGGAGCGCGTTGGTGATAATGCAGCCGTGGTCTACGGCGATACCATTTGATTCTAATAAATGATAGGATTCTTCCTTGATCAGCGGATGACCAGAGTGTGTGATCTCTACTTTTGCAGAAACAGCAATGTCCTGTTCCTTATTGGTCAGTGACAGTTCCCAGATCTCAGAAGAAGAATGATCTTCTTTTTCTTCTGTACTTAAAAGCTTTAGATCAATATCCAGCCACTGGGCATCTTTTGCATCGTCTGCAGCCTGTACCTTTAAATCTCCTTCTACTAAAGCAAGATAAGAGGTGGTGATGATACGCCATCTTGGATCGCGCTGCCACTCACCCCAGGTACGCATCTGGCGTAAAGGCAGTCCTTTTACACAGGTCTCTTCTTCCAGTTCTCTGGCAGCCCCTTCGCTGATGTCTTCTTTCAGTTCTACGAAACCACCCGGTGTTGCCCAGAAACCGATGCTTGGATGATTGCTGCGCTTTACCATAAGGACTTTTAACGGCTGTCCCCAGTGAGTCAGTTTTTCTTCACACCTGACTACTACGATATCTGCTGTATTGCACAGGCTTTCATATTTGGCCGGATTATAATGCTCCAGAAATTCCTCTAATGACTGTCCTGCCCTGTTCTTTTCACCTGTTCCGTAAAATCCCTTTAAATCACTTAAAAATGCCATAATAAAAATGCCTCCTTCGTTTTTGATGTACTCTTTTACTGAGTTTTTTCCTGGGTAAGCCTCTTTATAATGCCCGGGATATCAAAAGATCCAGCTTCCATATCCGGCGTTATCCCTGCTTCTTTTAATGCGTCACTGGTCACCGGCCCGATGGCTAATACAGCTGTGGTTTCCGGGATTGTAAATTTCTTTAAAAAGCTTTTTACACCAGATGCGCTGCCAAAGACCAGATGGGTGCACTGTGAAAGAAGCATATCATCTGCAAGAGGTTTCCCTTTTACATGATACAACGCCAGATCTTTATAAAAAATAGCTTGTTTTTCTAATTCTTTGCTCAATTTTATACTGCCGTTTCTGGAACGAGCCAGGAGAACGCGGTCAGAAGGAGTTAAAACTTTTATAAGCTCTTTTGCCAGGCTTTCACTGCAATATTTTTCCGGCATCAGATCCGCATAAAAACCATGGGCCTGTAAAGCCTGTCTGGTTGCTTTTCCGATCACTGCGAAACGCAGTTTTCCTAAAAGACGCAGATCCCCCTGTTCTTTGTTTAAAAATGTATCAAAAAAAAGTTCTACTCCGTTTACACTGGTAAAAACCAGCCAGGTAAAGCCGGGTTTTTCTTTTAAAAGGCAGGTAAGTGAAGTCTCCTTTAAGGTTTTCTCTGCAATGACCTCCATTTCCATAACAGGGATGGTTTTTGCTCCCTGGGCTTTTAAGGCAGTTTCCAACCGGTTAGTAAAGGAGGCAGTACCGGTTATTCCAATTGTAAGTCCTGTTAAGGGTTTCGTATCTGTTTTTATTGCCTGATCCTGTGTTTTATCAGGTAAAAGATCAAAAGCAGCTGTTTCACCTACTACAATGATGGCTGGTGTTTTGATCTCTGCTTTTACCGTCTGTTCATAAATGGTTTTAAGTGTGCCCCTTATTATCCGCTGGCTGTTAAGGGAACCGTCTTCGATCACTGCTGTCGGTGTATCTGCTGGTTTTCCGCCTTTTATCAGGCCTGCTGAAATGGTATTCAGGTTGTTAAGTCCCATAAGAAATACCAGGGTTCCTTCACAGGCTCCGTAGGAAGCCAGTTCTTTTTCTGACTGGGCGCCTTTTAAGGTGTGACCGGTGATCACATGAAAGCTGCGGCTTACATTTCTGTGAGTTACAGGAATCCCCGCCAGTTCCGGCACTGCAACACAGGAAGTGATACCGGGAACCACCTCACAGCTGATCCCATGTTCCCTTAATGCCAGGATTTCTTCTGAACCGCGGCCAAATACAAAGGAATCACCGCCTTTTAAACGGACCACTTTTAAGCCTTCTGAGGCCAGCTTAATAAGCAGCTCATTGATCTGCTCCTGTTTCATGAAATGATGACCGGCCTGCTTGCCTACATACAGAATACGGCAGTGGGATGGAACCCAGGAAAGAAAGGCAGTAGATGCCAGATGATCATAAACCACTGCATCGCAGTCTTCCAGGATCTGTTTGCCTTTTAAGGTGATCAGCCGGGGATCTCCGGGACCTGCGCCAACGAGATAAACAAAGCCTTTTTTCATTCTCGTCCCAGTCCTTTCCTGATTTCTTTTATCATACGCCAAAGCTCATTTTTCTCACAAGAGCCTGTGATGCAGATATGTTTTACTCCATCACCAGATGGGCCGGAAACCTGTCTCTTATACACATCTCCGAGCCCACGAGACGGAGCTACATCTCGT
>UQJF01000050.1 GCA_900541315.1 uncultured Clostridium sp. | reverse complement strand
GAGATGTAGCTCCGTCTCGTGGGCTCGGAGATGTGTATAAGAGACAGGGTATATTGTTTACAAAAAACAAGCAAAAAAATAACTTTATATATTTTAGATCTTAAGAAGGTGAAGATGTATGAAACCTGTGATTGAAGCAAATTTTAAACCTTTTGAATCTGTCCGTTTCCGTCAAAATGCCAGGCTGGTTTCAAAGGACCAGCTGGCAGCAAGACAACATCAGGCGATTTCCCAATACCGCCTAAAAGTACGTCAGGCTCAAAATTACGGGATCAGTTCTCCGGAAAGCATGATCTGTATCCAGGATATCAGACAAGCTTTTGATCTCCAGGATACTGTCCAAAGAGTACATGGCACAGCAAACATTTCTGGATCAGGAAACAGCTTTTGTGATCCATTTTCTGGCAGTCCTGACAATAACGGACTGTATACACTTCAGAGAGGTGAATTTGAATTTCGTGTGGCATCTGGCAATCTGGAATACATACCAGCCCTGGAAATGACCATCATAACCTCTTACCCTGAAGTAGAATTTATATATACCGGCACCCCCAATTATGTTCCACCAAAAAAAGAGCCGGATTCCCCTGCTCTTAATGTTACCATATAAAAACCGACCCCCGGAGGCTTATACAAGCATGAAGATTGATACAAAATATTACGGCGAGATGGATTATACGAAAGACGAGCTGGTTGTATTTCCAGATGGTTTATTTGGTTTTTCCCAGTACCATGACTATCTTCCCCTCTCTATGGAGGAAGATGACAGCTCCCTGCTGATATTGCAGTCTGTAGACGAACCTTATGTAGCCTTTTTTCTCATCGATGCAGCAGCACTCTTTCCTTCTTATTCACCGGTTCTTCTACCGGAAGAATTATCCTTTCTGGAAGTAGATTCCAGTGATGAATTATCCTATTATGTCATATGCACTGTAAAGAAGGATTATCTGGATGGAACCGTCAACCTGAAATGTCCTCTTGCCATTAATCCGGATACCCGCAAAGGGATCCAGGTGATCTTATCCAACGCTGACTATGATTACCGCCATACCTTACGTTCTCTTCTTGGTAAAGAGATAAAGGAACAGGACACTAAAAAGGAGATAAATAGCCATGCTGATACTGAAACGTAAAAAAAATGACAGTATCCTGATCGGGAATGACATACGCATCACTGTACTTGACTGCGACAATGGATCTGTCAGCCTGGCTATAAATGCCCCGAAGCATATTTCTATTTTGCGGGAAGAATTGACAGAAGCAGAACGCAGCAACCTGGATGCCTTATTATCTGATACAGATTCACTGCGCTCTATTGAAAAAGGACTGAATTCTTATATGAAGAAATAGACCATGTACATCATGTACGTTTAGAAAGTGGATTTTAAAGATGGTATATAACCTGCTTCCTGAAACAGAAGTGATACTTAATAAAATGGGAGAACAGATCAAAATGGCCCGTATGCGCAGGAATATTCCTGCTGAGCTTATGGCAGAGCAGGCCGGGATCAGCAGGTCTACCTTACATAAGATAGAAGCCGGAAGCCCTTCGGTTTCTCTTGGCAATTACGCATCTGTACTTCATATGCTGGATCATATGGAAAGCGATTTTCTTTTTATTGCAAAGAATGATGAATGCGGGCGGAAATTACAGGATTTAAGCTTAATGACCCGCAAACGGGTGAATGCTGATAAAATGACTCTTATCGGCTAAACCAAATATCATATAGCTCTTTCAGCTGCCGGTGTACGAGAGAAAAAAACTCTCTCAGACGCCGGTAAAATAATGCTCTTTTTTCCATGCGGTTTTCCCACTCTTCTTCTTTCAATATGTCTGATCTAAGATCCAGCGCCTGTTCATCTGTTTCCGGCCCAAATTTCCCCGTCATGCCATAGAATACATTTTTCTCCAGTATATCAAATACCTGTAGTTCTTCTTCCTTTGTCTCCATGCTGGCACATTCTTCCCGTGTTCCAAACCACATATAGCTTAAATGCAGAAGCTTCTGCGCCAGTATATTTACTTTAAATTCCTTTAACCGGTCCTCAAGATCCTGAAGCTGGTTTTCTGCTGCTGTTTTTCTGTAAAATACATATAAGTCTGCCAGGTGGCGTATCTGCAGATGTCCTGTTACATATAGGTAAGAAGACTGCACCATAAGGTATACCAGCTGGTCTATGATTTTCCATTCATAAATGTAGTTTTCATTTTCTTTCAGGAAAGTACGCTGGAGCAGTTTTCCCATCCCCTTCTGGTATACCTGGGTTTTAAAAGGAAAAGTATCATAGATTTCAACAGAAAAGCGGCCTGGTATACGCATCTTTTCACCCACTCCCGGATAGAGAGTATCCGTTTCGTAGCCTATATTGACCAGATAGCCTTTTGCAAAAAGATAATCTTCCGGGTCAAGAAAAAAAAGCTTCAGAGAGCTTTCCCCCGCCATTTCCTCTCTTGGATACAGCTGTCTGCGGCTGCTGGAGGAAAGGACGAGTACCGGGATTTTTTTTAATTCCAGAAGGACCAGTATCTCCCGTTCTCCTTCTGTGCAGCTTTCGTTGAATTTCAGAGTATCACTGTAGCGCTCATAAAAGCGTGTTTTCCACCGTTCCGGTATTTTTTCATTATTTCCCAGGATTGCAAGATAGATCAGGTTTGAAATTTTATTATAATCTGCAACCCGGAACAGCTTTTCCCAGTCCAGATTTCCATGAAGCGGCTTTAAATCATCCTGGCGCATAACAAATGCAGCCATATTTACCAGTATGCGGCCTTCATAAAAGTTTTGATTTTCCATTTAACTTCACCTGTTTTTTGATATTCTTCTGTTAAGTCCCCCATCGATCCTGCGTATCTTATCTAAAAGCTTTTCTGTGCGGCAACGCAGATCTTCAATACGCTTCTCCAGCATTTTTTCCCGCTCTGTCTTTCCTTTAAAACAGCTTTTTACATTCTTTAATGGACCTTTAGCCAGATCTCGTAGATACCGGGCCTGAAGGCTGTTTCCCACAGTCTGCAGGATGATCTGTTCTTCACAGTCTGCATGGCGCTGCAGCTGTTCTCCCCTCATATCTAAAAGAAGAGAAGCGGAGACTGTGTCGCCGCGCTCCACTGCCTCCGCCAGTTCTTCCGTCAGACTACAAACTTCTCTTAATATATTATATCTCCTTTGAAGATATACCAAAATTGTTTCCAAGTCTGCGCTCATATATTCTCCTTTAACCGAAAACACTTCGTTCTCTCACAATATGCTGATCGCCGGAAATCTTTCCTGCCTGGTTAAATGCATCTCTTAATTCAGAAAGTATGTGGCTGATCCTTGGAATCTCTTCTGCCCTGCGTTCCCTTCCTGCTTTAACACGGCTGATATCATAGATCAGGTACTCATAGATACGTTTCAGATCCTTACTGATGGGATACTGCATATCCAGTATCTGTATTAAATACCGGACGATCCGTCCTGCTTTTTCGAGACACTCTTCAAAAGTCTCATATTTTTTATCCTCAAGTGCGATTTGTGCCATTTTCAGACGCTTCACTGCTTCATCATACAATAAAAGCAACAACTCCAGATTGCTCATAGAATAGATCGTACTTTCCTTGTACTGCTTAAACTTTTCATACATGTTTCCTTACCCCCATCAGCCACCTAACTGTGACAGGTAGCTGGACTGTGAATTCATCTGATTGATCAGCCTTTCCATCTGCGTAAACTGGCTGATATAACGGTCCTGCTCAGTTGACAGCTGGGACTGCAGGTTTGTGATGGTTTCCTGCATATCCTTTAATTCTTTATAAATACTGTTGTTAGTCAGGGTCAGGCTTAGTTTTTCAGATCCTGCCTCTTCAATAAGCACACCATAGGAATTTCCATTCCTGCTTGCATATCTGGTGGCATAAGTAGAAAGAGTACTGTCTATGGTGTTTACAATACCATGCGTGCCTGTGAACAAGTCTGATACCTTTTCCGGATCACTGTCCATGGCCGTTTTAAACTTTTCTTCATCAAATACGATCTTTCCACCTGCTGTGTAATCATCTGAGAAGGAAATTCCGATCTTTTCAAGATCGTCATAAGAAACACCATTTATCATCATTGAAGAGAAAATGCCCTGGGTAGCATTGTCCAAATCTTTTAAAGCGCTGCTGTTGTACAGAATACCCTCTTTTGCCTTATCCTCCCAGTTTTTAATGGAGGTTTCATTCATTTCATTTTTCTGGTCATCTGTCAGAGGCTTATAATTACTGTCCGGCTTGGTTGTTGCCTGGGTGCGGACCTCATCAATCATGGCATTATAAGCTTCAATGAATTTCTTTACAGTTTCTGTCACCTTTTCTGTATCTGCTGAAGCAGTAAAGCTGACGCCTCCTTCAGCAGTGGCAGAGCCTGTATTAAATGTATTAGTGGCTCTAATATCCAGACCGTCAATGGAGAAGGTATTGCTGCTGCTGGTAATGGTGGTCTGTACACCATTATAGAGAATACTCATCTCACCATCTGTGCCATCCTGGCTTACCCCGCCGAAAATGAGATTTGCTGCATCAGTAGTATCTTTTGGATCTGCACCAAGGCTGATTTCACGGCCCTTACCTTTTTCATTGGAAGAAAGAACAAATTTATTTTCACTGCCCAGATAGGTGGCAGTTACTCCTGCATCTTTATTATTATTGATCGCAGTAAGCAGTCCGTCTACTGTGGTATCTGCAGTAATATTATCTATTTTTGCACCATTGACTGTAAAGTTTTTTAATGCGTCGTTTAATTCCTCTTTTGTATTGTATTTTCCCAGTCCCAGCTTGTCCCTGTTCTCCCACAGGCTGCTTCCTGTACTGATCTTGTTTGACTGGGTAGATGTGATACCCAGGGCATTCTGGAGTTCCTTTGAGCCTGCGGATATCTGTAATGTCTGTTTGTTGTCTGTTGCAGTAAACGTCAGGCTGCCCTTTGAATCCTTACCCTTTCCTACAGTAACCTTTCCTGAACCGAAGGCTTTATCCAGCTTTTTCTGTAAGCTATCCTTAAAAGCTTCAAAATCCTTTATCTCTTCCTTATCGCCGATCAGTTCAATATTCTTTGTCTGTCCGCCATAAGAAACAGAAATTGATTTTCCCTTAAGATAGCCGGAAAGGGGCTGCTTTGTTATAGCTGCAGCCTCCAATGAAGATGTATGGCCATTAAATTCATCAAGTGAAATGCCGTTATCTATATCATCCTGTTTCATGTTGCCGGAATTAAAGCCAAGACTCTTTAAAGCAGATGATGTTTCCCTGATCACATAGCTTTTTCCTTTATCGGTAATACTGTCTGTCTGGCTGATCTGGATCTTATCACCATTCAGTGTAAATTTAATGCCGCTCTTTCCATCTTTTCCGAGAAATCCCTGGGAATCAAGGGCTTCATTCAGCTGTTCTACTATCTTGTCAGAACTAGCCGTATAATCAATGGTAACTGTCTCTGTTTTTCCACCGTCCAGCTTTTTTTCATAACTGGTGGGGAACGTAAAGGTTGCTTCCGTTGTAAACTGCTTATCTGTAATACTGTAGGTTCCAAATGTCAGCTTCGTTCCGGAAAGATTTGAGGTCTTTACTTCTTTATTTTTAAAATCAGACTCGCTGATGCCGCCTAAGGTAATAGCTGAATCTGTTTTCTTTTCGCCGGAGATCAATGTGGCAGATGTTGCTAGTTTGTTTACTCCCAGAACTGATACTCTGGATGCAGTGTCTGCGTTTCCTGTCGCTGATATATATTTTGTATAGTCAGGATCTCCCTGTACACTGACCTGGTTTTTTGCAAAGAAATCACTGTTTTTTAAGCTCTTTGTTGCTGAATAGCTAAGGTAATTGTCCTGAAGATCTATGATCTTATTGCTGATAGAACGATATGCATCCCGCTTCCATTCCAGTTTGGTCATAGCCTGTTTCTTGGCTGTGATCTTGGATGTTGTTCTTGCTGTCATCTGTCCGATCAGTGCATCCCTGTCAATACCGGAAGCTAAACCACCAAATCCTCTTAAAGCTGTATTTCCAAGACTGCTGCTTGTACTTGATACACTTGACATATCTGCTGCTCCTTTCAGTCATGTGATGTTGCGGTGTACATAAAATGCACCGCTTCTGTTTACTTTATCCCTGTGATCCTATAGATTCTATAATAAATATTTCGGCACAGCATGAAAATTTATAAGATATGGCGTGGACGTTCTTTTACATCCATACAGGCTCTTATGGACTGGCTTATAATAGCAACACGGAATTTATTGTTGTAATAAGTTAACAGCATCGGAACTGACGTATTATCTGCTACAATATATTTTGGAGGCAGCCTGGTAAGCATCAGCGCTTTTACATCTGCCTGACAGCGGCTGCAGGTACAGGTGCCATTGCTTTTTAAGGCGTCAAGGATCAGTTCCGGAGTAAGGATCTCATACATAATGTTTACGACCCGGTAACCTGGACGAGCTTCCTGCTTCTGCTCTTCCTGTGATCCCGGCTCTTCCTGAGATTCCGGCTCTTTAGTTTTTTCCTGTACAGGTGTCCCGACCTTTATTTTGGGCTGCTCTTCGGACTGTTCTGGCTGTTCCTGCGTTTGTTTTGTCTGCTCCTGGGGCTGTTCTGGCTGTTCTTCCTGCTCCCGGGACTGTTCTGCCTGCTCTTCTGCATGTTTTTCTTCCTGTTCTTTTTCCATCTCACGGATCAGATTCTTCTGGATCTCTTCTGCCAGCTTTCCTTCTTCTCTTGGATCAACTACAGTCACATTAGCGGAAGGCACTCTTACCGGTTCTTCAGCTGCTGATCCTTCCTGCTGTGTTTCACCGGAAGCTGAAGAAGACGGCTGTGTTTCACCAGAAGACGCAACTGGCGGCTGTGAACTTGTGATAAGGTTCAGCACATGTGAGGTTTTATTTGTTTTTTTTGCCATATTATTACTCCCTGAAACCTATGATCTTTTCTACCTCATCTAAAAACTTTACATAATCCTTTACAGCTGATGCTCTCGGACTGTACTCAAAAATACTTTCTCCATGAGCCGGAGCTTCTGCAATAGCTACGCCGGATCTTATTTTTGTATCAAATACCTGGGTTTCCAGCTGCGCGGCCAGCTGCCCGGCCATTTCCAATACATCCCTGCAAAGACATGTTCTTGAATTAAAGCGGTTTAGCAGGATACCCATGATCTTAAGGCCGGGATTGATCTGTATGCGGACAGATTCTACTGTTTCCTTTAACTGTGACAGACCAACCAGACTGAGGATATCCGATGCCATTGGTATAATAAGATAATCAGAAACTGCATATGCGTTAACTGTGAGAAGATTTAAGGCAGGGGGTGTATCGATCACAATATAGTCATAAAAATCCATTACCGGCTTTAAAACATTTTTTAAAATAGATTCTTTTTCTTCTCCCGGATTATACTCCAGACCACTGCTGCTTAATGTAATATCAGAAGGAAGGATATCGATCCCTTCTGTGCGACTGATAGCCTTTTGTATGGATACATCTCCTTTTAATACATCCAGTATAGTAGATCCTCCTTCGGTATCCAGACCAAGGCAGAATCCAAGATTTCCCTGTGGATCCAGGTCTATACACAGAACTTTTTTACCTGCCATTGAAAATCCTGCCGCCAGCGCTGCTGATGTTGTGGTCTTTCCCACACCGCCTTTTTGATTTGAAACCGTAATGACCATTTTATGTATCTCCTTTTATCCTCTTTTCTGCATACAATGACACAGGTGCCAGCCGTTTTTCTGGCACCATGATACCAGAAAAATACACTGTATTATTCGCCAAGGCGTTCCATGGATTCCTCAACCTGTTTTACCAGCTCCTGGATTTCCTGATATACAGCTGCTGACTCATTTGCCATACGGCCGATCTCATCTGCCACGACCCCGAAGCCTACACCTGCTTTTCCTGCGCGTCCTGCTTCAATGGCTGCATTCAGGGAAAGCATTTTTTCCATTGTGGCTGTCTGCTCCAGTCCTTTTGCCTTATATTTGATCTGTCCTACCGCATCCCGTACTTTCTTTTCCTCTTTTGCAAATGCTTCTACGCTGTCTGCATTACTCTTCCGGTAATAAAGGGCATTAGCCCACAGATTCAGCATCTCAGCTAAAAGCTGTCCACCGGCACTTACTACTTCCTGGCTCGGGGCTGAATCACCCGGATAATCTCCAAGGACGATACCTCCGATCACTGTACCTGCGCGGAATCCTCCTACTGTAAGATCCTGGGTAAACTCACGCAGTTCATTGTGTTTTCCACTGGTATAACGGCTGTAAAAACTGGTAAAGGAGCTTCCTTTTGTAATATATTTTCCTTTCATATCCACTACTGCTGCTGTCATGCCTGTGGCCGTTAAAAACAAATCCTGAATCCTCTGAAGCTCTTTCATATCCAGAATCTGACGGATATCCAGATTTTCTGTACTTTCATCTTTTGTAACGGTATCCATATAAGAAGTTTTCCCTGATACAGCTGATCCTGTTACCGCTTTAGAAGCTGTATCTTCATTTTTGGCTCCATTCTGGATCCACTGGGCCAGCTTGCGGTCTGTTTCCCTGATATGCTTAACCAGCACGCTTACCATATAGTTGATCTCGCCCAGGGAATTGATCGTCGGGCCTTCCTGCTCCAGCTTTATAATGGCATCACCCAGTTTCTGTTTATACCATTCATGAAATTTATGATGTTCTGTATATTCCGGATATTTTGACTGCTTCTGGAGATCCTCCTCATCTGAAAAGTGTTTCGTTACATATTCAACAAGAAATTCTCCCAGACTTGAAAGATTTTCTCTTCCCTTTCCCTTTGAGCATGCATCCAGAAGATTATTAACTTCGTCAAAAATCTTCCTGTGCTCACTGTCGATCAGTTCATTTCCTGTTACAAGATCTTGTGTTAATACATATTTTTCCATCCTTAGAGTCCTCCTTACTGCTGACTGTACTGTTTTTTAAAACGGGCAAGCAATTCATCCATTACTGTGATCAGATGCCCGATCTCCGGCTTGGAAAGCTGTTCGTCTGCACCTAATTCTTTCCCCTTCTGCCTCATCTGTTCATTAATCAGGGACGAGAAGATGATAACCGGGATTTTCTTTAAATGTTCGTCATCCTTGATCAGCTTTGTAAGCCTGTGGCCATCCATTTCCGGCATTTCGATATCTGTAATGACCAGATTGACCTTATCATACAGATCAGAATCATTATGTATTTGTGAAAGATAATCCCATGCCTCCTGACCATTGGAAAAATTCTTTATATTGGTAAATCCGGCTCTTTCCAGGGAATCATCGATCATTTTACTTAAAAGAATGGAATCTTCCGCGATCACAATAGGACTGTTGCAGATAGGACGGTCTCCCATCTTATCTACATCTGTCACCTGTATGGTTGTTTCCGGTGCGATCTCTGCCACGATCTTTTCAAAATCCAGGATGATCACCAGCTCTTTTCCGCACTGGGCAATACCGGTAGCAACACTGTCATCTCCATTTGCAATGGTCTTATCTGGCTTCTGTATGTCTTTCCATGAGATCCTGCTGATACCTTCGATGCTGTCTACCCGGAAAGCAACGGTCATTTTATTAAAATTTGTTACAATAAACAAATCTCTTGGCCCATTTTCCCGATCATTTCCTGTAAGATATTTTGCCAGGTTGATCACTGTGATCAGCTCATCCCTTGGTTTAAAGATACCTTCTACTGCCGGGTTTGCATGAGGCATCGGTTTTACCTTTTCACTCATGATGATCTCCTGGACTTTTGCTACATTAATGCCATAAAATTCACCCATAACTGTGAATTTCATTACTTCGATCTCGTTTGTTCCTGATTCTAAAAGAATCCCTTCTTTTTCATTTTTGACCATGATCTTCTCTCCTTTTTTCTGTAAACAGGCATGTCACCGATGGTGACACCACCATAAATGAAAGCCCTGGCTATAGATGGCGTTCCGGTCGTCCCACTGTACGCACGATCACATCGCCTGTTGCAAGATCTAAAAGCATGGTACGGGCATAATTTCCTCCTGTATCCTCTGCTGCGATACAGATTCCTTCCTGGGCCATGACTTTTTTTACACTTTCTGCATTTCTCTGCCCGATATTTCCAAAGCTGCTGTTTCCGCTGATCTCAAACATCTTGGCTCCCCCTGCGATCTTAACTACCATCCGGCTTTTTACCATACCGAATATTTTCAGCTTTCTGAGGGTTTCCCTGATGCCGCTGTCTGCAAATTTAAACGGATTGGAATCCTTTCCTTCAAACTGTGCCGGAAGCATGATGTGCAGAAGTGCTCCCAGACGGGTAACCGGATCATAAAAGGTTATCCCGATACAGGAACCCAAAGCATAGGTTATGATCCTTCCTTCCCCTCGTGAAAACTTCATATCACCGATTCCTACTTTTAATTCTGTGCCTCCGATCATTATGAAACTCCCAACCTCTCTAAAATATCGTTTAGAGAACGAATATCCGGCAGCATGAGCAGCCAGTCAGAAAGTGCTTTTCCGCCGATCACAAAATCTGCATTGCAATACATCAGTTTATCTGTTTCATATCCATACTCAGCAATAGGTACCATTAAGATCCCACCCAGCATGTTGATGGTAGCACTTGGAACAGACAGTTCCACCTCTACATTTACAAGTTGTGAAAAAGCATTTATATAAGAACAGATAATGATGTTTCCTACTTCTACCAGTGCTGATCTGGCCATTTCATCCATATCCAGAAAAGACTCATAACGGTTTCCAAGGAATTTTTCCAGCACCTCGTTAGCAAAATCCAGATCAAAAAGGAACAGCATCAACCCTTCAATGTCCCCTGACATTTTTACAAGAGCTGCAGCAACAAGCTCCTCCGCATCGCCGATCCGGTTCATGGCGTCATTGTATCCTAAGATATTCACAGATGGGATCGAGATCCGGACTTCTTTCTGAAGAAGCTTGGAAAGAGCAGTTGCCGCATGGCTGGTACCGATACTGCCGATCTCCCGCATTACATCCAGTGCCTGCAGGTCCATATCTTCATATCGCTTTATTTCCATTCTTTTTACCTTATCCTCTCAGTGAATTGATTGTTCCCTCTATATCATCTGATGTAGTGATCATTTTTACAGCATAGGAAAAGGCTCTCTGGCATTCGATCACATGGACCATTTCTTTTGCCATATCTGTGCCTGAATTCTCCAATGCACCTTTTTGCAGGGCTGCATCTGATTTTAAAGATGCTTCCATTCCATCCTGTGTTTTGTATTCATTATCTCCTACGCTTAAGAGACGGCTGGGATTTGAAAATGTGTATACACTTACCTTAGGAAGGTCAGTATCATCCTCTGTGCTGTCTGTATCATCTGTATCGTAGTCATCGTCTTCTGACTCTGATTCCTCCTGCAGCTTTTCTACATCTGTTACTTCCAGCTTAAGAGGCTGCCGGTTCTGGTCCAGCACCAGCTTGCCGTCTTCTGTTGTAAGATAAAAGCCATCTTCCCTTTCTCCCCTGTGAAAATGGCCGTTTCTTGTATAGGTGATCTCACCTGTTGCAGGATCCTGGAGCATAAAAAATGCATTAGGTTCCATGATTGCATAATCATATTCTTTTCCGGTCTGAGTAGCACCGGCTACACCAAAATCCGTCCAGGTGCGCTCCCCTCTGGTTCCTGCACCTGTCTGCAGCTCTGTCTGGGCATTTTCAGAATCATTAAGATTATAGTGAATCAGTTCAGAAAAAGCTATTGTTTTAGGTTTAAAGCCTGTATTATTGATATTGGACAGGTTATTGGATACAACTGACAGTTTTTTTGTAAACTGTCCGGCTCCTGCTGCTCCTGTATAAAATGACATATTCATTTCTTTATCCTCCTTACAGCTTACCGACATCTGACACAGACTTACTCATGATCTGATCATACATTTTCAGTGACTGGGCTGCGCTTTGAAGCGCTCTCTGGGATGACATCATAGCTGTCATCTGCTCCACCATGTCTACATTGGATTTTTCCAGCATTTTCCATTGAACAGTTGTATCTGCAGGTGTTGTTTCTGCCTGTGCAGTAGAGAAAAGTCCATTATCCTCTGCATGAAGCTGTCCCTGATCTGGAAAATCCACTACTTTCAAAGTTCCATAATCCTCTATGGTAACTTCCTGGCTGCCGCTTTCTTCACCATCAGACTGATTTGTAATAGCAGCAGTAATGTGTCCTTTGGAATCTACTGTAAAGTTCTCATTTTTGATCTGGACAGGCTGCCCTTCTTTATTTAAGACTCTTCCTGCCTGGTTTAAAACCAGATATCCATCTTTATCTACTGAAAATGAACCATTCCTTGTATACCGGATGCCCTGTGATGTCTGGATGCAGAAAAAGCCATTTCCATTTAAGGCAAAGTCATAGATACCATCTGTCTGTTCCAGACCGCCCTGGTCATAATTGGTATAAACCTGCTTTGCTGTCTTTATTTTTGAAACAGTTGCCAGCTGGGTTGGATTTTCTTTGCTATACTGTCCTGTACGATAAAGCATTTCTTCTTTGAAAGTACTGCTTACCATTGTTTCGTTTTTATATCCAGGAGTCTGGATATTCACCATATTATTACTGATAGTATTTAAATTCCTGCTCTGGGTCAGCATGCCTGACGCCAGATTATAAAATCCCTGATACATCTGACTTTATCCCCTTTTCATTTTTCTTTTCTATAAACTGACGCAGTTTACGCAGAGCCATCGTGTGGATCTGGGATGCCCTGGGCTGGCTGACACCCATGACCCGGCCTACCTGTTCTATTTTCAGTCCTTCCATATAATGTAATGCCAGCGTCTTCTGCTCTTTTTCATTTAGCTGGGCTATGCCTTCTGCCAACACCCGCATATCCTCTTCCCACAAGCATGCCTCCTCAGGTTGTACCTGGATATCATTGTTTGTGATGCGGACTCCATTGGATGTATTCTGATTTTCCAGCAGAAAATCAAGAGACTGGATATTTCCCCTGTTTTTCATGGAAATGATCCTCTGGCAGCGTTTTTTTTCTATTCCAAGATGCTTTGCCAGTTCATCAACTGTTGGTGTTCTTCCTAATTCCAGCTTCATGTCCTCGCATGCAGATTCTATAATACCCAACTGCTTGTAAAATCCCCGGGGCATCCACTCCTGTTTTCTTACATAATCCAGCATTGCTCCTCTTACCCGCGTTGTAATGTAAGTGGAAAACTTAATGTTTTTATCCGGATCATACATATCGATTCCTTTTATGATCGCCACCACACCCTCATTTACTGCATCTTCCATCTGCATGGTGGTAGAATAAAGATCGTATAACTTTGTTGCCATGGTCCTTGCTATGTACAGATACCTCATGGTGATCTCTTTCTTTATTTCTGGATCTTTCGTTTCTTTATAAAGCGCAAATAACTCCTTTTCTGCTTTTTCTTGATTTTCTACCATAACTTTTCTCACTCCTGTTATCTGCTGTTTATATCATTTGACCGTACACTTATGATCCTTTTTTCATTGTACTTATATTTCCAATTGACTGGATCTGCACATTATTTGCGATCTCATTAAATGAAAGCACCCTGATATTAGGATAAAAGGGTTCTACCAGATGGTAAAAATGAATCCTCATAACCTGTGAAGTCAGGATCACCGGGTTCTGTGATAAACCACTGAACTTTTTTATCTGCTCTGCCAGCTGCCGGATGACATGCTGGAGCATTTCCGGGTTTAATGCCAGATATAAGCCATTTTCCCCTTTTGACAAGGATGCGACCATTTCCCGTTCCAGCTGGGCATCCAGTGTGATCACTTTCATGCATCCATCTGTGCAGTACATGCGGGTAATGGTACGTTTAAGAGCTGTCCTGATCTTTTCTACTGTCTGATCCAGCTCTCTTGGAGGAAGACCTGTTTCTGAAGCTGTCTGCATCAGATTCTCTACAATGGTCTCCAGGTCGCGGATCGGGATTCCTTCTTTTAGAAGGTTTGTAAGAACTCTCTGGAAATAACTGTAGCTGATCATCTGTGGTATTGCCTCTTCCACCAGCTCAGGAGCTGTTTTTTTCAGATTTTCCGTAAGCCTTACCACTTCCTGTCTTGTAAGCAGTTCGTATGAATGCTGCCGGATCACTTCTGAAAGATGCATGAGCAATACAGACAGAGGATCAATGACCGTATAACCATATAATTCAGCTCGATCTCTGTTTTCAGGCTTGATCCACCTGCTGGGTATACCGTATGCCGGTTCAATGGCCTCAATACCTTCAATTTCTTCTTCCACCTCCTCTGGTTCCAGAGCAAGGAAATAATCAATCAGGATCTCTCCTCCTGCAATTTCTTCTCCTTTTATGCGGATACTATACTGACTTGGTCCCAGGGAAGAACTGTCCCGGAGCCGGATGGATGGGATCACAAATCCCATATCCTGGGCATATTGGCGGCGGAATATAACGATCCTGCTGATCAGCCTTCCGCCTACTGACTCATCTGCCAGAGGGATCAGACTATAACCAAACTCGATCTCCACTGGCTCCAGTGTAAGAAGGCTGTATACATTATTTACATCTTTAAAATATTCTTCCTCACTTACTTCCTCTTTTGCAGCAGCTGCCTGAGCCTGTGGGGAATCCTGAAGCTGGGTAGAAGGAGCCATTGCCATTTGTGACAATGCCTGTGGCTCTTTTTTTATCTTTCCGGAAAGATAAAATCCGCTTCCCATAAGACATGCAGCCACAACCAGAGTCCTTACTGCCGGCATTCCAGGTATCACAGCCATAACCGCCACTGCTGCACCACTAACGATCATAGCATGAGGCTGGGCCAGAAACTGCTTTGATACATCTTCATTTAAGCTGCCTTCTGAAACAGCTCTTGTAACGATCATTCCTGTTGCAGTAGAAATAAGAAGAGCCGGTATCTGGGATACCAGACCGTCACCTACTGTCGCAATGGAATATGTACTCAGCACAGCTGAGATGCTGCTGCCGGACTGTACAATACCGATGATACTGCCGCCGATCAGATTAATGGCAGTTGTGATAAGTGACATAACTGCATCGCCCTTTACGATCTTAGTCGCACCATCCATTGCACCATAAAAATCTGCTTCTCTCTGAACCTTGGCACGCCGTTCCTTTGCCTGTGCCTCATTGATCAGACCTGAGCTAAGGTCTGCGTCAATGGCCATCTGTTTTCCCGGCATAGCATCCAGATTAAACCTCGCTGCCACCTCGGCAACTCGTTCTGCACCTTTGGTGATAACGATAAACTGCATCAGCACGATGATCAGGAAGATGATCAGACCTACTACTACATTCCCTCTTAAAACGAAATCACCAAAGGCAGCAATGACACGGCCTGATGAACCTCCCTGAGAAAGGATATTTCTCGTGGTTGAAACATTGATACCTAAACGGAACAGCGTGGTAATAAGCAAAAGCGAGGGAAATATGGAGAATTCCAGTGGCTCCCGAATGGTCATGGTTATTACCAGGATCATCATGGAAAGTGACATATTCAATATGATCGCCACATCCACCAGTCCCGCCGGAAGGGGAATGATCAAAAGCAATATGATCGTGATCACAAACATAACCACTGAGTAACTCAATAACCGTTTCATTCGTCCATTAATCTCCAACTATTATTTTCTATCTTTATTTTTTCCGTTATCCTGTTTATACAGATATACCAGGATTTCCGCCACTGCTGTATAAAATTCTGATGGGATCGGCCTGTCCAGTTCACAGGAATTGTACATAGCCCGTGCAAGTGGCTTATTTTCAATGGTATAAACATTGTTTTCTTCCCCCACCTTTACGATCCTTAACGCCAGTTCATCTAATCCCTTGGCAAGTACTACCGGGGCATTGTCATGATCAGGATCATATTTCAAAGCAATGGCCACATGGGTAGGATTTCGTATGATTACATCTGCCTGGGGAACCTTCTGCATCATCCTGCTGGATGCCATCTGACGCTGCAGGCTTTTGATCCTGTTTTTAATCTCAGGATTACCTTCTGTCTGTTTATACTCATCTTTTACTTCCTGCTTTGTCATACGAAGCTCTTTTTCGTATTCCCATCGCTGATACAGATAATCACCAAAGGCAATGACTGTAAAGGCAATACATACACGTATCAGCAGATCAAATAGCATTTTCATCATATAGGCTGCAGATGCTGCAGGATTCATATCGATCATTGATGCCATGGGCTGCAGATCCCGTTTCATTATGTTGTAAAGCAGTACCAGAAGCAGTGTTATCTTGATGGAGTTTTTCACCAGTTCTACTGCATTTTTCATGGAAAACAGACGTTTTATACCTGAAAGAGGATTAAGCCTGTTCCATTTTGGCCGTATGGATTTAAAGGATACATTAAAACGGGTCTGTACTCCATGTGACACAACGCCAAGGAAAAGGGCTAAAACCAACAGTGGAAGCGCACATTTTAAAAACACAGATAATGTCACAAAAACAAGGCTGGCTGACAGCATATCTTCTGAGGATCTGGCTGCGCCATCTATGACCCAGGTCATATAAGTTTTCAGCTGTCCGTATATAAAGGGAATCCATATGCGGATCCCAGAAAATACGCCTGCCAGGATCAATACGGTAGCTATATCCCTGCTTTGGAAGATATTTCCTTCTTTTCTGGCATCCTGCCGTTTTTTGGCGGTAGGCTGTTCTGTTTTCTCCTGACCACTCTGTCCCATCTTCTGTTACACTCCCTTCAGACTGGTTTCATATTGCTTAAAAGCTTCCACATCATCTGATACATATATGTAAAGATGGTATTTATATAATCTGCCATTGGCGAAAACAACAGAAGCATCATCAAAAGCCCCATTATGATCTTTACCTGGAAATTTACTGTAAAAACATTGATCTGGGGAATGATACGCATCAGGATTCCCATTGCCAGTTCTGTCACAAGCTCAATTGCTATCATTGGAAATGCAAACTGCATACCAGTAAGGATCCCCTGGCAAAATCCATCTGTGATCACATGGACCAGCATGGGATTAAATGTCACTTTTCCATAAGGGATCAGCTGTACTGACTGGTAAAACAATGCTAACAGCCGTAAATGACTGTTGCTGGCAAAAAAGATCAGTACCATAAATGCATAATAAATACCGGAACTGACCGTTGACTGGGTTCCATACTGGGGATCATAAACCTGGGCCATGCTAAGTCCCATTGAAAAATCCATAATGGAAGAAGCAAACCGGATCGTAAGGAACGCCAGTTCCATTGCAAAGGCTAACACTGCCCCAAGAAAAAGCTCTCCTGCAAGCATCAGGATGTATTCTGCCATTGACTCCGGATATGCCATCTGGGTCTGGTCTGCAGACAGATACAGGAGCAGTGACAGGGCAAAAACAAAATATGCCCTTATTTTTACAGGAAAATTACTTTTTCCAAAAAGTGGATTGAATCCGATGGCTCCGCTCATACGCATCACTGCCATTGAAAATGTGATAAACATAGATCTTTTTTACCCCTTTGCGATCAATTCCACTATGTATTGAAAAAATTCCTGAAGCATAACCAGCATAGAACTTCCTAAAAAACCTAAAAGCACCATGATAGCCAGCAGTTTGGGCACAAATGTCATTGTCTGTTCATTAATCTGTGTGGCTGCCTGAAATACAGCAATGACCACACCTACGATCATACTGATCAGAAGAAATGGCAGCGACAGCTTCATTGCCAGCTGAAACGCTTCATACATGATATCCAGGATCTGTACTTCTGTCATATTCCCACCTCTTTCCTACCGGAAGCTCTGCACCAGACTGGAAAATAAAAGCTCCCAGCCGTTTACTGTAATAAATAAAAGTAACTTAAAGGGAAGAGAGACCATAGTTGGCGGAAGCATTACCATACCCATGGACATAAGGGTGGTAGACACCACTATATCTATAAGCAGGAATGGAAGATAGATCAGAAATCCTGCAAGGAACCCTTTTTTTAATTCGCTGGTCATAAAAGCCGGTACAACAACTGTAAGAGGATATTCTTTCACATCTTTCTTAACTTCCTGTTTTGACATCTGTACAAAATGATCCAGCGTATCCTTCTCTGTATTGCGAAGCATGAATTGCTTCAGTGGATCTGCCATCCGGCTTACTGCCTCTTGCTGTGTGATCTCCCCATTTTTATAGGGTTCATAGGCAACCGTATTAATCTGACTTATAACCGGGCTCATAATATACAGTGACAAAAAAAGTGCCATGCCTGTCAATACCATATTAGGCGGCGTCTGCTGGACTCCCATTGCATTTCTCGTAAAAGAAAGTATGATTATGATGCGCATAAAGGAACTCATCATAACTACAATTGAAGGAAGCAATGCTGCAAAGGTAAGCAGCATGATAATATCCAGCGCAGGAACATTTCCTCCATTTAAGCCTGTAATCAGCTCATTCATTCGTTTTCTCCTCCTTAAACCGTTCCAGAACCTGGATCCCCGTCTGACTGGTCCCAAGCAGATATTGTTTTTCATCCAGTTTAAGAAGGATAATGTACTGATCGTTTCCTACTTTTAGTTGTTCCAGTATCCGCATCTTCCCCCCTTTTTTTCCATAAGGGGTATTTTTCCCCAGGTACCGGCTTGCCTGCCATGCCAAAAACAAAATGACTACAAAAGCAAGCAGCATACCTGTTGTAGAAACAATATCTGTTATCATATTAAAGGCTCTCCGGATTGATATCCCTGGTTACAATATCAGTAATACGGATACCAAAATTATCCTCTACTACTACAATATCTCCTCTGGCAACACACTGTCCATTTACATACAGGTCTGCCTGTTCTCCTGCCATTTTGTCCAGGACCACAAGAGATCCCTGGGTAAACTCCAGAATGTCTTTTACCAGCTTCTTGGTGCGTCCTATCTCCACAGATATCTCCAATGGCACCTTCATAAGCATTTCCTGGTTGGCACTTTCTTCTCCCTGTCTCTTATACACATCTCCGAGCCCACGAGACGGAGCTACATCTC
>UQJF01000049.1 GCA_900541315.1 uncultured Clostridium sp. | reverse complement strand
TCAAATCCGCATCCTACGTGATTAGTACAGTTATTTACGAAACGATGTACTAGTTATATAACATATAAGTTTACAGGGGCTGTGACAAAATAGCGGGAAACAAGCTGTTTTGCATGGCCCTTTTTGGCAGAAAGTTGGAAAAAAGATATGAGGGAAAAATGGTTTCGGGAACATATCTGGTGGATGAGTTTTATCCTCAGCCTGATGGTGGTATGGGTCCATTCTGAAAATACAGAGCTGTTTTTAGGGGAATTAGGAAGGGAAACAATGGTTTACAGCCTGGAGAACTTTTTTGCCCAGACTTTGGGGCAGATCGCAGTTCCTGGCTTTTTTATGATCTCCGCTTATCTTTTTTATAGAAATTTTCAGTTTTCAAAAACAGTTTCCAAATGGAAGAGCCGGTGCAAAAGCCTTCTTCTTCCGTATGTTTTGTGGAATATTCTTTATTATCTGGGCTACGTTGTAGTCACAAGGCTTTCTTTTGTGGAAAATATCATTGGAAAAGAGCCGGTTGCCTTTAATCTGAAAGAACTGCTTTTGGCAGCAGTTTATTATAAATATAATCCGGTTTTCTGGTATTTGTTCCAACTGCTGCTTTTAGTGCTTCTGGCTCCTTTTCTGTATATGATCATCCGCAGAAAAAGGTCTGGCCTGGCCTGGCTGCTTTTGCTTATATTTGCTTTGTGGAAAAATGTAAGTATTCCTCTTTTAAATCTGGATGCTTTGTTCTATTATAGCGCATCCGGGTATGCAGTTTTATTTAAAGAAAAAGTGGAAGGAGAAAATACGCCTTTCCAGAAAAAAATATGGTCTGCTGTCCTTATTTTTAGCTGGCTTATACTGTGGCTTCTTGGAAGATCTGGGGCATTTTTGCATTATACACCGGTCCATACTGTGCTGATACGTTTTCTGGGAGTGCTTGTTTTATACAGCATTTTAAAAGAAATACCATTTAAACCGGCTGGTTCTACAGTAAAAAACAGCTTTTTTCTCTATGCCATCCATTTTCCCTGGGTCCGCTTTTTTAATAAAACCGGAGCAGTGATCTTGAAAGGAAACCAGGTGGCGGCAGCAGTATTTTTTCTTATCATGCCGTTTCTTATTTTGCTGGTAAGCAGTGTGGCAGGATATTTGTTAAAGCATACAGTCCCCCAATTATATGATATTTTGTCCGGTGGAAGGGGACAGTAACGCGGATAAATGCAGGCTTGCAGGCGGGCTTTTTCACAGTCTGCTTGCAAACTTGTTGCGGATATGCTATTGTAAAACTAACTCCCGCAGGTATTCACACTGCAAAAATATTATAAATTCCCGTTCAGGGGCGTTCGCCCGCATTTACCAGGAGGATATGGCAAAAGAAAACGAAAAGAAGGTTGACAATTTTTAATAACTGTACTATGATTATGGTACATGGCAGAACGTTTGTTCGCATTATTTTCTCAGGAGGAGAACATGGGCAAAGAAGAAAAGATGAGCGTGAATAGAGATATGAATAAAGATGAGAAGTTAAAAGCATTAGATGCTGCTTTGACTCAGATTGAAAAAGCATATGGTAAGGGCTCCGTTATGAAGTTAGGTGAGTCCGGTGTAAATATGAATATTGAGACAGTTCCTACAGGTTCCATCAGCCTTGATATCGCATTGGGGCTGGGCGGTGTCCCAAAGGGAAGAATTATTGAGATATACGGACCGGAATCCTCAGGTAAGACGACGGTAGCTCTTCATATGGTAGCAGAGGTGCAGAAAAGAGGGGGTATTGCAGGTTTTATCGATGCTGAGCATGCATTAGATCCTGTTTATGCAAAAAATATCGGCGTAGATATTGATGATCTCTATATTTCCCAGCCGGATAACGGTGAGCAGGGTCTGGAGATTACAGAAACTATGGTACGTTCCGGCGCTGTAGATATCGTGATCGTGGACTCTGTAGCAGCTCTGGTACCAAAAGCTGAGATCGACGGCGAGATGGGTGATTCCCATGTAGGTCTTCAGGCACGTCTGATGTCCCAGGCATTAAGAAAACTGACTGCTATTATCAGTAAGTCTAACTGTATTGTTATTTTTATCAACCAGCTGCGTGAAAAAGTAGGAGTTATGTTTGGAAACCCGGAGGTTACTACCGGTGGACGTGCGCTGAAGTTTTATTCTTCTGTCCGTATGGATGTGCGCAGGATCGAAACCTTAAAGCAGGGCGGTGAAGTAGTTGGAAACCGTGTCCGCGTAAAAGTAGTTAAAAACAAGATCGCTCCGCCATTTAGAGAGGCTGAGTTCGATATTATGTTTGGTAAAGGAATCTCCAAAGAAGGCGATATCTTAGATCTTGCTGTAAAGGAAAATATCGTAGAAAAAAGCGGTGCATGGTTTGCATACGGCGGTTCCAAGATTGGTCAGGGACGGGAAAATGCAAAACAGTATCTGTTGACGCATCCGGCAATCTGTGCTGAGATTGAAGCACAGGTACGTGTGAAGTACAATCTGCCAGGTGCTGAGGAGGCAGAGGCTAAGGCCAGAGAAGCAGCTCTGAAAGAGAAAGAAGAGAGCGGCTCCGTTCTTGCAGAAAATGCAGGAGAAGAGCTGACTGTTTCTGAGGCTGAAAAAGAATGACCGTTACAGCAATTGTCCCTGTAGATAAGAGAAAATGCAAAGTCTTCCTTGGAGAGGACTTTGCATTTGTTTTATATAAAAGTGAAGCAGCCCGTTTCCATATAGAAGAAGAAAATGACCTTTCGGAACAGACTTACGAGAAGATAAAAGAAGAGATCCTTTTAAAACGGGCCAGAGATCGCGCCCTGTATCTTCTTCAGTCCCAGGGGCGGACCAAGGCTGAAATGATCCAAAAACTGCAAAAAGATGGTTACCCGGACGATGTGATCAGAGAGGTGATGTCCTTTTTGGAAGAGTATCATTTTGTAGATGACAGTTCTTACACAGAAAATTATATTCATGTAAATAAAAGCAGAAAAAGTCCCCGTCAGATTGTTTTTGAGCTGCAGCAAAAGGGCGTGGATAAGGATACGATCAGCCGGATGCTGGAAGAAGCTCCCATTAATGAAGATGATACAGTCCGGGTTTTAGTAAAGAAAAAAACAGGCGGACAGATCCCAGCGGATTGGAAAGAAAGGCAGAAACTGGCTGCTTTTTTAGGCAGAAAAGGCTTTTCTTTTGATGTTATCCAGCGGGTTTTGAGGGAGAGCACAGATGATTAAAGAAGGCAGCATGTCCTTTTGTTTATGTTGTCGGTACAACGGGGAAATAAGAGGAATATACTTGACACAATTCTGAAAAAAGTATAAAATTAATATGTTGTATTTCGTACAATGAAAACTAAATATAAGGAGGTGCTCCTGTGTTGCAGATCATAATTCCTGCTATAATCGGCGCGGTGATCGCGGCTATTATTGCTGGCTATTTTGCACATTCTGCAGGCCGTTCTTACGAGCGCAAGCAGTATGACAGCAAGGTTGGAAGTGCAGAAGAAAAAGCCAGAGAAATAATAGATGAAGCATTAAAGACTGCAGAAACAAAGAAGCGAGAAGCTCTCCTGGAAGCCAAGGAAGAATCTTTAAAGACAAAAAATGAGTTGGAAAAAGAAACCAAGGAAAGAAGAGCGGAACTTCAGCGTTACGAGAAGCGTGTATTAAGCAAAGAAGAAAACGTTGAAAAAAAGGCAGATGCCCTTGAAAAGAAGGAGGCTGATCTGGTCAGAAGGGAAAATATTCTCGGTGAACGTACCGCAGAAGTAGAGGCCCAGTATGAACAGGGAATACAGGAACTGGAACGAATTTCCGGTCTTACCTCCGAACAGGCAAAAGAATATCTTTTAAAATCTGTTGAAGAAGACGTAAAGCATGATACAGCAAAGCTGATCAAGGAACTTGAAAACAAGGCAAAAGAAGAAGCTGATAAGAAGGCCAGAGATTTAGTTGTCACAGCTATCCAGCGGTGTGCAGCAGATCATGTGGCGGAAACAACAGTATCTGTAGTACAGCTTCCAAATGATGAGATGAAGGGACGCATCATTGGTCGTGAGGGACGTAATATCCGTACTCTTGAGACATTAACTGGTGTGGAACTGATCATTGATGATACTCCAGAAGCGGTAGTTTTATCCGGATTTGATCCGATCCGCAGGGAAGTAGCAAGAATTGCGCTGGAACGTCTGATCGTAGACGGCCGTATCCATCCGGCAAGGATCGAAGAGATGGTAGAGAAAGCGCAAAAAGAAGTGGAGAACAACATGAGAGAAGAAGGCGAATCCGCATGTCTCGAAGTTGGTATTCATGGCATTCATCCGGAACTGGTAAAATTGTTAGGACGGATGAAATTCAGAACAAGTTATGGTCAGAATGCATTAAAGCATTCCATCGAAGTAGCACAGTTATCAGGGCTTTTAGCTTCTGAACTGGGTGTGGATGTACGTCTGGCAAAACGTGCCGGTTTACTCCACGATATTGGTAAATCTGTTGATCATGATATGGAAGGTACACATGTACAGCTGGGTGCAGATCTTTGCAGAAAGTACAAAGAATCAGCAGTTGTTATCAATGCTGTAGAATCCCATCATGGAGATACAGAACCGACCAATCTTATTTCATGCATCGTTCAGGCTGCAGATACTATTTCTGCTGCAAGACCTGGTGCAAGAAGAGAGACACTGGAAACATACACAAACAGATTAAAGCAGCTTGAAGATATTACAAATTCTTTCAAGGGTGTAGATAAGTCTTTTGCTATTCAGGCAGGACGGGAAGTCCGTATTATGGTTATTCCTGAACAGGTCAGCGATGACGATATGGTATTGCTGGCAAGAGATATTTCCAAGCGTATTGAAGACGAACTGGAATATCCGGGACAGATCAAAGTCAATGTGATCCGTGAATCCAGAGTAACGGGCTATGCAAAGTAAAAAATGTATTATAAAAAAGCTTCATCAGCAGATGGAGCTTTTTTTGATACATTGCATAATGAAAGCCAGCTGTTACGTGCCGTTGGCATGCTGCACCTGCGTTTTTAGACCTGCACACTCAAATCCGCATCCTACGTGATCAGTACAGTTATTTACGAAACGATTTACTAGTAAATCGTAAGGAAAACTTTATTGACAGTATGTGGTAAAAAGGGTAGTCTTAGAGCAAAGAAAGACTCTGAGAGAACATTTGTGAGGAAAAGGAGGAATAGGTATATGGCATACAGTAAAAAAAGACTGATCGCAGCTGTGATGGCGGGGGTTCTTGCGGCAATGTGTGCGTTCCCAGGCTATGCAGCCAGCAGAAAGAAGATCACATCGGTTACATTGACGATCAAGGCTGATATTGAACCGAATACAGACTTTGGAATGGAGAATATTGAAATCGACAGCAGCAGCAGCCGATACAGCGTAGATGGATATGATATATTAAATGAGGGATTTACCTGGACAGAAGATATGACACCCCAGATCCGTATCACATTGACTGCAGATGATGATTATTATTTTACTTCCCTGGGAAAGGATAAGATCACATTAAAGGGTGGTGCGGAATATAAATCATCTACCAGACAGAATTCCAGTTCTGAATTACTGTTAGATGTAAACTTGCCTTCCCTGCAGAACAGTTTAAAATCCATGGAAGGAATTACTTTATCAGATAATGGAATTGCCACCTGGCCGGCTATAAGTACAGCAGGAAGCTACGAAGTCCGTGTATACAGGGAAGGAAAGATCGTAGGAACTGCCCTTACTACCGATACAAACTCTGCCAACTGCAGAATACGTATGATGAAGCCAAATGAAAACTATATGGTAAAAGTCCGTGCTGTTAATAAATATGACAATACGGTAAAAGGCGAATGGACCGAATCTAACACCGTTTATATTAGTGGTGACAAAGTAGCAGAATTTAAAGCAGACCCAAATGCATCAAATGTAAATACAGCTTCCGGCACTACTGGTAAATGGAAACAGGAAACAGACAAGAGGTGGTGGTATTGCAGGGCAGACGGAACCTATCCTGCAAACCAGTGGGAAGAATTAGGCGGAAAATGGTATTTCTTTGATGAGAACGGCTATATGAAGACCGGCTGGATCGACTGGAATGGAAAGAGTTACTATTGCTCTGAAAATGGAGATATGCTTACTGATTGCATGACACCTGATAATTATCTGGTAGGCGCAGATGGAGCCTGGATCGCCCAGTAAAACAGACAGACTGTAGATACATTACTGTAAATACAAGCCGCTGCAAAGTGTAAAAAGACATTTTGCAGCGGCTTATTTTGTGCTATTATAGATGCAGCATTTGAGATAGATGTGTTCTCAAACAGAGCTTAGAAGAAAGAGGACAGAAATATGAACAGTTTAAGGGAATGGGAAGAAGCCTTTGAACAGGCTGTTGATGTAAAAAAATCTTATGATCTTGCAAAAAGAATGGAAGGACCCAAGACAAATCCGGTACTGGGATACCGTACAGCCGGCTCCAAAGCAGAGTGGGAAACGGGAGAACTGCTTTTAAAAGAAATGCAGGAAATGGGACTTCAGAATGTACAAAAGGATAAGATCAAGGTAGACAGCTGGGACTTTCATCACGCGGTCCTTCGTTACCGTGATAAAGAAGATAAAGAATATGAATTTCAATTAGGCGCTTATCAGACGGATTTTCATACAGAAGGATTTCAGGAATTTTCCATGGTCTATTTAGGACGGGGCACAGCGGAAAATTATGAAAATATAGATGTAAAAGGTAAGCTTGTGCTGATCGATATTAACCAGAGAGAAGAATGGTGGATCAATTTTCCGGTTTATCAGGCTCATTTAAAGGGAGCGGCAGCACTTATTGCAGTTCAGGATCAGGGGTATGGGGAGATCCATGATACTTCTTTAAATGCCCAGGATATTGCAGGACCGAAAGAGGCAGCTGCTTTCTCCATTTCCCAGGCAGATGCGGCTGTCTTAAAAGCAGATATGGGAAATATAGAAAAAACTGGAAATCATACAGGGGATTTTAAAGAAATCCAGGTATTATTTGATGCCCAGTCTACTGTGGTCCGTGACCGGGAGTCCTATAACATTACCGGCATGATACCAGGAGAAGAGCCGGAGCAGATGATCATGCTGTCCGCTCACTATGACTCTTATTTTACCGGTTTTCAGGATGACAATGCGGCAGTTGCAATGATGCTTGGGATCGCAAGAACTTTTATTGATATGGGATATAAGCCAAGGAAGACGTTAGTGTTCTGTGCTATGGCAGCAGAAGAGTGGGGAGTAGTAGACTCTAAATATGATTGGTCTACCGGTGCCTACGAACAGGTATTTACTGCCCATCCGGAGTGGCAGGGAAAGGTGGTCGCAGACTTTAACTTTGAACTTCCAGCCCATGCCCATGGAAAGAAGGATGCAGTCCGCTGCACCTACGAATACGCTTCCTTTATGAAGAAAGCAACAGAGCATATTCAGCCGTCAAAAGAAGCATACCCGGAAGGCCTGGAAGTCCACTTCCCTATCCAGACCTGGTCTGATGATTTTTCCATTGCCATTGCAGGAATTCCATCCTCTGTAAATGAGTTCAGCGACGGGGAGTTTATGGAGACCCACTATCATTCTCAGTTTGATAATGAAGATTTCTATGACGAGCCGGTTTACCGCTTCCACCATAACCTTTATGGAAAACTGGTGCTGGCATTTGACTATACAGCAGTAGTACCTATGGATTTTGAACGGCTGTTTACTGCAGTGGAAGACAGTGTAGAAAAATCCCTGTGTGAAAAAACACAGGCAGATGAAACGAACCTTTTAGAACGTCTGAATAAGGCCAAAGAGCTGGGACGTCAGTTATACAGTCAGATACAGAAGATCAACGATGATTATAAAAGCCTTCTGGAATCAGGAAAGTATGATGAGGCAAAGAATGTGGCAGCAGGATATGCAGACTTAAACAGCTCCCTTCTTTATATCTTCCGCAAGGAACAGGACTATTTTGTCCGCTTAAACTGGCATGACGATGTACTGTTCCCGCAGCAGGGGGTAGGTGAGAACCTGAAAGCTATTTATAAGGCGCTTGCCTGCTTAAAAGAGGATGATCCGGAAGGTGCCCTGGAAGCAGTTTATGAGATTGATAATAACCGGTATGCCTTCCTGTTTGACAGAGAAGTATTCCGTTATTTTACTGAATATGTATTAAATCAGCCGGCAGACCGGTTAAAATGGGGCTATGGCCGTATTATCCACCATGAAAATCTGTACGATCTGGTAGTAAGTTTAAAGAAAAAGAACAAACTGCAGAAAGCAGGAGAAAGACCGGATCTGGAAGAAGAATACAAGACTCTGCTTCAGGCTGCAAAAGCCCAGGAGCAGTGCTACCGGGATGATATTGATTATATGGCATCTTCTGTGGAGAAGCTTTTAGCTGCCATGGAAGGATGCCTGGAAAAACAGTAAGGAGAACAGATATATAGTATGGAAAGTCAGACGTTATACAGAGTAAAAAAAGAAGATCTGCCAAAACTGGAAAAATTGCTGGTGAAATGCTTTGCCCATGATCCCTTATATTGCAAGCTGATTCCGGAAAAAGAGACAAGGGAGCGTCTGCTTCCTGAACTTTTTAAGTGTGATCTTACAGAATTTATTGAAACCTGTGAGATTTATTCTGACAGCGAGGAAATGAATTCCCTGTTAGTGGTTTCTGATGAGTCAGAGCCTTATAATCCCCTTGCTTTTTATCTTACAGAAGCCTGGGCGGGTTTAAAGACAGATGAATATCTGATCAAAGAGGATCCGAGCCTGAAGACTTTATGGAATTTTATGAAAGGCCGTGATTATTTAAACTCCCGGTGGACCGACCAGCTCCACCAGGAAGAGCGTCTTCATGTGATCTACCTTGCAGTGGATCCGGACATGCAGCATCATGGTCTGGCAGCTATCCTTATGGATGAGGTGATCCGTTATGCCCAGGAGCATCATCTGATGATCTCACTGGAAACCCATAATCCGGATAACGTGCCTATGTACGAACATTTTGGTTTTAAGCTTTTTGGCATTGTCCAGAAGCATTTTGATTTAAAACAGTATTGCCTGATCCGTGAGATCCAATAGAAAAATGAGAAGATTAAGAATGTATTTAGAATTATGATTTATAGTTATACCGGCAATTCCAAACATGTATATTTTGTAATAGGGAAAATGGGCGGGAATAGTTGAAATGAAGCCTCAAATGAGATATGATTGATAGAAATCACAGCTATTGCAAAAGATATAACTAATAGGAATAGTAGATAAAGGGGATAATAATTATGAATTATAATATTGTTGCAATTCCGGGAGATGGTATTGGCCCTGAGATTATAAGAGAGGCCAAAAAGGTATTAGATAAAGTAGGAGAAGTTTACGGACATAAGTTTAATTATACGGATATTTTAATGGGCGGCTGCTCCATTGATGCATATGGTGTTCCGCTGACGGATGAAGCGCTGGAGACAGCCAGAAATTCAGATGCAGTGCTGTTAGGTGCTGTTGGAGGTGATGTAGGCAACTCCAGATGGTATGATATTGCACCAAACCTGAGACCAGAGGCAGGACTTTTAAAGATCCGTAAAGGTTTAGGACTGTTTGCAAACATCCGTCCGGCTTATCTTTTTGAGCAGTTAGCAGATGCGTGTCCATTAAAGAAAGAGATCATTGGAAATGGCTTTGATATGGTCATTATGCGTGAACTGACCGGCGGTGTTTATTTCGGAGCAAGAAGCACTGAGGAAAAAGACGGTGAATTATATGCGGTAGACTCTATGCCATACAGTGAGCATGAGATCCGCCGTATTGCTGTCAAGGGATTTGAGATCGCTATGAAGCGCCGTAAAAAGCTGGTAAGTGTTGACAAGGCCAATGTTCTGGATACTTCCCGTTTATGGCGCAAGGTTGTAAATGAAGTTGCAAAGGATTATCCGGAAGTAGAAGTAAGCCACATGTTAGTAGACAACTGTGCAATGCAGCTGGTTATGAATCCGGGACAGTTTGACGTAGTTCTGACTGAGAACATGTTTGGTGACATCCTTTCAGATGAGGCAAGTATGATCACCGGTTCTATCGGCATGTTATCTTCTGCAAGCTTAAATGAGTCAAAGTTCGGTCTGTATGAGCCAAGCCATGGTTCTGCACCGGATATTGCAGGAAAAGATATTGCCAACCCATTAGCAACCATTCTTTCCGCAGCGATGCTTCTTCGTTATTCCTGTGACCTGGACAAAGAGGCACTGGCAGTAGAGACAGCAGTACGTCAGGTGCTGAAAGATGGATATCGTACCGGCGATATTATGTCAGAAGGCTGCACCAGGGTTGGAACTACCCAGATGGGTGATCTGGTTGCAGAGCGTATTCACTAAAAGATTCCGGGAGTACATGAGATTTTCAGGAGGATAAAAATATGAGAAGTGACGCAGTAAGAAAAGGAATGCAGCAGGCACCGCATCGTTCCCTTTTTAATGCACTTGGTATGACAGAAGAAGAAATGAATAAGCCATTAGTAGGTATTGTAAGTTCTTATAATGAGATCGTTCCGGGACATATGAACCTGGATAAGATCGTAGAGGCAGTAAAATTAGGTGTTGCCATGGGTGGCGGTACCCCGGTCGTATTTCCGGCTATTGCAGTCTGTGACGGTATTGCCATGGGGCATGTGGGCATGAAGTATTCGCTGGTTACCAGAGACCTGATCGCAGATTCTACTGAATGTATGGCAATGGCACATCAGTTTGATGCTTTGGTCATGGTTCCAAACTGTGATAAGAATGTTCCTGGTCTGTTAATGGCGGCAGCAAGATTAAATATCCCAACTGTATTTGTCAGCGGCGGTCCAATGCTTGCAGGCCACGTAAAGGGATGTAAGACCAGCCTTTCCAGTATGTTTGAGGCAGTTGGTGCCTATGCAGCAGGAAAGATGACCGAAGAAGATGTAAAAGAATATGAAAATAAGACCTGTCCGACCTGCGGATCCTGTTCTGGTATGTACACTGCAAACAGCATGAACTGCCTGACAGAGGTTCTTGGTATGGGACTTCGTGGAAACGGAACCATTCCTGCAGTTTATTCCGAACGTATCAAGCTGGCTAAACATGCCGGCATGCAGGTAATGGAAATGTTAAAAAGAAATATCCGTCCAAGAGATATTATGACAAAAGAAGCATTTATGAATGCTTTGACCATGGATATGGCTTTAGGATGTTCTACCAACAGTATGCTCCATTTACCGGCTATTGCACATGAAGCTGGTGTTGAGTTAAATGTAGACATTGCAAATGAGATCAGCGCAAGAACACCAAATCTGTGCCACTTAGCACCTGCAGGTCATACTTACATAGAAGACCTGAACGAGGCAGGCGGTATCTATGCTGTTATGAATGAGATCAGCAAGAAAGGCCTGTTAAATCTGGACTGCATGACTGTTACAGGAAAGACTGTCGGCGAAAACATCAAGGACTGCGTAAACAAAGATCCGGATGTTATCCGTCCGATTGACAATCCATACAGCCAGACCGGTGGTATTGCTATCTTAAAGGGTAATCTGGCACCAGATTCAGGCGTTGTAAAGCGTTCTGCAGTAGCTCCTGAAATGTTAAAGCATGAAGGTCCAGCCAGAGTCTTTGACTGCGAGGAAGACGCTATTGCAGCGATCAAGGGCGGCAGGATCGTTGCCGGGGATGTTGTTGTGATCCGTTATGAGGGACCAAAAGGCGGCCCTGGCATGAGAGAAATGTTAAATCCGACTTCTGCTATTGCAGGAATGGGACTTGGATCCACAGTAGCCCTGATCACAGACGGACGTTTCTCCGGAGCATCCAGAGGTGCTTCTATCGGACATGTTTCTCCGGAGGCAGCTGTAGGCGGTCCGATCGCATTAGTAGAAGAGGGAGATATCATTTCCATTGATATTGATAATCATCAGTTAAATGTACTGGTTTCTGATGAAGAAATGGCAGCCAGAAAAGCAAAATGGCAGCCAAGAGAGCCAAAGGTGACTACCGGTTATCTGGCAAGATATGCTTCACTGGTAACTTCCGGCGACAAGGGTGCTATCCTTCAGGCAAAATAAGGAAGGCGCTGAGTAATATTGTAAAGGAGTACAGGACATATGAGTAAATTGACAGGTGCGGAAATCGTTATAGAATGTTTGAAAGAACAGGGGGTAGACACTGTTTTTGGATATCCGGGCGGTGCCATCCTGAATATATATGATGCGCTGTATCAGCACCAGAATGAGATCACCCATATTCTTACATCTCATGAACAGGGCGCTTCCCATGCAGCAGACGGATATGCCAGGGCAACTGGAAAGGTAGGCGTATGCCTGGCAACTTCCGGCCCTGGTGCGACTAACCTGGTAACAGGTATTGCTACTGCATATATGGATTCAGTTCCGGTAGTAGCTATTACCTGTAACGTGGCAAACAGCCTCTTAGGTAAGGACAGTTTCCAGGAGATCGACATTACCGGTGTGACCATGCCTATCACGAAATATAATTTCATTGTAAAAGATATTAATAAACTGGCAAAAGTGATCCGCAGGGCTTTTGTCATTGCCCAGAGTGGAAGACCGGGCCCTGTTCTGGTGGATATTACAAAGGATGTAACTGCGGCAACTGCAGATTATGAGTATCAGGAGCCGGAGAAGATCGAACCACAGACCGATACCATTAAAGAAGAAGATATGGAGCGGGCTCTGGAAATGATCCGCAAGGCCCAGAAGCCATTTATTTTCGTAGGTGGCGGTGCTATTATCTCCAATGCTTCTGAAGAACTGCGTGTGTTTGCCCACAAGATCCAGGCACCGGTTGCAGACAGTTTAATGGGTAAGGGCGCATTTGATGGTGCAGATGAACTGTATACAGGTATGGTTGGTATGCATGGAACTAAAACATCCAACTATGGCATTACTGAGGCAGACCTTTTAGTAGTAGTTGGCGCCAGATTCAGTGACCGTGTTATTGGAAATGCATCAAAATTTGCGAAAAACGCAAAAATTTTACAGATTGACATTGACCGTGCAGAGATCAACAAGAATATTAAGGTTGACGCAAGCATCATTGGAGATGCTAAGACTATTTTACGCAGGTTAAATACCCATCTGGATCCTATTAACCATGATGAGTGGATCGCCCATATTGAACGTATGAAGGATATGTATCCGCTGCGTTACAATAAGAATGTACTTACCGGTCCTTTTATTATCCAGACTGTAAATGAAGTTACAGGCGGGGACGCTGTGATCGTAACAGAGGTTGGCCAGCACCAGATGTGGGCGGCCCAGTATTACAAATACCGTCAGCCTAGAACCCTTCTTACTTCCGGTGGACTGGGAACCATGGGATATGGCCTGGGCGCTTCTATTGGTGCTAAAATGGGCTGCAAGGATAAGACTGTTATCAACATTGCAGGTGATGGCTGCTTCCGCATGAATATGAACGAGATCGCTACAGCGACCCGTTACAATATCCCGGTGATCGAACTGATCATCAACAACCATGTATTAGGTATGGTGCGTCAGTGGCAGACGCTCTACTATGGAAAGCGTTATTCTCAGACTGTTCTCAATGATTCTGTTGATTATGTAAAGATCGCAGAGGCAATGGGAGCAAAGGCTTACAGAGTGACCCAAAAAGAGGAGCTGGCTCCTGTATTAAAAGAGGCGATCTCTTTAAATATCCCTGTTGTCATTGACTGTCAGATCGGCTGCGACGACAAGGTATTCCCAATGGTATCTCCGGGAGCTCCTATCGCAGATGCATTTGATGATACAGACTTAAAGATCAACTAGTTCAGCGTTTTCATAGAAAAAAATTCAACAGTTAACTGAAAATCTAAAAAAGATTCAGATGAAATCTGCTTGAAAAATAAAATGAAACGTTGTATAGTAATTTCTAACACCTTGGAACGTTACCGTGTTATTGGTTTATACTGGTAAAGTAACAGTAAAGACAGAATTACTTATACAAAAATTACTTATACAAGGGCGTATATACACAGGTGGCTTCTCTGTGTGATGCAGGAAAAATTTCCTGTTTGCATCATGCAGGGAAGCCCCTTGCATATAAATAAATGAGGGTACACAATTAATTCCAAGAGGAGGAGAATTATGAGCAGAGTTTACAACTTTTCAGCAGGGCCGGCAGTATTACCGGAAGAAGTCCTGAAAGAAGCAGCAGCAGAAATGCTGGATTACAGAGGCACAGGAATGTCAGTAATGGAGATGAGCCATCGATCTAAATCATATGAGACCATTATTGAAGATGCTGAATCAGATCTGCGCGATCTCTTACACATTCCGGAGAATTATAAGGTGCTTTTTCTTCAGGGCGGCGGTTCTACCCAGTTTGCCATGGTTCCTATGAACCTGATGAAGAACCGCGTGGCAGATTATATCATTACTGGACAGTGGGCAAAGAAAGCGCATAAAGAGGCATCTATTTACGGAAAGGCAAATGCGATCGCTTCCAGTGCTGATAAGACTTTCAGCTATATTCCGGATTGTTCTGACCTGCCTGTATCTGAGGATGCAGATTATGTGTACATCTGTGAAAATAATACTATCTACGGAACAAAGTTCTGGACTCTCCCGAATACAAAGGGAAAGCTGTTAGTAGCAGACCAGTCTTCCTGTTTCTTATCTGAGCCTGTTGACGTATCTAAATATGGCCTGATCTTTGCAGGTGCACAGAAGAACGTAGGACCTGCAGGTACTGTTATCGTTATCATCCGTGAGGATCTGATCACAGAGGATGTATTAGAGGGAACACCTACCATGCTGCGTTACAAGATCCATGCAGATGCAAAATCCCTTTACAATACACCTCCTACATACGGCATTTACATGTGCGGCAAGGTATTTAAGTGGTTAAAGGCAAAAGGCGGCCTGGAAGAGATGAAGAAGATCAACGAGGAGAAGGCAAAGATCCTTTATGATTTCTTAGATGAGAGCAAGCTGTTCAAGGGCACTGTAGTAAAGAAAGACCGTTCTATCATGAACGTACCATTTATCACAGGAAATGAAGAACTGGATGCCTTATTTGTAAAAGAATCCAAAGCAGCAGGACTTGAAAACTTAAAGGGACACAGAACAGTAGGCGGCATGCGTGCAAGTATCTACAATGCAATGCCAAAGGCCGGTGTAGAGAAGCTGGTTGAGTTTATGTCTGATTTTGAGAAGAAACATCTGTGATCTATATGAACACTATTTATGAGGACGAGGAGATAGTATTATGAAAAAGATCCATTGCTTAAATCCAATAGCAGCCTGCGGAACAGACCTGTTCCCGGCTGATTATGAGATAACTGACAATAAAGCAGAGGCAGATGCCTTTTTAGTACGAAGCGCTTCTATGCATGAAATGGAACTGCCGGAGGGACTTCTGGCAGTAGGACGTGCAGGTGCAGGTGTAAATAACATTCCTTTAGATGAGTGTGCAAAGGCTGGCGTGGTTGTATTTAACACACCAGGTGCCAATGCAAACGGAGTAAAAGAGCTGGTTCTTGTCGGTATGTTTTTAGCTTCCCGTGACATTGTAGGCGGTATTAAATGGTGCCAGGACAATGCCCAGGACGAAAACATTGCAAAAACAACAGAAAAGAGCAAAAAAGCATTTGCAGGCTGGGAATTAAAGGGTAAAAAGTTAGGTGTCATCGGACTTGGCGCTATCGGTGCTGAGGTTGCAAATGCAGCTACCCATCTGGGAATGGAAGTTTACGGTTATGACCCATATATTTCTGTTAATGCAGCATGGAGACTTTCCAGAAATGTAAAGCACATCACCAATGTAGATACTATTTTCCAGGAGTGCGACTATATTACCGTTCATGTGCCGCTGTTAGAGTCCACCAAAGGCATGATCAATAAAGATAAACTGGACATGATGAAGGATGGCGTGGTGATCTTGAACTTTGCAAGGGATACTCTTGTAAATGATGACGATATGGCTGCAGCACTGGAGGCTGGAAAAGTTGCCCGTTATGTCAGCGATTTCCCAAATCCAAAGGTAGTACATATGAAAAATGTGATCCTCACCCCACATCTGGGTGCTTCCACAAGAGAGTCTGAGGACAACTGTGCGGTAATGGCAGTAAAGGAGATCACAGATTATCTGGAAAATGGTAATATTAAAAATTCTGTTAATTATCCGGCCTGCGATATGGGTGTATGCCAGGCAGAAAGCCGTATTGCCGTTCTTCATATGAATATCCCAAATATGATTGGACAGATCACTGCAATACTGGCAGCTCAGGGCGTAAACATTTCTGATATGACTAATAAGAGCCGTGATAAGTTTGCGTATACCTTATTAGATCTGGAACACAAGCCAGAAGAGGCAACTGTGGAGAAATTAAAGGCCATTGAGGGTGTTTTACGGGTACGCATAGTGAAATAAAAGGACGGATCAGAAGGAGAAAAAAATGGCAGTAGTAAAACCATTTATATGCATCAGACCTGCAAAGGAGAATGCAGCTAAGGTTGCATCCCTTCCTTATGACGTATACAACAGGAAAGAGGCGTGTGCAGCTGTAGCAGGAAATCCTGTTTCTTTCTTAAATATTGACAGGGCGGAGACTCAGTTTTCTGATGATGTGGATACTTATGCAGATTGTGTGTATGAAAAAGCGAGAGAGCTTTTAGATACCCAGATCGCAGAAGGTGTGTATGTTACAGATGCAGGAGACCATTATTATCTATATGAACTGACCATGGATGGACGCAGCCAGACAGGGATCGTTGCCTGCAGTTCCATTGATGATTATGTAAACGGAGTGGTCAAGAAGCATGAAAATACCAGAGAGGATAAAGAATTAGACCGTATCCGTCATGTGGATACAGTCAATGCCCAGACTGGCCCGATCTTTCTGACTTACAGACAGAATGAGATCTTAAAGGCTATTGTAGCAGAAGAGAAGGCAAAACCGGTTCTTTATGATTTTGTGTCGGATGACGGCATCCGTCACCGGGTATGGAAGATCGATGATCCGGCACAGACTGCGGCTATTGAGGCAGCATTTGCAGCAATTCCGGCTACCTATATTGCAGACGGACATCACAGAGCAGCTTCCGCTGTAAAGGTAGGCTTAAAACGCAGGGCAGAAAACCCTGGATATACAGGTGAAGAGCCATTTAACTACTTCCTGTCTGTTTTGTTCCCGGATGAGGAATTAATGATCCTTCCATACAACCGTGTGGTCAAAGACTTAAATGGAATGAGCAGGGAACAGTTCTTTGAGGCAGTAAAGGGAAAGTTCGAACTGGAAGAAATTGGAAAAGAACCTTATGCACCGGCTGAAAAAGGAACTTTCGGCATGTACCTGGACAACACCTGGTATGCTTTAAAGGTACTTCCCCAGTACAGGAGCGCTGATCCGGTAAAGGGACTGGATGTTTCTATTTTACAGGACCAGCTGTTAGGACCGGTACTTGGCATCGGTGATCCAAGAACGGATAAGCGTATTGATTTTATCGGCGGGATCCGGGGATTAAAAGAACTGGAACGCCGTGTAAGGGAAGATATGGAGATTGCCTTTTCCATGTATCCCACTTCTATTGAAGAGCTTTTAGCAGTAGCAGATGCAGGCCTTTTAATGCCGCCGAAGTCTACCTGGTTTGAACCGAAGTTAAGAAGTGGGTTGTTTATCCATAAATTAAGTTAAATAAGCTGAATGAAAGCCGTCCGGCAGTTGCCGGGCGGCTTTTTCCTGATCTGCGCAATAAGGAAGCTTATTACAGGTGGCTGCATTTGATGTACATCCTGGAAAGATGACGGGTTATACAGATGTTACGCAGGGGGAATATCTTTCGTCTGGTATACCCGTCTCCATTCTTTGGTTCCGTCTACTTTTATGGTTTCACACTGTTTTTTTTGCAGAAATTTCACCAGTTCGTAGCAGTTGATCCAGATCTCGTGGTCACTTTCTTTCTGGGATTCGTCAAAAACCAGCTCCAGACCGAAGTGGAGGTGGGGTTCTTCTATGTTGTTGGTGTTCTCTTTGGAGCTGTAGCCGGTGCGCCCCATATAGCCGATAACGTCTCCGGCCTGGACTAGACTGCCTTCTTTTAAATCAGACTGGAAGGGGTAGTTTTTCCGCAGGTGAGCGTAGTAATAATACCGCTTTTTATCAAAGCTTCGGATCCCGATCCGCCAGCCTCCGTACTGGTTCCAGCCAAGGGCTTCTACATACCCGGATTCTACGGCGATAATGGGAGTTCCCACCTGTCCCATCATGTCGTGGCCTAAGTGGCGGCGCCTGAAGCCGTAGCTGCGTGAAACACCGAAATCGTCAAAATCATTGTAGGGGAAGTTTTTTGCCAGCGGGAAGAAGGCCTTCAGGCCGTATTTTGTGACCCAGACAGTATCGGGCACAGTTTCGGATGATTGCGGCACCTGCGGCACTTCATCTGCCGGTATTTCCGCCTGAAATGTCCCTACCATTCCGTCTAACACCGCCCCATAAGCCTGTTTGTAATAGTCATAATATTTCATATCTTTTGTCAGCTCTTCCATAGTCGAGTCCCCATTGATCAGCTGCTCTGCCACCTTTTCCATATCACTTTTCTTATATCTGGAAAAATCCCCGCCATAGCGTGTTCCAAGATATGCCAGCAAATCCACCCAGTTTAAATGTATTTCCGCCTGGCAGGTATCCACATCGTACCTGAAAGCCTGATCTAACGCCTCGCTGGTCACATTAAAATCTACCCATTTAATAAATTTGCTGGATGTCTGGAAAATATCAGTCTGCCGGTCTGTTTTCTTCATAAAAAGACAAAGGCATAAAAGCATCAGGACAAAAAGTTCCATACCAATAAAGACAAATGAATGAAATGAATATTTCTTAGAAAAAGACATAATATCCCCCTTTTGGTTAAAATGTACTCTCGGAAGCTTTCTGTACCTGTTTTATATATTTCCGGCCTTTTGGCCCTGGTATCATCATATGTCCTGATCACGGTCAATATGCCAGTGGCTCCCTTGTTAGAAAATAGGAATTATGATATAATGAGTCCAAAAGAAAAACAAGCGACACCGAAGGTGGCATTTGTTTTTC